>JBBSAT010000120.1:0-20820 GCA_038252025.1 Polyangiales bacterium | reverse complement strand
CTGGTCGGTGCGCCGATCGTCGACGTCGAGCGCGTCGAGGGCGGACTGACGAACACGATCCACAAGGTGCGCGTCGACAGCGGTGAGGTCCTCGCGGTCAAACACTACGCCGGCGGCATCGATGCGTTCGGTGCGGAGCTCGCGACGCTCACGCTTCTCCACGGCACGCTGCCGGTCCCCGATGTCGTTCACGCCGACGAAGCCGCACCCGTGATCGTCTACAAGTGGATCGTCCCCGTCGTGGGCATCGAGCGCGTACACGAAGCGCTGGTCGACCTGCTTCGCCGCGAGACGAACTACTTGCACGAGGCCGCGTGCATGACGCGCATGGCCGCGAACTTCGCGCGCGAGAAGGACATCCTGTTCCCGGCGCCCATCGAGGAGCTCACGACGGAGAGCGTCCTCACGATGACCTTCATGGAGGGCATCAAGATCAACAAGCTCGACGAGCTTCGCGCGGCGAACATCGATCCGCACGCCGTCGCGACACGCTTCGTCGAGAGCTTCTACAAGCAGCTCTTCATCGATCGCTTCTTCCACGCCGATCCGCACCCCGGTAATTTCCTCGTGCAGCCGGGTCGAACTCCGCGGCGGCCGAAGATCGTGATCCTGGACTTCGGCGCGGTGAGCGAAGTGCAGGACCAGATGGTCGACGGGCTGCTCGACGTGATCGGCGGGCTGCTCGAAGGCGACGGGAAGAAGCTCCTCGACGGCTTCCTCCGGATGGGCTTCGCGTCGGAGGAGGCCAACCACGATCTCCTCGAGCGTACGGTCGAGACGTATTTCCAGCGCCTGCTGCGCATCAAGGACCGAACCCCGGGCGCGCTCATGCGAGCGAACCAGCGCGAGCTCGAGCAGCTGGTCGACCCCGAGGTGGCGCGGGAGGAGCTCCGGGAGCTCATGCGCTCGGTGGAGTACCCCGAGGGCTGGTTCTACGTGGAGCGCGCGTCGGTGCTCGCGTTCTGGCTCGTCGCGCAGATCGATCCGGACGTGGACGCGATGCGGGTCGGCTATCCGTACGTGATGCCGTTGCTCGCCGGCCGGCTCTCGCCCGGGGCGCTCGGCGGGCTCGTGCCCGGCGCGACGGACGCTCCCGACGAGGCTGCGGGCCCCGATGAGGCGCCGGCCTCCGAAGCGTCGTCGACCGAGCCGGACGCGGAAGCGCCCGCCAGCGCGGGCTGAGCGCCGGGAACTTCTCCGCGCCGAGGCTGTCGGTACCGGCAGACCGAAGCGCGACGCACCACCCCGCGCGCGGTGAAGGGGAACCATGCGAGAGGAACAGCTTCCTTCCGCCGGCGGAGCGATCCGTCCGGGCTCGATGACCACGGCCATGCGCGCGATCGTCCCGTCGGGCGTCGCCGGACGCCTCGCGCTCCGCGTCGCGGTCGCCCGCCACGGACGCGTCGAGCGCGAGTGGATCCTGGAGGCGGGCGAGCTCAGCGTCGGCCGCTCCGAGCACGCCGACGTCGTCGACGCGGCGCTGCCCTTCGATCGCCTCGTCCTGCTGCGCGTGACGCCCGGGCGCGCCGACCTCGTCGTTCCGCACGACGCGCGCGGCCGCGTGCAGTCCGGTGGCGCGCCGCGCGGGCTCGAGGGGCTCGAGGGAGCGAGCCTCGCGCTCGACGCGACGGCGCGTGGCCGCATCGTGCTGGGAAGCGGCGAAGACGAGGTCGCGATCCTCTTCCAGCGCGTGCCCGCGCCCCCGATGCGGATTCGCCCCGCGCTGCCGCTCGCGGTTCAGCAGCGCCTGCTCGACCGCGTCGACTGGTTCTTCACGGCGGTCGCGGCCGCGTCCTTCATGCTCCACTTCGCCGGGATCGTCGCGCTCACCGAGGCCGACTGGCCCATGCCCGCGAGCCTCGCGCAGATCGACGAGCGCACCGCGGAGATCCTCTTCGCCGAGGAGGTGCCGCCGCCGGAGGTGCCGTCGTTCACGGACTCCGACACGCCGCGCGACACCGAGACGCCGATCGCGCAGACGCCCGTGACCGAGACGCCCTCTCACACGTCCTCGCCTCGCGCGCCCGTCACGAGGACGCCTACCGAGAGCATCGCGGACGTTCACGCGCAGGTGGCGATGGCGGTGGAGATGATGATCGGCGCCATCGGCAGCGACGGTACGCTCGCGAACCTCGTCGACGAGGGCGGCCCGACGGGCTCGCAGGCCGAGCTCCTCGCGAGCGTCGACGGAGTCGCGATGGCGAGCGCCGATCCTGGTGCGCTCCGTGAGCGGACCTCCGGTGGGCACATGCAGCCAGGTCCCATCGGAACGCTGCGCCGCGGCGCGGTCGACGGCGGCGAGCACGCCGAGGGAGCGGGTCCCGTGACGGAGCGGGCCGTCCGAGTGGTGCTCGACCACGACCCCGACGGGGACCAGGTGCCGATGGACCCGAACTGGGACGAGCGACTGCTGCGCTCGGCGGTGCAGCGCCGCATGGGCGCGATCCAGCGCTGCTACGAGGTCGAGCTCACCCGGAACCCCGAGCTCGCTGGGCGAGTGACGGTCTCGATGCAGGTGGAGGAGATCGGCACGCTCAGCCACGTTCACGCGACGGACGACACCACGGGCTCCCGCACGCTGAGCGAGTGCGTCATCGGGCAGATCCGGAGCATCCGCCTCCAGTCGGGCCCCGAGGGCGGGCTGGTCGCCCAGTACCCGATCGTGTTCGCTCCGCAGCGTTGAGCCCACCGGAGCGAGAGGGCTCTCTGAGGCGGAAGGAGCTCCACGAACGAAAAACGGACAGACCGAAAGGCCTGTCCGTTTCTCGTTTTCTTCGGAGCGATACAGGGCTCAGCAGGGAGCCCCGTTCATCTCACCACTCGCCGCCATCGTCGTCACGGCCACGGCGCTTCTTGTCGAAGTCGCGCTTGCCGCCGCCGCCGCCGCCGCCGCCGGCCGGGGGTCCGCCCGCCGGGCGACCGCCGCCGAAGCCACCGGGGCCGCCGCCGCCGGCCGGGCGACCGCCGAAGCCGCCGCCACCACCGCCGCCGAAGCCGCCACCACCGCCGCCGCCGCCGTAGCCACCGCCGCCACCGCCGCCGGCGCGCGGGTAACCGCCGCCGCCGCCGCCGTAGCCACCGCCGCCGCCACCACCGCCGTAGCCGCCGCCACCGCCGCCGGAGCGGGGAGCGCGCTCACGGGCCTCGTTCACGTTGATGGTGCGGGAGTCGAGAAGCGCTCCGTCCATCTCCGCGATCGCCTGGTCCGCGTGCTGATCGTTTCCGAACGTCACGAAGCCGAAGCCGCGCGAGCGACCGGTCTCGCGATCCGTGATGACCTTCGCCTCGGTGACTTCACCGAAGCGCTCGAATGCCTGACGAAGGCCTTCGTCCGTCGTCCCCCAGCTCAAACCGCCCACAAAAAGCTTCTTCGCCATCGATCTATCTCTCTCTTTCCTGGACCAAACCACGGACGGGCGCCTTCAGATGCCCTTCCCCTGCGGCTGCGCTCATGCGGCCGCAACAACCAACCTCTCGGAACCGGACCTCGCCTCCCCACGCCGCCTCGCCCGCAAGGCGAGAGAGCAGTCGTGGGGCTTGCGTCGGCAAAACGAAATCGTCAGAACGAAGCCAGAACGCGTCTGACAATGACGAGCCCTCCGCGCTGTGTCCTCGAGTGGGACAGGGGTGCACGGAAGAGATCTGACGGGGGCCGAAGCAGATGGGCGACACGAACGGGCTCGTAACGGCCTCAAACCTAGCAGGCAGCGGGGTCGAAGGAAAGGGCCTGGGTCGATTTCGTCAACGGGGGGCCGCTGGCGGCTGCCGGAGCATGGGCCGCCCTGGGGGGGCCGTGAGCTGAGCCTGGAGGAGAAAAGGGACCGCGAGCAGCACGAGGTCCACGTCCGGGTCGAGCTGCTTTCCGAGCCCCTCCGCGACCAGCAGCGCGACGTTCACCACGGTGAACACGGGGTCGATCTGGACCTGGTGCCGGCGCAGGACGTTCATCATCCCCGAGACGACCCGGCTGACCTCCACGTCCGCGAGGAGCACCCCGTAGAGCATCTCGAGGTACTCGACGACGTCGCGCTCGTACTCGGCGTAGTCGCCGCTGCCGACGCTCGGCGCGTAGCCGTAGAACAGCGCGGCCGCACGGCGCCCGTCCCGCGCGGCGATCGCGCTGAACGTGTCCACCCAGGGACGCATCATGTCGGCCGGGATCTCGGTGGCGAGGCCGAGGTCGAGCATGGTCATGGTCCCGTCGGCGGACAGGAAGATGTTGCCCGGGTGAAGGTCGGCGTGAACGAACGCGTCCTCGAACACCATCTTCAGGATCGCGCGGCCGCCGCGCTCGGCGAGCTCTCGTCGCTCGCCGCCGACCTCGGCGAACCGCATCGCTTTGACGCCGATGACCCGCACCATCGTCAGCACGCGCGGGGTCGACAGATCGTCGATCACGGTCGGAAAGCGCAGCTTGCGCACGCGACGAAAGTTCTCCGTGAAGCGCCGGTTGTTGCTGCGCTCCTCGTCGAAGTCGAGCTGCGCAGCGAGCGCCTCCCCGAAGCGATCGATCGCGCCAGGGAGCGAGAGCAGGCGCAGCGTGGGCAGTCGATCGGCCGCCCGGGCGAAGAGGCCCATCAGCACGAGATCGCCCTCGATCTGGAGGCGCGCGTCCGGCCTCTGCACCTTGAAGACGACCTCCTCGCCCGTGTCCAGCCGACCCGCGTGCACCTGTGCGACCGAAGCCGCGGCGAGAGGCTCCTCGTCGATCGAGACGACCCGCGCCCGCTGCTCCGCGGTCCACTCGGCGGCGAGCACGCGCTCGATCGCCGCGAACGGTAGGGCCAGGACGTCGTCCTGAAGGCGCGCGAGAGCCTGGACCACCCCGGGCGGCAGGATGTCGGGGCGGGTCCCGAGGATCTGTCCGAGCTTCACGAAGGTCGCACCGAGGCGCTCGAGGGCGTCGGCGAGAAGGCCGCCCACCGCCCGCTCACGGTCGTCGCTCGACGGAGCCTCCTCGCGCGTGAGGGCCCACGCGAGGTAGCGCCACGGAAGCAGGAAGAAGATCCACGCGATCGCGAGCGAGCGGGCAAAGAGGCGCGCGGGTGACATCGACGGCGCGAGCGATACGGCAGAGGCGGCAGGCGGACAAGTCCCCGCGCTACGCTCGGGCCATGCCCGACGTACGGCTCGCGCGCGCGCTCGCTCGCATCGACGAGGTTCACTCGGAGGATCCGAGCCGCGGAGAGGGCGATCGACCGAGCGAGCTCGTGTACGCCGAGAGGATGAGCGCCTGGCTCACGCGCCTCGCGCCTGACGCGGACGACGCGCTCCGGCTCGCGGTGCGCGCACAGCACCTCGCGCGATGGCGGTCGCCGCGAGAAGCCTTCCCGGAAGGCCGCGTGGGCTATCTGTCCTGGCGGCGAGCGGCTGGCGAACGGCACGCGGAGGAGGTCCGCAGGCTCTGCGCCGACTGCGGGTACGACGACGCGTTCGCCTCGCGGGTCGCCAGCATCGTGCAGAAGAAGGCGAGAGCGACCGACCCCGCGGCGCGGACGCTCGAGGACTGCGCGTGCCTCGTCTTCCTCGAGGCCGAGCTCGAGGCGTTCGCCCAGAAACACGCGGACGAGAAGGTCGTCCTCATCCTGAAGAAGAGCTGGGCGAAGATGTCGGAGGCGGCACGCGGCGCCGCGCTCGGGCTCGAGCTCTCGGCGCGCGCGACGACGCTCGTCCTGGCGGCCCTCGCTTGAGCCTCAGGCTCCTGGGAGAACGCGCACGAGCGTGCACTTGAGGTAGTCGCCCTCCGGGAACGCGGCGAGGCGCGGATGATCGGCGGGCGCGCTCCACCGCTCGAGGACCTGGAGCACGGCGCCGAGCTTCTCGGCGCCCTCGAGGAGCGTGCGATCGAAGAGCTCGCGGCCGACGTGGCTCGAGCACGACGCGGCGAGGTAGAGGCCGCCCGGCGCGAGCAGGCGCAGGCATGAGCGATGGAGCGAGCGATAGCTTCGAACCGCCTGCGGGAGCGCGGCCTCGCTGGGAGCGAAGCTCGGCGGGTCCGCGACGATGATGTCGAAGGTCGTGCGCTCGGCGCGCAGCGTCTCGAGGAACCGAGGCACGTCTTCACAGACCGTGCGGTGCGCTGCCGGATCGAGCTCGTTCCGCGCCCAGCCTTCGGTCGCGAGCGCGAGCGCGCCTTCGGCGACGTCGACGGTCGTGACCGAGCTCGCCCCGCCCAGCCCCGCAGCGATCGAGAAGCCGCCCGTGTATCCGTAGAGGTTGAGCACCGAGGCGCCGCTCGCGAGCTGCCGCACGCGCTTCCTGGACTCGCGGTGATCGAGGAAGAGCCCCGTCTTCTGCCCTCGCACGAGATCCACGCTCATGAGCATCCCGTGCTCGCGCACCGCGACCGGCCCGTCGGGCATCGTCCCGCGCGCCAGCTCGGTCTTCTTCTGCTCGCCTCGGCCGCGCCGAACGAGGATCGCCTCGGGCGCGAGCCTCGCCTCGAGCGAGTCGACCACCAGCGGCTCGAGCGCGCGCGCCGCCATGCCGTCGAGCTTCACGACGAGGCGCGTGTCGTAGCGATCCACGACGATGCCCGGCAGGCCGTCGCCCTCCCCGTGTACCAGTCGGAACGCGTTGGTGTCGGGCGGCAGGATCCGCGCTCTGAGCGCGAGCGCGGCGTCGAGGCGGCGCTCGACGAGGTCGCGGCCGATGGGGAAGTCCTTCCGCGTGAGCACGCGGACCCCGATCGGCCCTTCCTCGATGAGACCGCGGGCGATGAAGCGGTCCTCGCGATCGACCACGCGCACGTCGGTCCCCGGGCCGAGGCCGTGGGCCTCGAGCGCGTCGCGGTAGACCCACGGGTGGCCCGCGGCGATCGAGAAGCGCACGTCCTTGCGGAGGCGAACGGAGGGAGCGTCGGAGCGGGCGCGCACGGCCGGTGCTCTAGCACGGCGTGCGATCGGGGCGCGGCGAGCGCGCCTCACTCGTGCGCGGCCTCGTAGCGCGCGAAGCCCGAGAGCAGCGCGCGATAGAACGTCTCGCCGATGACGCGGTAGCCGGCCGGAGTGGCGTGGCGGAAGTCGCCCGACGAGAGCCGCGGGGAGCTCCGATACCAGCGGCCCATGCTTCCCTCGCCGCCCATCGCGCTCCACGTGTCGAAGAACGCGCAGCCCTCGGCGCGGGCGGCGTTTCGCATGGCCTCCACGATGCGGGGCACGGGGGCCAGCGTTCGGACCGTGCCGCGTGCGTCGCGCTCGGCCTGATCGAGCGGCGCCATGAGCAGGCAGCTCGCCTCCGGCCGGGCTTCGCGGACGAGGCGCGCGACGTTGCGGAAGATCTCCTCGAAGTCCTCGGCGCTCCGTGAGTCGTCCGCGTCGTTCCCGCCGAACGCGATCACGACGAGCTGGGTGTCGCGCGCCGCGAGCTGACCGTGCAGATGAAGCGGATCGAAGCCGAGCATCCGGGACGCGCGCGCGCCGACCATGCCGAGCGAGTCGTAGACGACGCCGGTCTCGCCGCGCTCGAGCACGACGCCGTAGAGGCGCGTCTCGCCGTGGCCGGCGGCGCGGATGGTGAGGCGGTGCTCGCCCTCGGGGACGTCCACGCGCAGCACCTCGTCGGTCTCCGCGGCGCCCTCTTCGGAGCGCGTGTCCAGCTCGCTCGGCTCGCCGTCGTCGACTCGATAGGTGAGCCGCCCGCCGCGCGCGTGGCGCTGATAGAGGACCTCGAAGCGCGACACGCTGCGACCGACGGCCGAGTCTTCGTCGGCCGTCTCGAAGTGCGCGTCGGCCCCGCCGGTCGATCGCGCCTGTGCGCCGCCGAGCCCGTAGCGACCGTCCGAGAGCGAGAGGTGCGTGATGTCCTGGATGCGCCAGCTCGGATCGCTCTCGTGTCGGATCTGGTGATGGCGGTAGGGCATCGAGCCGCGCGCAGCCAGGACGAACCCGTGGCCGGCGTCACCAAAGCGGCCCTGCAGGCGCTCGCGCACCGTCATGGTGATGCCGTCGAGCGCGATGGTGGAGTCGCCGAAGTGCGCGACCCGCGTGATCACGGGCTCGCCGGCCGCGGTGCGATGGAGCGACTCGTAGAACGCGCGCATCGCGCCGTGCTCGTCCTCGATCTCACGCGGCAGGCCTGCGTACTCCTCGGGATCGATGACCACGCCGGTGTGGCGGGCGGTCTCGGGAGAGGTCGTCTCCGCCTCCGCGGCCGCCGCGAGGATCGAGGGATCGACCGCCGTGTCGGGGGCGACGGGCGCGGTGCCACCTGCAGTAGGCGCGGGCGCGCCTTCGACCTGTGGGAGGAAGAGCCGAGCGACCGGTACGCCCTCCCCCGGCTCCCACGGCCGAACGCGCGAGAGGCTTCCGAGCGCGTACGGAAGCGCCCCGAGCGCCAGGACGGCGACGAACGCCACGCCGAGGTGACGCAACGCGAGCGCCACTTCGGCGTCGGTCGGAACCTCCTTCACGGGCTTCGTCTGGGGCTCGGGCATCAGAACTGGAAGTAGATGTACGGCACGGTCTCGGTCGTCGCGACCAGAGAGAGCAAGGCGAGCGTCAGCGCGAGGACGATCCCCTGAAGGGCGGCGGGAAGCCCGCAGAACAGATCGCGGATCTCGTGGAGCCAGGTCCGTGGCGTGTAGTGGAGCGCGAAGCCGACCACGAGCGCCGCCCAGACCCAGGGCGCGACGTTCGCGAGCGAGTAGGTCGCCGAGAAGAGGCGATCGACGATGTCACGCGCGTTCCCGAGGTCGGTCGCGCGAAAGAGGATGCGCGAGAACACGACGAACTGGAGCGTGCCGAAGACCTTCAGCGCCGTGAGCCACCACGGATCCTTCGCGGTCTCCCCGGCCCCCTTCCCGCGCATGCGGCTGACGAACCTGTGCAGCGCGACGGCGGTGCCCTGGATCGCGCCGTAGAGGACGAAGGTCCACGAGGCGCCGTGCCAGAGGCCGATGAGGAAGATCGTGAGCCAGAGGTTGAAGTACGTGCGCACCGGGCCGAGGCGCGAGCCGCCGAGCGGGAAGTAGAGGTAGTCGCGCAGCCAGGTCGAGAGCGTCATGTGCCAGCGGCGCCAGAACTCCGCGGGGCTCTTCGCCTGATACGGGCGATCGAAGTTCTCCGGTAGCTCGATGCCGAAGAGCTTGGCCGAGCCGCGCGCCACGTCGGTGTAGCCGGAGAAGTCCATGTAGATCTGGAGCGTGAACGCGTAGAGCGCGATCACGACCTCGCTCGCCGTGTAGCCCTCCGGTGTGTCGAAGACGCGGTCGACGAGGTTCACCGAGAGGAAGTCCGCGATGATCACCTTCTTCGCGAGGCCGAGCGCGATGAGGAAGAGCCCCTCTCCGATCTGACGGCGGTCGACGCGTGGCTCGCGAGAGAGCTGCGGCAGGAGCTCGGAGGGCCGTGCGATCGGGCCCGCGACGAGCTTCGGGAAGAACGTGATGAAGAAGAGGAGACGCAGCGGGCTCTTGGCCGGCTCACACTTCCGGCGGTAGACGTCGATGCAGTAGCTGAGCGACTCGAACGTGTAGAACGAGATGCCGATCGGCAGCGCGACGTGGAGCAACGGCGGCCGCACGTGGGCACCGAAGAGGGCGAGCCCGTCGCGCACGGCCTCGGCGCCGAAGTCGTAGTACTTGAAGATCCCGAGCAGCGTGAGGTTCGTGACGACGCTGACGGCGACCCAGCGCTTGCGTACGGCGTCTTTCGCGCTCGCGTGGATCTGTTGCGCGACGAGCCAGTCGAAGGCCGTCGAGAAGAGGATGAGCCCTAGGTACCAGGGGTTCCACGCCGCGTAGAAGAGACAGCTCGCGAGGAACGTGAAGACGAGCCGCGCGCCGAAAGCCCGCCGCAGCGCCCAGTAGCCCGCGAGGGCGAGCGTCAGGAAGCAGGCGTAGTCGAGGCTGTTGAAGAGCATCGGGCTCGCCGCCCGCGGGACCGCGGTCGGCCGTCAGCGCGGCAGACCGCGGACGCCGTTCAGCGGAAGGCCCAGCCGATGCCGATGAGGATGCGCCAGGCTTCTTCGACACCGGAGTCGAGGAACGGCGCGCCGTCGCCGGGGTCGCCGTAGCTGATGTAGTTGCCCGAGTACCCGAACCGGAGCTGCCAGGTGAAGCCCGGGTCGATGATGCCGGCGAGGCCGATCGACCAGTCGATGCCGCCGCCTCCCGGAGAGCCGAACGTGTTGAGATCGCCGGCGCTGAGCATGATGCGCCCGCCGAACGAGCCCTCGAGGATCAGCAGATCCTCGGCCAGCCGGACGCGCGCCTGGATCGCGGGGCGCAGGTACATGATCTGCACCGAGGGATAGTGGGCGGTCGGAGGATCGAGCTCGCTCAGCCCGACGCCGTCCATGCCGAAGCCGACGGTCCCGATCAGCTCGAAGACCTCGCCGATCGTGCCCGCGTAACCGGCGCCGATGTCGAGCCCGTAGAGGGTCATCGCCGCGGTCTCGTCCGTCGCTGCGTTCGGGAAGTACGAGAGGCCCGCCGAGAACTCGGTCCAGACGTACGCGTAGAGACCGCGCGTCGCGTCGTCCGACTGCGCGAAGGGACGCGTCTCGAGGAGCAGCTGGATCGCGGGCCCGAAGTCCGCGTCGAACCGATTGATCTCGGGGTTCGGGCTGGCGGACGCGACGCGATTGCGCACGTCGACGCCGATGAGCGCACGGAAGACCGGCTGGTTCCAGCGACCGCTGATCGACGGGCCGCTGCCGCCGTCGCTTCCGCCGCGGCGGGGCGTCGGCCGCTCCCCGTCGTGCCGTTGTCCGCGCGAGGCGCCGGCCACCTCGTGCTCGATGTCGTAGTCCGGAAGGGGCTCGGGCTCCGGCTCGGGCTCCGCCTCGGGCTGGGGCTGCGGCTGCGCTTGCGGCTGCGGCTGCGGGCCGATCGGATGCAGCTGCATCACGCCCTCGGAGCAGGCCTCGAGCGCAGCGTTGCCGATCGCGATGCCGCCGCGGCGGCCCGTGCCGGGCCCAGAGGCCGTTCGCGTCGCGAGCGTGTTGCCCTGCGTGTCCGTCACCCAGACCGTCGTCTGCGCGGAGCGTCCGGTCCCCGCGACGGTTCCGCCGACGACCAGCTCGATGTGGAGCCGCGCGACGACGGCGCCCATGCCTTCCGGGGTCCCGGGGTCGACGCCCATCGAGCTGGCGGTGTCGATCGCCGTCTGCTCCGTGATGAGGTCGTACGCAGCCGCCAGCCCGTCGACGGCCGCCGTGCGCGCCTGGTCGGCGTGCCAACCTTCGAAGCTGAGCACGATGGCGCGCGTGCGCGTGGTCTGCGCCGACGCGCCACGGGGGACGGATGCACCCGCGAGGAGAGAAACGCAGAGGGCGACGAAGAAGAAACAGCTCGAGAAGCGACGCGAGTTGACCATGGCCTGCTCCGGAAGGCGCGGACCATAGCGCGAAACCCGAGCCCGCCGAAACGGGAGAACTGCGCCGTGCTCACGATGTCGATCGACGGGTCGATCGAGTCCTCAGAGCACGAGCGCGGTGTTCGCGGTCTCGAGCACGAGGGTGGCGGCGTTCCAGGAGACGAGCGCGGCGCCGACCCCCTGGAGCACGCCGAAGTCTCGCTCCTCGTTGGCCCAACCGAGGTCGACGGCGTTCCAGAGCAAGAGGCCGACGACGGCGCCCACCGCGTTCATGACGCGCGCGAGGACGCGCGTGATGGCGTAGAGGCGCAGGTCGCCGTCCAGCTGCTCCGCGAGCGCGAGGTCGGTCTCGGTCCAGAGGACGAAGATCGTCAGCGCGAACGCGCCCGTCGCCCCAGCCGCGACGAGGTTCGCGACGGGTGTCGTGCCCTCACAGTAGTGGAGGACCGAGGACCCGGTCGCGCAGGCCGTCGACGCGGCGTCCGGGGCGAAGCCGTAGCGGTCCGCGAACGCGATCGTTCCGAGCACGAACGTCGCTGCCATCCCGAGGTTCGTCGCGATCTGTGCGCCGCGAATCGCGTCCATCATCGTGCGCGCACGCGCCATGGCGTCGAGGTCGGCCTCGGGCTCGATCCGGAAGGGCTGGTCGAGCGGAGCCATGTGGATCTGCCCGAGGTCGGCGGCGACGAAGGAGGGGAGCGCAACAGGAGGCGCGAGCGCGAAGCCCCAGACGGGCGTGCCGAGCGCGAGCGCGAAGAGGGGGCCCATGCGACATCGATGGGGCACGTCACGGGCCAACGCCGTTCCGAAGCGCAGGAAGCCGGCGGCGCTCTGCGGCGGGAACTTTCGCCTCGCGCGGGGAGGTGCCCCGCGGCATTCGGCGCCAGCGAGGCGGTCTGCTCAGAAGGTCCCGGTCGCGAGCGCTCCGGCGCCCGTGGGGCTCGCCCATGGCCGCATGGCGATCGTCGGCCCGCTCGCCTCGTACTGGCGGAAGCGCGCCTCCGCGTCCGTCTCCTCGAACGCCAGCACGAGCTCCAGCACGCCGAGCGCGAGGTAGACGCCTCCGAGCCCGTACCCGACCGCGCGGAACGCATCGTCGGGGGCAAACTGCGCGGTGAACGCGATCTCGACGATCCCGTTCGCCGCCAGCAGCACCGCGCCCGCGATCCCGAGCAGACGCCCGTCGGCGGCGGCCTCGGCCTCGGCCCACAAGGCGCCTTCGTAGCGACCGATGCGCCGTCCGCTCAGCGTTCCGGAGGATCTCTCGCGCTGGAACGCTGCATAGCGTCGCTCGGGGCTCGTCGTCATCGCGAGGCTGATGGCGCCCGTCGTTGCGGTGCCCACGCCGAGCGCCATCGACAGACCGCCGAGGATGAAGAAGAGCGGGTCGCGCCCCTCGTCGAGAGCGATCAGCGCGATGCCCGTTCCGACGATCACGAGCCCGGACACCAGGCTCAAGACGCCTCCCTCGACTCGCGCGCCCCGCGCGCCGCGTGCGTGCCCGGAGAGGACCGCTTCGAGCCGTGCCACGCGCGTTTCGTCCGAGCCTTCGTACGCATCGGCCGGCGCCGACGGAACGCGCGTCGGATCGAGGTCGTAGCCGGGCGGAGGAACGGGCGTGCCGAGCGCGGACGCCGTCCCGGTCCGCTCCTCCGCTCGGGCGAGGTCGTCCACGCCGTCGGGATCGACCGTGTCGTCCTGCGCCCCGGCGGCCGCAGCGGATGCGAGCACGAGGAGCGCCGCGACCGCGGACGCCCCTAGGATCATCGCCCGCCCGAGAGCTGCATCAGCGCCATCGCGCCGAGGGCGCGGCGGATCTCGTCCGGCGTGAAGGTGGTGGTCATGTCGAGGTTCGGCCCGGTCTCGGTGAACACCGCCGTCTCGAGCGGACGGTTCAAGCCGGCGGCGCGCACGAGCATCTGACCGGCGTAGTAGCTGACCTGCTGGCCGAGAAACTCGCGCGACGTGTGGCAGAGCTCGGGCGTCGCGTACTCGGCGTGGATCTGAACCGTCGCGGTGTGGCTCTGCTCGTCCTCCACGACCACGACGCCGTAGCGAAGCGGCGGCTCCGGCCAGCCCTCGCGGCGCGGGGGCGGCTGATCCACGCGGAAGGTCGCGATCTCGCTCGCGCCGAACGTGAGCTGCGGGTCGACCAGATCGTCGGCTTGTCGTCGCCGTGCCGCGTGGTCGTGCGCGACGGAGACGACGCGCGCGAGGTCCTCCGTCGGGCCGAACACGAGCTCGTGCGCCGCGGTCAGCGCGAGCGAGTGCTCGATCGGAAACGTCGTCGGCGGCACGACGACGGCGAACCCCTCGACGTCCGACCACACGGGCTGCGTGTCGTGGGCGATGCTCATGCGGAGGATCGCCTCGCGAACGTCCGCGTCGCTGCCGGTGTGGCGCGCGAGGACGGTGCGGCGCTCGGCGTAGACGCCGTCGGCGGCGATCACGAGCGCGTCGAACGCCTCGATCGGATCGAGGCCGGAAGCGCCCGCGTAGCTCTGCCAGGTCTCGGTCGCCCGGATGGCCGACGAGATGTCGGGACCGACCGGCGAGCGCCGGATGCGCGCGATGTCGATGCGCGCGTAGACGTGCTGACCCTCGGGCAAGAAGCTCGGGGTGGGGGTCGGGACCGGAGCCGCCGACGCAGTCTCCGATCCGGTCGAGGTCTCCGTTGCGTCCGCTGCTCGTTCCTCCTGCGCGTAGGGAGCCGGCCCGCAGCCGATGAGAGCCGAGAGCGCGAGCAGACCAATCGCAGGAGCCGGACGCTTCGCTGAGGACATCGCAGCAAGGTACGCGGCCTCGCCCCTCCACGCATCCTCAGGGCCCGAGTTGCCAGCCCTTCGGGTAGCATCGCCGGCGATGCGCTTTCCCTTCGCTCTACCCGTCGTCGCGCTCGCCATCGTGCTCGCGTCGCTCTCGCCGTGCCTTGCCTCCGCCCAGAGCTACCCGATCCTCGGGCGCCCGTCCGGGAACCGCTTCTATCGCGCGCCAGGCCGGACCTACATCATGGTCGACGACGCCGAGACGCCGGGCGAGCTCGCGCCTTCCCTCGACGTGACGTTCGACTACGCGCATCGCCCCATCGCGATCGACGACGTGCCCTACTACACGTCTGGTGGGCCCATGACCGGCGCGGAGCTCGACCTCGTCGGCGGCACGTTCACGCTGCAGGTCACTGCCGCGGTCGCGATCGCGAACCGGATCCAGATCGGCCTCAACGTCCCGATCGTCCTCCACACGTTCGGACAGGGCTTCTCGTGGTTCGAGTCGACCGGCGGGATGGGAGGCGTCACGCGAAACATCCCGGGCGGTGACGGAACGACGCTCGGCGATCCGCGCCTCCACGTGCTGGTGAACCTGATCGATCCGGACGAGGCGAGCGGTATCGGGCTCGGCATCGCGGCATGGGCGACCGCGCCCGTCGCGCACGCGATCCTCCCGGACCGCTACGCGGGCGATCCGAACTTCGCGTTCGGAAGCCACCTCGCGTTCTCGGTGCACGTCCAGGGCTTCCGCGCCGCGATCAACCTCGGCTTCGGCTACCACGACGAGTCCAGACTGCTGCTCAGCGCCCGCACGACGGAGATGACTTGGGGCGCGGCGGCGCTCTACGACTTCAACGAGATCTTCACGGCGATGGTCGAGCTCACCGGGGCGACGACGTTCGGCCTCGTGTTCGACAACGAGGCTCCCACGGAGATCCGCGCGGGCGTTCGCTTTCGCGTCGGCGACCTCTCGTTCGACCTCGGGGCCGGCGCAGGCCTCGCGTACGCGATCGGTGTGCCGATCTTCCGCTTGATCGCGGGCGCAGCGTGGGCGCCTCGCGTGACGCCGGACAGCGACGGCGACGGAATGCCCGACGACGTCGACGGCTGCCCGAGCGAGGCCGAGGATCTGGACGGCTTCGCCGATGAGGACGGCTGCCCCGAAGAGGATGACGACGGCGACGGAGTCGCAGACGGTGTGGACCAGTGCCCGTCGGAGGCCGAGGACCTCGACGGCCACGACGACGAGGACGGCTGTCCCGATCCGGACGACGACGGTGACGGCATCATCGACGGGTACGACTCGTGCCCGAACGTCCCGGAGGACATGGACGGCGATCGCGACACGGACGGATGTCCCGACGACGATCGCGATCGCGACGGACTCCAGGACGGTGCCGACGTCTGCCCAGACGATGCAGAGGACACCGACGGGCTCGGCGACGAGGACGGGTGCCCGGAGACCGACTTCGATCAGGACGGGATCGACGACACCGAGGACGAGTGTCCCGATCGCGCGGAGGACCTCGACGGCTTCGAGGACACGGACGGATGCCCGGAAGAGGGCTCGGGAAGAGGCTCGCGGCGAACGAGAGGCCGCTGAGCGCGTTGCCCTCGCGAGTCCCGTAGAGGAGCACACCGCGAGCTCGTCACCCTCGATCCGCAGGTGGGCCATGGCCTCCAGGCTTGCGGAAGACGGCCGTTCCGGCGGGCGGGCGGGCGGGCGCCGAGGCGGCTCCGGTGAAAGTTTGCCCCGATCCTCGTTTCATGGTTCCTCTAGCCGATGACGACCTTGGCGGACGTGTTGACGAGCGAAGCGAAGCGAAAGACCGTGGTCGACGAGTGCGTCGTGGTCCTCGAGCAGGAGGTCTCCGACAAGGGCGGTCTGTCCGGGCTGGCGATCAAGGCCGCGTTCCGGACCGTGCAAGGCGTCACGCCGGGGTTCGTGCGCAACGTGGTCAACGATCTCCTGCCCGAGTTCGCGAAGGCTGCCGATCCCGTCTATCAGGAAGCGCTCGAGAAGAGCATCTCGCCTCGCCAGCACTTCACGACGGAGGCCGGGCGTGTCGCCGACGCGCTCCTCGCGATCACCGACCGCCGCGCGCAGCGCACCAAGTACGGCGCCGTGAAGAAGCTCTACGAAGGGCTCCGCGGAACCGCGAAGAAGCACGTCGAGTCCGCGATGCCGCGGGTCGGCGCGCTGATCGAAAAGAACGCGCAATAGACTCCTGTACGATGAGCGCATGAAGCGCTTGGCGACGATCCTGGGCGTTCTCGTCTCGGTTGCCTGCACCGGCTGCGATGGCCCGAGCGGCGCGCTCGATGCTGGAAGCGGACACGACGCCGCTCGCGCCGATGTCGGCCCGGTCGACGCGTTCGTCGTCCCACCCCCGCCTGCGAGCTGCGACGTCGGCGCATCGCCCACGGCCGTCACGGCGCTGCCGACGCTCGCCGCGACGCTCTTCGATCGCTGGCACGAGGGCTGGCTCGCGTCGCCGGCCGTGGCCGACCTCGACGGCGACGGAGAGAACGAGATCATCGTGCCGCGCGACGAGCTCGTGCTGGGCTGGCACATGAACGGCGACATCGTCTTCCGTGCGTCGACCGGCGGTCGCGTCTGGGCCTCTCCCGTCGTCGCCGACATCGTACCGTCGAGCCCGGGCCTCGAGGTCGCCGTCTCGTCGCGCGGGACGATCCACGTGTTCGCGTCCGACGCGACCGAGCTGCCCGGCTTCCCGTTCACGTGGCAGGACGAGCTGCGATCGCTCGCGGCAGCCGATCTCGATCTCGACGGCTCGCTCGAGCTCGTCGCGGTCACGACGAGCCCGCTCAGCGCGAACGACCCGAGCGGGACGCCCCAGCGCGACATCATCATCGCGGTCCGTAACGACGGATCGATGATGCCCGGCTTTCCCTCCAACACGACCGGCGTCTCGGGCTGCGACGACGCTTGCTACGTGACCGGCGGCTACGATCAGAACCTCGCGATCGGCGACGTGGCCGGCGACGGCCACCCAGAGATCTTCGCGACCCAGGACGACGCGTACCTCTCGCTGCACGACTTCACGGGGCGAGCGTTCGACTCGGCCTCGATCTTCTCGGGGCGCACGAAGTTCCTCGGCGTGCGCGGAATGCTGGACTACGCGCTCGCCCAGCAGGGCTACGCCGACGACGAGAGCGTCGACCTCCAGGCGCACTACACCAACAGCGCTCCCGCCCTCGCGGACGTGGACGGCGACGGCGTACGTGAGCTCGTGGTGCTCGGCTCGGTGCAGACGACCGATCAGCTGGACCGCTTCCGCGGCGTCGTGCTCTTCGCGCTCCATCCCGACGGAACGAGGCCCTCGGCCTGGCAGACGCCGTTTCACGCGCCGGAGTACCTCGCCGGGCTCTGGGACTTCGACGGCACGAACGTCGTCGGCGCGACGAACCAGGTCTCGGTGGCAGAGCTCGACCCGGATCGCGCCGGCCCCGAATTCGTCTTTGCGGGCTTCGACGGGCGCATCCACGCGGTCGACGCGCGCGCGACGCAGATCTGGCAGACCGAGTACACGACGAGCGACCGCGTGCTGACGGGCGGCGTCGTGATCGCGGATCTCACGCAGGACGGCGTGCCCGAGATCGTCTTCACGACGTACTCACCGGATCCGGATCAGGGACGGCTCGTGATCCTCGGCGCGAACGGAGCCATGCACCAGTCGATCGCGCTTCCGGGCCGCGGCGCGATGCCGGTGCCGACGATCGCGGACGTGGACGGCGATCACCAGCTCGAGATCATCGTGAGCCTCAAGGACGGCGAGGACCGCGTGCGGCAGGTCCTCGTGTTCACGGTCCCGGGCTCGGGCGACTCCTGCTTGCTCTGGCCGACGGGCCGTCGAGATCTGCTGCGCGACGGGCTCGTTCCGTGATGGGCAGGGCGACGAGACGTCGATGCGCGAAGGCACCTGAGCGCGAAGGCACCTGAGTCAGTGCGCGCTGGCCGTCACGGAGCCGTCCGCGAGGCGCTGCTGCATGCGCGTGATGAGCTCGGCCCAGCCGTGCTGCGTGATGATCCGGTTGAACTGCTGCTGGTAGTTCCGCACGAGGCTGACGCCGTCGGTGTTCACGTCGAACACGCGCCAGGACTCACCGACCTGGTGCATGGAGTAGTTGATCTCGACGGCCGGCTGGCGTCGGTCGGACTGAGAGCGCGCGGACGTCGACACGAGGGCGCCCTCGGGCAACGTGCCCTCGGTGCCGTAGGTCACGTTGAACTCGAGGATGTGCTCGAGGTTCGTCCGGTAGTTGCGCTCGACCAGCTGGCGCAAGAGCCCCACGAACTGCTGCTGCTCGGCGGGCGTGTGCTCGCTCCAGTGCGTGCCCAGCGCGCGGCGGGCCAGCTCGTCGTAGTCGAGCAGGTCGACGAGGATCGCGGTGACCTCGGCGTCGCGCGACGTCCGCTGTGCATCGGTCGTCGCGGCGCGATGCATGATCTCGGCGACGCGGTCGTGCCGGCCGTGGAGGTATCGCGTTGCTGCGCCGCCTTGGGCGCTCGCCATCCCAGGCGCTGCGATGAGGAAGAGGAGGGAAAGGACTGCGGTCGCAGCGCGGGTTCGCATCGGCTCGGGCTCCATCGGTGTGGCCTCTCAGACGGCCAGGCCGAGCGAAGTATTCGCAGAACCGGCCAGGACGCCAGGACGCAGACCGGAAAATGGCCGATCGGGTCAGTCGCAGCGCGCTTCCCAGTGCTCGGTGACCCGGCTCGCAGACGTCCGCTCGAGGTTCGCGAGCGAGCTGTCCGCGTCGTGGATCGCCTGCAGGTGGCTGTATCGCGCCGTGAAGTAGGCCCGCACGGCGTCGACCATGTCCTCGAGCTCCGAGGCACCGACCTCCACTCCTTGTGCTGACGAGATGAACCAGGCGCGCGTGTCGCGTCGACCGCGATCGAAGACCTCCTCCCTGCGGAGCGCCTCGACGACGGACGCGTAGGCCTCGGACACCTCGAGCTCCATGCCAGCGCGCGCCTCTTCCGAGCGGCTCCGCACGTCGTCGAGGAGCGCCGACTCGCGGTCCACGCGGTACGCGTTTCCCCAGAGGTCGAGGGACCACCGCATCGCGAGGCCGGCGCCGATGTTCATGTAGTTCGCCGGATCGATGATGAACGGGTTCGTCTGATCCGTGATGCCCGGCGCGTAGCTGATCGCGAAGCGATAGGTGAGCCCGATGTCGGGGAAGAAGCCCGCGCGCGCGAAGTCGAGGCTCGCCTCGCGCGCACGTGCTGCGGCCTCGAGCATGTGGACCTCGGGACGATCCGCGAGAGCGTGCTCGACGTAGTACTGCAGCGGCTCGAGGTGCACGTCGATGAGCGCCATCGGGCACTCGGGGACCTGGAAGTGGCGCACGCCCGTGAGGATGCTGAGCGCGGAGCGAGAGTTGAGCTCGAGGTGCTGCGCCTGCGCCTCACGCCCTTCGACCTCGGCGAGCGCTGCCGACAGGCGATAGCGATCCGTCTCGGTGACGTCCTGGTCGCCGTCCTCGAGCTGCTGCGTCACGCGATCGAGCTGCTGGCGGATCGGAGGCAGGCCCTCGCTCAGCATCTGCTGGATGTCGAGCGCGAGCTGCAGCGCGAAGTAGGCGCGACGCACGTCGTAGAGCAGCTGCGAGCGCACGCGCCCACGATCGTGCTCGGCCGCGTGGATGCCGGCGCGCGCCGCATCGCGGGCTGCGCCCAGCTTGCCGAACGTCCAGAGGGGGATGATGCCTTCGACCTGGAGAAGCAGGACGGGCTGCCAGGGGTTCGAGAGCGGCACCTGCGCGTCCGGGCTGAAGATCGGGCTGCCGCGGGCCTCGGGCGCGAGCGTGAAGCCCGCCGACACCGTCCCCTGGAAGAACGGGCTCACCCAGGCCTCGTCGAGCTGGGCGCGCGCGGCACGGATGCGAGCTTCCGCGGCGCGGATGCCGGGCCAGTTCTTCTCGGCGCGATGCGTGAACGCCTCGAGGTCGAGCATCGCGCGCGCTTCGCCATCGGACTCTTCGGTCGACGTGGGAATGTCGTCGGCTGCTTCAGCGGCAGCTGCGACCTCCGCCGCGCTCAAGCCGTCGACCTGCTGCGCGGTCGCCGCTGCGAGCGGAAACGCGCCGAGCATCGCGATGCTCGAGAGCAGGACGAGCCGGGCCGGGCGACGCACGGCGCCGGGTGTATCGGAGAAGCGCCCGCCGAGCAACGCGCGCGGGCTGCTTCGGCCTCAGGGCTCGCGGTCCGTGATGGCCGCGAGGACCTCTGCTTGCGCGCACAGGTTGTTGTCGACGGTGGCCGTCGCGGCGGCCTTCCAGATGTTCGACCGCCGCTGCGTGACCTCGAGGGAGAGCTCCATGCGGTCGCCGGGGACCACGGGCTTGCGGAATTTCGCTGCTTCCACGCCGAGGAAGTAGACGACCTTCTGCGCGGGATCGAAGGGCTCCGACGCGTACGCGAGGATCGCGAGCAGCTGGAACATCGACTCGAGGACGAGCACGTTGGGGAAGATCGGGCGCCCGGGGAAGTGCCCCGCGGCCCACGGCTCGTTGTAGGTGACGCACTTCATCGCGCGCGCCGACTTTCGAGCCTGCACGTCGATCACGCGATCGATGAAGAGGAACGGCGCGCGATGCGGCAGGATCCGGAGGATGCGCTGAAGGTCTAGCTCCACGGGACGCATCATCGCCGGTCGCAGCCCCAAACGAAACAGCGCCGATCGGACGAACCGATCGGCGCT
>JBBSAT010000119.1:0-20865 GCA_038252025.1 Polyangiales bacterium | reverse complement strand
TCGGCGGCAGGCTGCCGCGGTGCGGGGTCGGCGCGGTCTCGTCGTAGCCGGGCGGTGTCCGGGGCGGCGGCAGCGGCGAGGTGCCAGGGGCCATCGGGGTGAGGCGCGGGTCATCCGCCGGGTCTGGGGGGGTCGCCTCGGGGACGACAGGGGAGGGCGTCGGCGTCCTGGGCTCGGTCGGCCGCGTCGGCGGGGGGGCCGGCTCCGCGGTGGGCTCGTCGTCGGGGCGCGGCACGGTCGTCCGTGCGCCTTCCGGCTCGACCGTCGATCGCGCGTCGACCGCGATGCTCGAGCGCGCTCGCTCGGTCGTGCGTGAGACGAGCGCGTTCACGCCCAGCCCCACGAGCACGATCACGAGCGCGATCACGACGAGCCCGCGCGCGATGCCGCCCTGACCTCGCATCGCTCAGGTCTTCAGGAGGACGAGGCGCGGCTCGGGCGCGAGCGCGACCATGTGACCGCTCTCTTCACCGACGAAGACCCAGCCGCGCTCGTCCACGAGGAGCGAGTCGGGAACCAGCTCGCAGGGAAGGGCGGCGCCGATCGGTCGACCGTCCGCCGGTCGCACCACGTGGATCGTGGCCTGCGGGACGAAGACCGCTCCGCTTCGGAGGACTGGCGTCAGCCTCCGCGGCACGTCGCCCTCGACAGAGCTCGCGAGCGTGGACGCCCAGCGGACCGCTCCGGTCGCGAGGTCGAGCGCGCTCAGCTTTCCGTCCGATGCGTTGATGAGCAGTGTCCGGTCGAGCGCGAGGACGCCGCCGCCTGCGCCGACGCCGGGGTCGGGAACGGCGAAGACCGTGCTGCCGTCCTCGACCGAGATCAGCGAGAGCCCACCGCGCCGCGGACCCGTCGTCGCGACGAGCGCGCGCGAGCCCACCATGATCGGTGCCGTCGCGATCGGTGCGTTGAGCGGCGTCGAGAAGCGGGGTGCGCCGGTGAAGAGATCGAGGCCGACCAAGGTCGCATCGCCGCGCCCTGGCTCGCCGGAGACGACCACCGCCGTGTCGCCCACCGCGATCGGCGTGAGGCAGAAGCGCCCCTGCCCGACCCAGCGCCAGCAGACCTCGCCCGTCACGACGTCGAGCGCGTGCACGGTCGAGTCGCCGCCGACGACGAGGAGGACGCGGCCCTCGCGACGCAGCCGGAACGCGCCCGCGCCGCGGTTGGCGAAGCGCCAGCGGAGCTCTCCCGTGCGCAGATCGATCGCCGCGAGGCGATCACGCCCTTCGCAGACGATGGCCGTCGGCGGGATCGATGCGCTGCCGGCGTAGAGCCCGAGCGGCGCGTCGTTCGTCCGCGGCGCGAGCTTCGTCCGCATGACGACCTCGCCCGTGTGGACCTCGCGCATCTCGACGACGCCGTCGGTGCGCACGCGGACGATGTTGGTCCCGGCGAGGAACGCCGTCGCCGCGGGGGTCTCGTGCTGCCAGAGGATCTCGCCGCGGTCGCGATCGATCGCGACGATGCGCCGCTCGGTCGCGACGACGAGCCGATCGCCACAGAGGAACGTGCTCGGCGCGTCGAGGCCGTCGAGCGCGATGCCCCACCGCTTGCCGAAGCGGAGCTGCCCTCCGCCGATGGAAGGAACGCTGCCCGGGCTGCTCGCGCCCTTCGGGTGCACGGCGCGGAGACGGTCCGGGTCGGTGTTGACGAAGCCGTTCGGAAGCGCCGTCGCGATCGCCCGGCGGAGCCGTCGGACCTCGTCGCGGAGCGCGCGGATCCGGAGGTTGCGCGCCTGGGACGGATCCACCGAGACGAGCGTGCGCAGGAGATCCGACGCGAGGCGCAGGATCGGAAGGCCCGCGCGGCGATCGTCGAGCGCCGGGATGGTGACGACGCCCTCTTCCTCCGAGCCGAGCGTGAGCGCGATCTCGCCGCTCTTCTCGCGCCGGACGGCGATCACGAACGCGCCGCTGCGGAGACGTACGTGGAGCGCGCGCCCTTCTTCGGCGGCATCGGCGATCGCGCGGACCGCGGAGATCATTCGCTGAGCGACGAGCGCGATCGGCCCCTTCGAGAGCGGGATCCTGCGGCCGCGGACCCAGGCCCAGAGCTGCCCCGTGAAGAGCATCGCGTGCACGTCCGCGTGTGAGACCGCCTCGCGCGCACAGTCGGCGGACGGGAAGATCGCAGCCTCGAAGCCGAACGCGAGCGGATGACGCTCGCCCGGATCCTCGACGGCGCCGCCCGTGCGACGGGTCGCAGAGAGGCCGCTGTCGAGCTCGGCGACGATCTCGCCCGTGGCGGCGCGCGCGACGAGGCGTGCAGCGATGGCGCGTGCGCGGGCATCGCTCTCGCCGGGCAGCTCCGCCTCGAGCGCCGCGGCTGCGGCGTCCACGAGAGCACGGAGCGGCACGCGCCGGTCGAGCACCATCACTTCGGGCGCGGCATCGGTGTGATAGAAGCTCACGAGCGCGCTCTGCCCGCGGCGCACGATCGCCAGCTCGGCCGGAAGACCGGAGAGCGGCAAGAGTGCCTTCCGACGCTGTCCGTCCGCGAGCGCGAGCAGCGCCCCCAGCAGGTCGGGCAAGGGTGGTAGCTCGTGCGTCCCGCCGCCGGGCCCGTAGAGCAGCACGGCGAGGGCACCAGTCGCTCGGTTCGTGGCCGGCGCGCGAAGGTCGCCGGGCGTGGTCGGTGTCCTTCGCGGGGGCGCGATGGGCGCCTCCGTGACGAGACGGAGGGGAGCGCGAGGGTGGAGCTGGATGACGGTCATCGGGCGAGAGAAAGGTTAGGCAGGCTCGCGCAGTCTCTCCAGTTTTCCGGCGAAACCGTCCCATTCTTGACGCCCGGTCGCGCTTCGGATCTCCGCCTTCGCGGTCGAGACTGCGCGCCGAGCGTATGATCCCGAGGTGAGCGAGACCGGGTTCGTGCTGGCGGTGGCGGCGATCGTCGTGCGTGGAGATCGCGTGCTCGCGATGCGTCGCAGCGCGACGAAGGACGCGGGGCCCGGCCTCTGGGAGACGCTGTCCGGACGCGTCGAGCCGGACGAAGCGCTCGAGGACGCGGTGCTCCGCGAGATCGCGGAAGAGACGGGCCTCCGCGTTCGGCTCTGGCCTCGCCCCGTCGACGCGTACGTCGCGCGCCGGCTCGATCGGCCCATGTGCGTGGTCGTCTATCGCGCGGACTGGGTCGACGGACAGGTCGCTCGCTCGGACGAGCACGACGCGCACGCGTGGTGGACGCCCGCCGAGTTCCGGGAGAACAGCACGCTCTCGGCGCTCGCCGACGCCATCGACCGCGCGCTCGCGCTCTCTCCTCAGGAGGCCGGGTAGTCGATCGCGGTGAGCACGGCGACCAGCGCGGTCTTCGTGACCTCGGGCCCGGTCTCGACCTTCGCGTGGCCGACCTCGACCGCTGCGCTCGTCACGCCGGGCACGCGCAAGAGGGCTTCGCGGACGCTCTTCACGCAGTGCTGACAGCTCATCCCTTCGATCCGGAGCTCGTGCGTCGTCATGAGAGCAGACATACGACCCGCGCGCGCGCTCGCCAGCCGCCTGGTCGGCCCGTCTTCACGTCCGTCGCGCGAGCGCGTTGTCGCTGACGCGGTCGAGCGCGGCCAGGAAGGCGGAGCGGCCGTGGTGTCGGGCGAGGTGCGCGTGGCCGCGGGCGATCTGGGCGCTCCGCGCTTCTGCGCTCATCGAGAGCGCGTCCGCGATCCCGCGCCCGAGGGCCTGCGCCGAGTCGGCCGTCACCTGGCATGCGCCCTCGAGCGCGAAGCCCGCGAGCGCCCGGTCCATCGCGACGATCGGCACGCCGCGCGCGAGCGCGTCGAGGAGCTTGATCGGGAGGCCGCCCGGAGAGAGACGTGGAACGACGACGAGGTCCGCGGCCGCGTGGGCGCGCGCGCGATCGTCTTCGGTGCGCAGCGGCGCGGCGCTGTGGCGGACGCCTGCGCGGTCGAGCTCTCGGCCCAACGCCGCGACGTCGGACTCGGTCGCCACGAGCAGCGTCCCATCGACGCATCGCATCGCGTCCACGAGCAGCGCGAGGCCCTGGTACGCGTCGAGGTTGCCGGCGTAGAGCACGACCCGGTCGCGCTCCGGCAGGCCGAGGGCCGTCCGTGCGTCCCGGCGCGCGACACCTGGCGCGATCGCCGAGATCGGCACGGGAAGGACGACGACCTCGCGCTCGCTCGCGTCTTCGAGGGAGCGGGCGACGAGCGGCGAGATCGCGGCGAGCGCAGGGGCCGCGCGGCAGAGGCCTCGGTCGACGGCGCGTCCGGCGCGCGACGCCAGTCCCGAGAGCCGCGGAGAGAAGTACGTCGGGAGCTCGGGCCCGAGATCGGTGTGCGCCACGAACGCGTATGCGGGAAGGCGGATCGCGCGCGCGAGCATCGCCGCTTCGACGTGGTGCGCGAGCACGACGCGCGCGTCCTTCGCGTGTCGGCGGAGCGCGAAGCCGAGCTCCACGTCGGCCGCGATCTTCGCGAGCGAGGGACCGGAGCGCATGGACGAAGGGCGCACGAGACCCGCGGGCGTGACGTGCCGGAAGCGAGCCTCGGCAGAGACGCCGGCGCGGTAGGTGAGGAGCGCCGTCGAGCGCCCCTCGCTCGCCAGCGCCGTGAGCATCATCCCGAGCGCCGCCTGCGTTCCCTGCGAGGTCGGATAGGGCAGCGCCGCGACGTGCAGCGTCTCGAGCTCGCGCGTGGTCATCGTCCCGCGCCGATCGGCACGCCGTCCGCACGGCTGTCGCGGAGCGATCGAACGAGCTCCCCGGCGAGCTCCGCGAAGGAGCCGCGCTCCGCCCAGCCGAGCGCGTGGCGGATCGCCGAGTCGTCGGCGACGACGTCGTTCGCGTGCAGATCGAAGAGACTGCTCGGACCCTCGATCTCCGTGTCGGCCTCCCGCCAGTCGATCGACTCACCCATCGCGCGGGCGATCGCCTCCGCGCGCTCGTGCATCGTGGGCACGTCCGCCTCGCCCACGTTCCAGACGGCGAGCCCGGTCTCCCGGCGCTCCGCGGCGAGCACACAGGCGCGGGCCACGTCTTCCACGTCGGTGTGCGACCAGCGAAAGCTCCCGCCGCCGCGCTGCCAGAGTGTCCTCTCGCCGCGATCCAGCGCGTCGACCAGCGCGCCGAAGCGGCGCTTCGGATCGCGCACCCCCGTGGTGGCGGGGAGGCGCAGCACCGTCACGCCCAAGCTCGTGCGACTGGCTGCGATCCGCTCGACGTCCTTCTTGTCGTAGTCCGGCCCGCCGGGATGCTCCGCGATCCCTCGGAAAGGAAACGGGATCGTGAGCGGCGAGCGCTCGTGGACGAGAGGCTCGGGGTCGCCGGCCGGGAGCCCGTTCAGGCGTCCGAACTGCGCGTAGACGTCCTGGCTCGAGAGCACGATCAGGCGCGCGCCGAGGTCGCCCATCGCATGGCAGAGCCCTTCCGCATCCCGGGCCGTCATCGCGTACGTGTCGATCACGCAGGTCGGAGCGAACCGCGCGAGCTCGGCCGTGAGGCGCTCCGTGTCCGCGCGATCGACGAGGACGCTCTCGGCCGAGGTCGCGTTGGCGTGGCTGCCGCGGTGGAAGAGCCGGACGTCGTGCGCACGGCCGATCGCGTCCAGCGTGATGGCGCGCGAGACGAAGCCGGTGCCTCCGATGATCGCGAGTCGCTCCTTCATGGCCTGGGCACGGAGGCATCTTGAGCGACGCCATGCGTCGACGCCTCCGAGCGATGGACCGGGGCTGAGCCAAGCAGCGCCGGGCTACCGGTCGCCGGGTGTCCAGGCCCTCGCGAGAGCTTCCTCTCACGACAGTAGGCGTCGTGCAGAAACCAGGAGCGCTGGCGCCCACCGCGCGTAGGCTCCGCCCGCCTTGGGGGGCAGGAGCGGGACGGGGTGTCTCGGTCGTATTCCTCTTCGGCCGGAGCCGGTGGATGACTTACGAATCGATCGAGAGATTGTGTACGCGCGCGAACGCGCGCCGCGTCCTGGTGGGCGTCGCCCTCGCGAGCGCGGCGATCGCCGGCTGCAACAGCCCGATGGTCGTCCCGCGCACCGACAGCGGCGGGATGACGCCCGACACCGGAACCGGCACGCCCGACACCGGCACGGGCACACCTGACACCGGCACGGGCGGCAACTGCGGCAACGGCACCATCGACACGGGCGAAGAGTGCGACGGGACGAACGTCGGCGCCGAGACCTGCGTCACGCAGGGCCACCCGGGCGGCACGCTCGCGTGCGACGCCGCTTGCCAGCTCGACGAGACCGGCTGCACGGCGAACCCGTGCGGCAACGGCGCGATCGACGCGGGCGAAGACTGCGACGGAACGATGCTCGGGACCGCGACCTGCGTCACCGAGGGCTTCATCGGCGGCACGCTGGCCTGCGCGGGCGATTGCACGTTCAACACCGCAGCCTGCAGCGCGTGCGGCAACGGCACCGTCGACACGGGCGAGCTGTGCGATGGCACGAGCCTCGACGGTCACACCTGCGTGATGCTCGGGTACACGGGTGGCACGCTCGCGTGCTCCGCGGCGTGCACCCTCGACGAGGGCGCGTGCGTCAACGCGCTCTGCGGCAATGGCGCGCTCGAGGCCGGCGAGGACTGCGACGGCTCGATGTTCCCGACAGGCACGAGCTGCATGACGTTCGGCTTCGCGGTCGGCGCGCTGGCCTGCAACGCCGACTGCACCACGAGCACCGCCGCGTGCACGAACTGCGGCAACGGCGCCATCGACGGTGTCGAGGACTGCGACGGCACCGCCTTCGGGACGCACACCTGCGCGACCGAAGGCTTCACGATGGGCTCGCTCGCCTGCACGGCGGCTTGCACGTTGAACACGGCCGGCTGCTCCATCGGGGCTTGCGGCAACGGCACGGTCGAGTCCGGCGAGACCTGTGACGACGGCAACCTCGCGTCTGGCGACGGCTGCAGCGCGAGCTGCGCCACGGAGTCCGGGTTCGCCTGCACCGGCACGCCTTCGACGTGCAACGCCGTCTGTGGCGACGGCATGATCGTCGGCGCCGAGACCTGCGACGGCGCGAACCTGGCCGGGGCGAACTGCGTCAGCCAGGGCTTCCCGTCGGGCGGCACCCTCGCATGCTCGGGGACGTGCCAGCTCAACACGGGCGGCTGCTTCGCCGGCCTCTGCGGCAACGGCACCGTCAACACGGGCGAAGAGTGCGACGACGGTGGCCGAGCGACGCTCGACGGATGCGACGCAGCTTGCCGCGTCGAGCCGACGTTCGACCTCCCGGTCCGTCTCGTCGGCACCGACGGTACGCGCGGCCGCGTCGAGGTTCGCTTCGCCGGTGTGTGGCGCGACGTCTGCGACGACGGTGTGGCCGGTGAGGGCGGCACGACGGGAGGCACCTCGCAGCTCGCGAACGTGGTCTGCCGTCAGATGGGCTACACGGGGACGGGCCACCGCACGTTCACGCAGGGCGGCGGCAGCGAGACGCCGGTGATGGACAACGTGGTCTGCACCGGCACCGAGCCGAACCTCTCTCAGTGCACGTTCAACGGTTGGGGCAGCGAGAACTGCGTCGGCGCAGAGGCGCTCGGCGTCGAGTGCGTGCCCGCCGAGGGCGACGTACGGACCACCGGCGGCGGCAACAGCATGCAGGGCCGCGTCCAGGTCTTCCACTCGGGCGCGTGGGGCGAGGTCTGTGACGACTACCTCGACTTCAGCCGCTACGGCGTCACCACGATCTGCCAGGAGCTCGGCTACCGCAGCGGCGTGAACAGCGACGCGTACCCGGCCACGACCGACGTCTTCGCGCTCGACGACGTCATGTGCGCGGGCACGGAGCGCCGGATGGCCAGCTGCCCGCATGCCGCGTTCGGCGTCGAGAACTGCACGCGGACCGAGGCGCAGGGCGTCGTCTGCACCGAGTATCGCGACGGCGACTCTCGCGTCGTCGGTGGCACGGGCCGTAACAACGGCCGCGTCGAGGTGCTGCACAACAACATCTGGGGCACCGTCTGCGACGACTACCTGGAGACCGTCTCGAGCGCGAATGGTCTGACGTTCTCGGCCGTGGCGTGTCGTCAGCTCGGCTTCTCCGCCGGCGCGACGCTCCTGTCGGGCGCCGTCCCGGACGGCGTCGATCCCATCGTCCTCGACGACGTGATGTGCCTGGGGACCGAGGCCGCTCTCTTGAGCTGCCCTGCGAACCCGTTCGGCATGCACAACTGCGGGCACTACGAAGACGTCGGCGTGAGCTGCACCCCGTAACGCCAACGCTCGGATAGGTACATCGATGCGCCCCCGCGTGAGCTTCACGCGGGGGCGTTTTCGTTCTCGCTATCGATCGAGATCGCGAGCCGGGATGCCGACCTGCGCGACGACGCGGTCGTAGAGACGCTCGTCACAGTCGCGCGCGGTTCCGTCTTGGAACAACAGGTTCACGAAGTCCGTCTCGACGTCGAGCGCGACCATCGGGTGGTGCCACACGCCTGGCGCGTAGGTGATGGCTCGAGGGCCGGCGACGACGAACGCCGCGAGCGTGGCGAGATCCGGCTGGTCCGCGCCGAGCGCGACGACGACGAGGTACCGCCCGGCCCGCATCGGCACGAACATCTGCGTCGAGTCGGGATGACGCTCGAGCAGTCGCACCTCGAGCACGCTCTCGGTGAAGCCTCGGCAGCGAAACAACGACGCCGTCGCACGCGCCTGCTCGCCGCGCAGGCTCTCGAGCGTCGCGAGCGCGTCCCAGGCCAGCGCAGTTCCGTGGTTCGCCGAGCGGGCGTCTTCCCTCGCGCGCGCCGAGACGACGGCGCCGTAGGGCGCATAGCGCGCGGGATCGATCGGCTCGGCGGACAGACTTCGGCTCATCGGCGAGCAGCGTTCCCGATCGCCCGCCCCGACGCCAGCGTCTCCAGCGCCGACGTCGCGGCCAGAAGGCCTCGTTGCTCCCCGCGGACGCTTGCCCTACCGTGAGCGCTGCGCATGAGCCCACGCGTCGCGCCGTCCGCGCTCTCGGGAACGCCCCTCGCGGTCGCGCTGGCGTTGGCGATCGTCGCTGCTCCACCGTCTGCGAGCGCCCAGGCGCACCAGATGCTCTGTTCGTCGACCGACGCCGCTGGCGTGACCATCACCGTGCTCGGCGGCTCACCCGTGCGGCTGCTCATCGGCGCGTGCGGCACCTACGTCGTCGCGCACGTCGAGCGCGGACCGTCGGGGCTCTTCGCCGTCGGCGATCACACCTTCGCCTGGGGCGGCGCCGCCGCCACGGGGACCACGGGCGAGGCGAACACCCTCGAGACGATGGCGCCGGTCGTCGCCGACGTCGCGGGTGGCCCCGAGCCCGACCTCGCGCTCGGGTTCGCGCAGTTCTCCGCGCACGGAGGCGGCCGCGGCGGCGGCGTGTTCGTGGTGCCGATGCTCGCCGATGGCTCGTTCGGCCGTGCGCTGCATCCGTTCCGAGGCAACCCCGCGAGCCTCACGCACTTCGACAGCGACGCCGACGGACGCGAGGATCTGGTGGTCGTCGAGAACGGCGAGCCGTGGGCCGCTCGCCCAGGCGCGCTCTCGCTGTACGTCCGTGGGCGTCGCGCGCGTCGGATCGCCAGCGTCGTCATGGCGCCGCTCACCGCCGCCGTCGTCGGGACCGGGCCGAGCGCGCGCGTGCTCGTGGGCAGCCAGACGTTCCACGCCGAAGACGGTTCTTCGGAGTCCGCTCTTGCGACGGCCTCGCTCTCGGGCGGTACCGTCACCAGCGAGGCGACCCCGCACGACAGCTGGAGCGACGCGTTCGCCGACTTCGATCGAGACGGCCAGCTCGACGTCGCGATGGCATGGCAGGACGGCGTGTTCGTGAGCTCACCCGGCTTCGAGCACGTGCGCCCGGTCGACTCTGCCGAGCCTACGCACATGGACCTCGTCGATCTGGACGGCACCGGCCTGCACGCGCTCGCGTACTGCGGGGACGATCATCTCCGCGTTGCGACGTGCGACGCGGCGCGCTGCTACTCCGTGCCCTGGCTCGGCGTGAGCTGCGAGTCGTACGCCTTCGTCGTGATCGCGGACCTCGACGGCGACGGTCAGCGGGAGATGCTCATGGCCAATCGTGAGCACTATCAGGACGACGAGAGTCGGAGCGCGGTCTGGCTGACCTTCATTCCGCAGCGCTCGATGCACACCGGGGTTCCCGTCGTGCAGCTACCGTTCACGGCGGGCCCGAGCACCGCGCTACGCTGACGCGTGGAAAGGATCACTCGTGCCGCGATCCCCGACGTCGCGTGGGACAGCCCCACCGAGGGCGCCGAGCTCACCGACCTACACGCCGCGTTCCACGACGCGAAGCTCGAGATGATCACCGACGCGCGCGAGAGAAGGCGCGTCGTGGTTCGGATCGATGCGCCCGGGCCGCGACGCCTCGCCTCGCTCGCCGCCGACGTGCGGTTCCTGGTCGTCGTCGACGGCGTGCGCTCGGTGCGCGCATCGGACTGGGCCGAAGGCGACGTCCCGCGCCCATCGGCCGACGACGCCGAGAGCCGGCGCGCATGGATCGTCGAACGGCAGCGGCATGGTCGCATGCAGTCGAGAGAGTGGCGGGACGTCGCGCACGGAGGCGGGGAGCTGAGCATCGTGAACTGCATGGTGATCGAGGGCGCAGGCGGCGCCGCGCTGCGCATCGACGGGATGGCCCTGAGCACGTGGAGAGAGATCGTCATCGCCGGCGAGTCGATCTTCTTCGCGCGCTCGGACCGAGCCGCGTTCGACCGAGATGCGCTCATCCGGCTCGGCGAGGCCTACCGGGACATGCTCGCCGAGCCCCGCTGAGAGCGCGGCCCTCGAGCCTCACCGAGTCGTCGCTCGGGCCGCCGCGGGGAAGAGCTGGACCTGCCGCCCGATGCGGCGATCGCGGTCGAGCCGGACGATCCCCATCCCGCCCGAGCCCAGCACGGGCCCTTCTTCGTAGCGGTCGGCGCCGTCGGCGCTGCGATCGGGCACGTGCGTGTCGACCTCGCGGAGAGGGAGCTCCGCCGACGTGAGCGCGATGCGCTCGGTCGCCGCGTGCGCGATGCCCTGGCCCGGAACGGTCTCGTCCGACATGGGCCAGAGGATATCGCCGACGGCTACGCGCCGCGCGAGGGTTGGCGCGCGAACGTCGCGTAGTGCGCCGCGGTGGTCATCCGCATTCGCGGGCGGAGGCGAGCGCGCGGAGGGCCTCGACCCCGTGGGGCTCCTCGAGACGCAGCGGAACCACCGCGACGCGCTTCGCCAGCCCCGCCTGGATCCGCGCGATCTGCGCCCGCTCGCCGGCGGCGCGCGCCGCGAGGATCGGATCGCGCACCCTCGTCATCGCGATGGTCCCGTTGACGACCCAGGCCCACGGCGTGATGCCCGCCCGACCGAGATCGAGAGCGAGCTGCGCGGCCTCCGAGACCGGCGTCGTCTCGGCGAGGGTGACCAGAACGATCTTCGTGTAGCTCGGGTCCTGTAGCCGCATGAGCGGCGTGGTCGCGCGCGCCGCGTACCCAGGCTCCATCCCGCGCAGCACGTCGCGGTGGTAGGCGCCGGTGGCGTCGAGGAGCAGGAGCGTGTGCCCGGTCGGGGCGGTGTCGAGGATGACAATCTCCTTCTTTGCGGCAGAGACCGTCCGCGCGAACGCATGGAACACCGCGACCTCCTCGGTGCACGGCGAGCGCAGATCTTCGAGCAGCAGCGCGCGACCGTCGGCGTCGAGGTCCTTGCCCTTCGTGCTCATCACGCGATCGACGTAGGCCTCTCGCTCGGCCGCGGGATCGATGCGCCCGACGGTGAGGTGCGGCAGCGCCCCGTCGAGCGTCGCGGAGACGTGCGCGGCGGGGTCCGTCGTCGAGAGGCGCACGTCCAGCCCGCGGCTGGCGAGCTCGACCGCGATCGCCGCCGCGATGGTCGTCTTCCCGACCCCTCCCTTGCCCATGACCATCACGAGGCCAGCGGGCCGTGCGGCGATCTCGTCCACGAGCGCCGAGAGCGTCGGAAGCGCGAGCGTCTCCGCGTCGCTCGGCGGCTCGGCCTCTCGCTTCGGCGGCGCGCCGCCCTGGACGACCGCGCGGAGCGCGTCGAGCCCCACCATGTCGAACGCTCGCAACGGCACGCTCGTGGTGGGAAGCGCCGCGAGGATCGGCGGCATCGCGGCGAGCGCACGCTGCCCTCGCGCGGCGAGCGCCGTGGCCACCGGGTCGTCCGCACCCGTCGCGGTGAACACACCGTTGACGACGAGACGCTGATTTCCGAGGCCGATGTCCGAGAGCTCGCCCGAGGTCCGCGCCGCTTCGCGCAGCGCCGCCGCGTCTGCGCGGGTGACGAGCACGACGGTCGTCTGCGCGGGGTCTTCGAGCGCGAGGCGCGCGGCGCGGAAGCGCGCTTCCCGCGTGACGAGGCCTCCGTGGGGGCCGAGGCAGGACGCGCCGTGCGTGTTCGTGCGCAGAAAGTCGGTCCAGGCCCGAGGGAGATCGAGCAAGCGCAACGTGTGGCCGGTCGGCGCCGTGTCGAACACGACGCGGTCGAACGCGACCCCGTCCCCGGCGAGGAGCCCGGCGAACCTGTCGAAGGACGCGATCTCCGTGGTGCACGCGCCCGACAGGGCCTCTCGCATGCCCGCCAGCTCCGCCTCGGGAACGACGCCCACGTACGGAGCGAGCGCTCGCTCGCGATACGACTCGGCCGCTTCCTCCGGAGCGATGTTGGCCGCGGACAACCCGGGCGCCCCGGGGACGGGCGTAGGCTCCGGGCCGAGCGGCGTTCCGAGCATCTCGTCCAGGTTGGACGCGGGGTCCGTGCTCACGAGCAGCACGCGCTCACCGGCAGCGGCGCAAGACAGCGCCGTCGAGCACGCGAGCGTCGTCTTTCCGACGCCGCCCTTCCCGGTGAAGAAGAGGAAGCGCGTGGCGGCGCCGATGGCGGTGGGGGCGAGCACGTCCGCCACATAGCCCCGGGCGCGCGACTCACCAGTCTCGGATCCCGAGACTGGCGGGAGTCGCCTCACCTGCCGGCGCGCAGGAACTCGTCGAGGACGCGCTCGATCAGCGCACACGGGACGATCCGCGGCTTCTTCTCGACGAGGAAGCAGACGGTGCTCTCACGAACGGAGTAGGTGCCTTCGATCGTGCCGAGCGGCGTGCGAAGCACGTACTCGCCCTTCTCGACGTCGCCGGTGAAGGAGCTGCGAAACTTCACGGCCTCACGCTTGGCGCGCGCCAGTGTCTCGCCCACGTCCGCGAGCGCTCGCTCGACCCGGCACAAGCTCATGGCGCGGAGCCTCGCACCTCGCGCGGATTCGGCCAGTCGCGGCACGCAGAGTGCGTATTGAGCAGTGCAGCGATGCTGCGGGCTGTACGAACGAGCCCCGGTCGATGGGCGGCCGTGGCCCACCGCCTCGATCGGCGCACGTCCAGCCAACGCGAAAGAAGGGATCCCATGATCAACGAATCGGCTCGCCGTGTCGACGCCGTGCAAACGGCCATGGCTCGCGCGCTCGCCATGGCCTGTGGGCTGGCGACGCTGACGGGATGTCACCGAACGGATCAAGCGGAGGCCCGGGCGCCCGCTCCCGCGACGCCCACGCCGCCGCAGCATGCGACCGCCGACGACGAGAACGCGGGCGGGATCGAAGAGCCCATTCGCGTGCGGTCGGCGGTGAGCGTCATCGCGGTGGAGCTCGAGTGCCCCGCCACGGCGGTGTTCTTCGCTCCGGCCTCCGCCGATCTAGACGCTGCGGACCGCCACGCGCTCCACGCGCTCGCAGAGTGTCTCAAGGGGATGGGGCCCGGCGAGGTGGTGGACGTCAACGGGATGGCGCCGCCCACACACTCCGAGGACTACGATCGCAGCCTCGCCGCGCAGCGCGCGACCAACGTGGTGAGCTATCTGAGCAGTCAGGGCGTGATCGGCCCGAGCTTCGAGGTCCGCGCGATCCGCGAGGATGGCGCGACGGACGGGATGCCGCTCCTGTACTCGGCGGAGAGCGCGGCGATCGTGATCCCGCATGCGCCGGGAGACGAGCCCATGCAGCCGTCCGAAGAGAGCGCCAAGTGAAGTAGTCGCGCTGCTGGCCTGCGAGGACGCTCTCGATGCGCGCCCTCGCAGGCCTTTCTATCCAGCGACCCGCTGTCCTTTGCTCGGCGCAGGGCCATCGGTCCTGGCCTCCTGCGGCTCCACCCTCACGGAGTGGCCGCCCACCTTCACCTTCGGCACGCTCCATAGCGTCAGCGATCCGACCATCGCTGCGACGACGGACGCGGCGAGCGTGCTCAGCTGGGCCAGCGCCAGCGTGCCGGGATCTTCGAACGTCACGCCTGCGATGAAGAAGCTCATCGTGAAGCCGATCCCGCACACGATGCCGGCGCCCAGCACGTGGGCCCATCGGATCTCGTCCGGCTTCGTCGCGAGGCCGGTGCCCACGGCGAGCAACGCTCCGAGAGTGAGCCCGAGCGGCTTGCCCACGAGGAGGCCCAGCCCGACACCGAGCGCGACGGGGTGGAGGAAGTCCTCTGGGCGCGCCGTCAGTGGGACCCCGGCGTTCGCGAACGCGAAGATGGGCAGCACCACGTACGCAGACCACGGCTCGAGATCGCGCCCGAGCCGCTGCGCGGGGGACAGCAAGCGTTCGACCATCGCCTCGAGCGCGCGCACGGCTGCCTGGTACCTGGCTTCGCTGGCCTCGCCGAGGGCAGGCGCCTCGATGCCCTGGAAGATCGACTCCGACTGGGCGAGCAGGCCGGCCGCGTTCGGCGTGCTGCGCGTCGGAATGGCGAACGCGAGGAGCACACCCGCCAGGGTGGGATGCACGCCCGATCCGAGCACGGCGAGCCACATCACGATCCCGATGAGCGCATACGGCAGCAGGCGGTAGATCCGCGCCCGATTGAGCGCGAGCGCTACTCCCCACGCCACGGCGGCCACCGCGAGGCTCGGGAAGTGGATGTGTGCCGTGTAGAAGAACGCGATCACCGCGACGGTACCGACGTCGTCGGCGATCGCCGCGGCGGCCACGAACACGCGCAGCGCGAGCGGTACGCGGCGACCGAGCAGAGCGAGGATCCCGAGGGCGAACGCCGTGTCGGTCCCCATCGGAACGCCCCAACCACGGCTCGCGTCACCGCCCGCGTTGAAGAGCAGATAGATCAGCGCTGGGCAGGCCATTCCCCCGACAGCGGCCACGATCGGCAGCGCCGCGCGCCGCGGGCTCGCGAGATCCCCGACCGTCAGCTCACGTCGGATCTCCAGCCCGACGACGAAGAAGAAGACGACGATCAGTCCATCGTTGACCCAATTACGGAGGGAGAGATCGAGGGCGCCGCCGGGGATGCCCACCGAGAGCGGCGTCTCCCACAACGTCCGATAGCACTCCGCCCATGGGGAGTTCGCCAAGCCGAGCGCGCCGAGCACGCCGAGCAACATGAGCAGGCTGCTCGATGCGGAGAGCCCGGCGAACTGATCCGCGAGGAGGCGGATGCGCCAGCCGAGCGGACGCGAGACGGCCTCGAGGAGCGACTCGATGTCCCACGGTCCGTCGTAGCGAAGTCCGTCGACGAAGAACGTCGGCGTCGAGCTGGCTTGGCTCTGCGCGGCGCTCGCGACGTCCGCTTCGATGCGGGGCGTGTGGGTGTGCTCGTCGAGCTCGCGGACGAAGCGCGGGACGTCGAGGCCGACCGCCTCTGCGGCGCGCACGAGCCCGTCGCGATCGAGCTCCTGCTGATGCGTGAACAGGTGCTCGTGCATCTCCTAGAACTTGCCCTGAGCGGCGGCGGCCTCTGCCGCTTCCGCCGCCAGCCATGCGTGATCGTGCAGCCGGCGATTGGGCAGATGTCGGAAGACGTAGCGCAGCTGGCCCGGAAGCCGCTCGTCGCGCAGGCGCTGAATTCCCCGGTGGGCTCGCCTGCAGTAGCTGCACTGGTAGTCGCCGTACTCGACCAGCGTGACGGCGCCGTCGACGGGGCCGGAGATGTGGTCTCTCGTGACGTCGACCGACGGAAGCAGCCGCGTCGGCGTGGATCGGTTGCTCATCGCGCTCGCTCTCATGAGACATCAGCAAAGACCATGCTTCGAGCTGACATCCTCTCTCTCGAAGCGGCCCAGTACCATGAGGCGAAGCGCCGCACTCGCGCGATGGATATCTCGGTGACCGAGCCATGGACACGCGTGTGGGCCGCCGACCTACCGTCTCTCCTGGGTCTGAAGCGGCGCCGCACGCTATCTTCGTCGCGATGCGCATGCGCTCGTCCCTCGATCGCGGGTCCTCCGCACGACTTGCCGCTGCGCTCGCCGTCTCGATCGTGGCTACTGCCACCCGCACGCGTGCACAGGACACGCTCGCGGTCGTCGTGCCGCCGCCGCCGTCCACCGCCTCGGTGGCCGCGCCTCACTCTCGCTGCCGCGAAGGCGCCGAACGGCGGCCCGACGGGAGATGCTTCCGCCACTTCGACGGTTGGGAGCCCGGACCCTCCCTCGAGATGGTGGTCGGCTCGCTCGGCCTCTTCGCGGTCGGCTACCTCGTGCAAGCGCTCTCGACGGCGGTCTCGGTGGCGCAAGGTGAGCACGACGTCGGGCCGACGTACTCGGCGGATAGCCTCACGGAGTACGAGCGGTGGGGCTACCTCCCGCTCGTCGGTCCGTGGGCCAAGCTCGCTCTCGCGCCTCCGCACGTCGATCAGGCTGGCGGCGCCCTCTTCGCCGTCGAGGGTCTCCTCGAGCTCGGCGGCGTGGTGGTCTTCGTCATCTCGCTCTTCGTGCACCCCGTCGACGAATGGAGGCGTGAGACTGTCGGACGATGGCGCGTCAGTCCGCGCGCGAGCGGTCTGGCCCTCGAGACCTTCTTCGACTGAGCGATCCCATGGCCGAACTGAAGAACGAAGCCGACCCGGCGAATCCCCAGCGGCACGCGTATCCCGCGGAGCTCGCGGCGTTCGTGCTCGAGCGACTCCCGAGCGAGGCCCCGCGTCCAACGCTCTCCGTGCTCGCTGCGCTGCTCTCCACCGCCTACCAGGCGAGCCTCCTGCGGGAAGAGGGTCGAGCCGTCACGTTCCGGATGTGCCATCAACCCGCCGACCCCGCAGCGTCCGAGCCCGCTGCCGCGGCTGCTCCGCTCCGCGTTCGTCTGGAGGTTCCCCGGCCCTATCACGAGCAGGAGCTCCGTCGCATCTCGCCTGCCGCTCGGCTCTCGACGACGCTCGTCGGGGTGAGCGGTGCGCGCCCGGACGAGCTGCAGATCTGGGGCTTGGTGCACGTGGGAGCGAGCCGCGAGGCGGACGGCGTCGGGAACGCGCTGGCGGACGCCCTCGTCGTGTCGGTCACGGCTCCCGGCTGCGTGCTCGTCGAGTGGTCGGGCCGCGTGATCGGCCGCCTCACCGGCGGCGTGCTGACCGGGCGTGTGCCCGACGTCTTCGCCTCGGCGTGGCTTCCCGCCGCTTGCACGGAGCCGCAGCACGCCTGGCTCGTCGCGGCGGTGGGGCCCGCCGAGAGCCACCTTCCGCTCCGGGCGCTCGCGCGCCGCATCGACCAGCAGTTCGTCTCGCGCCTCGTGGCGAGCGTTCGACAGTCCGGGCACGGGGGCACCGTCGTGCTCCTGCCGCACGCGCTGACCGAGTCCGTCGTCCGCGCGCGTCGTCCGATCGCGCTGAAGTATCCCTTCGTCGCCGACCCCGCGCGCAGCTCCTACCGCACGCTCGCACAGCGACTTCTCGGTGCGCTGGAGCTCGACGCGTCCGGCCTCCCGTGGACCTGGGAGCGCTATCGTCAGACGACCGACCCGTCGATCCGCGCGCTCGACGGCGCGTTCGTCGGCCTCGCGCGCGGCATCGCGGATCTCGCTGCGGTCGACGGGGTCGTCCTCCTCAGCAAGCGGTTCGAGGTGATGGGCTTCGGCGGCGAGATCGTCGGTGATCTTCCCGACGTCCGCTTCGTGATGCGCGCGCTCGACCTCGAAGGCGAGCGCACCGAGCGAGAGAGCACCGAGGCCGTGGGCACGCGGCATCGCTCGGTCTATCGCCTCACCGCGGCCGTCCCACAGGCTCTCTCTTTCGTGTCGTCCCAGGACGGCAGCGTGCGGCTCGTCGCTCAGAAGGGCGGCGTCGTCACCTACTGGGACCAGCTCGAAGCTTCGATCGAGAGGCTCTGACGCCTTGCGTCCGGCGCGCGCGCGCCTAGCAAGACGACAACAACGAGGCGGAGAGCACATGGGCAAGCTGGACGGCAAGGTCGCGATCGTCACGGGCGGTGGCGGAGGAATCGGAGCCGCAACGGCGGCGCTGTTCGTGAAAGAAGGCGCATCGGTGATGCTCGTCGATCGCGAAGAAGCGAGCCTGGCGAAGGCTGCCGCCGCCATCGGAGGGAAGAACGTCGCGCTCGTGGCCGCCGACGTTTCCGACCCAGAGCAGGCGCGCAAGTACGTCGCCAAGACGGTCGAGCGCTTCGGCGGCATCGACATCCTCTTCGCGAACGCCGGGATCGAGGGCAAGGTCACCCCGCTCACGCAGTACCCGGTCGCCGAGTTCGATCGCGTGCTCGCCGTGAACGTGCGCGGTCCTTTCCTCGCCCTGCAGAACGTGGTGCCGTTCATGATCGAGCGCGGCGGCGGAAGCATCGTGATGACCTCGTCGATCGCCGGGCTGATCGGCTCGCCAGGCCTCGGCGCCTACGTCGCGAGCAAGCACGCGGTCATCGGTCTGATGAAGGCTGCAGCCGTGGAGCTCGGTCAGCTCGGCATTCGCGTCAACACGGTGAACCCTGGCCCGATCGACAACCGCATGATGCGGTCGATCGAGGAGCAGGCCGCGCCCAGCGCAGCGGAGAAGGTGAAGGCCAGCTTCACCGCGCAGATACCCATGGGCCGCTACGGGACGAACGAGGAGATCGCCAAGCTCGTGCTCTTCCTCGCGAGCGCCGACGCGTCGTACTGCACGGGCGGCGTCTATCTGGCGGACGGCGGCTTCGTCGCGCAGTGACGCGGGCTCAGCGCGCGCTCTCGCGGGCTGCGAGGGCGCGGCGCGTATACGGCGGCGTCCGTCCCGAGCACGTCGAGCGGGCTCTTCGTGCGCTTGACCAGCGCGCTCGTGACCTGCGCGTAGATCGCGGTGGAGCGGATGCTCGAGTGGCCGAGGAGCTGCTGGATGACGCGAATCTCGGTGCCCATCTCGAGCAGGTGCGTGGCGAAGCTGTGCCGCAGCACGTGCGGCGTCACGCGCTTGTCAATCCGCGCGATGCGTGCGGCGGTGCGGAGCGCGATGCGCACGGTCTCTGCGTAGTACGGGTTGCCCGCCCGCGGCGACGGAAAGAGGAGCGGTCCCACGGGGCGCGCCTTCCTCCAGTATTCGCGCAGCGTCGTCAGCAGCGTCTCCGAGAGCATTGCGAATCGCACGTGGCCGCCCTTGCCGTGCCGCACGTGCAAGAGGCCTCGATCCGAGAGAACGTCCGTACTTCGAGCCGACGCGCTTCCTCGATGCGCAGACCCGCGCCGTAGCAGACGCTCGCGATCGCGTGGATCGCCGGGGTGTGGATCTCGGCCAGCACGCGCGCGACCTCGGTCCCGGACAGGATCTCTGCATCGTGATGAGAGTGGGGCTCCGCTCGGCTTCTCGCTGACGGTCGAGCGTTCATCGGAGCGATGGCAAGTGGAAGCGCTCTTCGTCATCGCGCCGACGAGACGAGACGTCGCTATCATGGCTCGTGGCCACGCTCCGATCCTCGTCGCGCGCCGTCCTGGCCATGCTCGGATGCCTCGCGCTGGCGTGTGCGCCGACCGCGCCGCCCCGTGACGCGGCGCCCGCGGACGCAGCACGGTCGGTCGCCGACGCGTCGGCGGACGCTTGGGTCACCGTCGACACGCGCTTCGACGCCGGCGAGTGCGGCCTCTTCGATCCCGACCACGACTTCATCGACTCCGCCGACGAAGGCCGCCACGATCCCGACGGCGACGGCCTGCCGAGCGATCACGACGACGACGCCGACGGCGATGGCGTGCTCGATCGCGACGAGGCCGGCGACGAGCTCTGCGGCACGCCGCCCGTGTCGTGCGCCGAAGAGGATCCGTCGGACCGGCTCTTCGACGCGCTCGATCCGGACCGCGACGGCGACGGCCTGGACGACGGCGCCGAGATCGCAGCGGCCACCGAGCCGTGCGGCGTCGACACCGACGGCGACGGCGTCTCGGATCTCCTCGAGGTCGCGTACTCGCACTGGTCGTGCAGGGCCGGCGACCGCAGCGCGTGCGCGTGCGCGCTCGACCCGGACTGCGCGCCGCCCCCCGACGCCATGATCGTGATCCTGCCGGCGGGAACGCCCATCGAGCGAGGCCTGACGCTGGAGCTCCCCGCTTCCACGACGCGATCGATGGACGTGGAGACGCGTGTGCTTTCGCTCGCCCTCGACGACGGGGGCATCGACGCGGGCATCGTCGTCGATGACGTCGGCCCGGCGTGCGCAGTTGGTGCGACCGACTGCTGGGCCGAACCGTCCGATGTCGCGCACGAGGATGCGGTCCTGGGGATGACGGCGACGCGGTTCCTCGGCGTAGTCCCCGGTACCCGGCTCGACTTCACGGTGGCGCTGCTCGACGAGGTCGTGAGCCGCGGCGCCCGCTCACACGTGCTCGGGCTGCGCGTCACGCTCGTCGAAGTCGGCACACGCGACGCGCTCGATCACCGAGACGTCATCGTCGTCCTGCGCTCCGAGTGAGCGCGCCGTCGAACGAAGTCGGTGAAACGCTCCCTGCGTCGGCGGAGCTCGTCGTCAGAGCGCGCCGACGATCACGTCGAAGGCCGGCCCCGACGTCGCTGGGCGGGGAGCCGCATCCGGGCGCGGCGAGGACGGGGAGGGGGAGGGCGAGCGAGCAGGTTGCGCGAGCAAGCATCCGCCGCCGGTAGCGAAAGCGCGCCGCCATCGCCAGGGCACGCCGTGAGCGACGCGACCGTCCTCGAGCATCGCGCTCCACCT
>JBBSAT010000118.1:0-21002 GCA_038252025.1 Polyangiales bacterium | reverse complement strand
GAGCCCGATGCGCGCGTGACCACGGTGGGCGCGTTCGTGGGTGAGGTGCGATCGACGGGCGACAACGCGACGCTGGAATTTCTCGACGCCGTCGAGCGCTCCGTCGAGGCGGGCGTGCGGACGATCGCCGTGGAGATGACCTCGCTCGCGCTCGCGGGCGGCGTCGCGAAGCGCTGGCCGCCGCACGTCTCGGTCTTCACGAACCTCACTCGCGATCACCTCGACTACCACCCGAGCCCCGAGGCCTATCTCGCCAGCAAGGCCCAGCTCTTCCTCGCGCTGCACGCGGGCCAGACGGCGGTGCTGAACGCGGACGATCCTTCGAGCGCTCTGCTCGAAGAGGTGCTCGCGCCGGGTGTGATCGTGACGCGCTTCGGGCTCGAGGCGAGCGCCGACGTCGCGGCGTGCGACATCGAGATCGGCCGCACGGGGACGTCGTTCACGACGCGAGCTCCCTCGTGCCCCGAGCTCGACGGGCTCGCGATCACCGTCGGCGCGATCGGCGCGCACCACGTGGGGAACGCCCTCGCCGCGATGCTCGCCACGCACGCGCTCGGATACGGAGGGGAGGCGATGACGCGCGGGCTCGAGCGCTTCGTGCCCGTGCCCGGCCGCTTCGAGATCGCGTCGACGGAGCCGCTCGTCGTCGTGGACTACGCGCACACACCGGACGGCCTCGAGAAGACGCTCGAGACCGCGCGCGCGCTCGTTCGGGGCGAAGGGCGAGTCGTGTGCGTGCTCGGCTGCGGCGGAGAGCGCGACCTGGGCAAGCGACCGCTCATGGGCGCCATCGCACATCGGCTCGCCGATCTCGTCTGGCTGACGAGCGACAACCCGCGTGGCGAAGACCCGGCGGCGATCGCGCGCGCCATTCGCGGAGGCGCAGCTGGAGCGGGCGCTCGATGGGAAGAGCAGCTCGACCGGCGCCTGGCCATTCGCCAAGCGATCGACCGAGCGAAAGGCGACGACGTCGTCGTCATCGCGGGCCGAGGCCACGAGGCCTTTCAGGAGGTCCGTGGCGAGCGAATCGCGCTCTCGGACCGAGACGAAGCGCGCGCAGCCGTGAGACGAGCCGCTATCCTCCCCTCCGTGGCCTCTCATCCCATCCTGACGCTGGTCGGCATGTCGGGCGTTGGGAAGAGCTTCCAGGCAGAGCGCCTCGCGCAGGCAGGCTGGACGCACCACGACTGCGACACGGAGATCGCAGCGAGGCTTTCGGCGCTCGTCACGCCGGAGGCGGGTGAGTCGGGCGTCATCGCGCTCGGGCGCTGGATGGGGATGCCCTACGCAGACGGTCACTTCGAGCGCGAGCGCCGCTACCTCGAGCTCGAAGAGGAGATCACGAGCGAGGCCCTCGCCGCTGCGATGCGCGGCGCGGCCGAAGGGCCGCAGCTGCTCGACACGACGGGCAGCGTTCTCTACCTCGATGCGCAGCTGCTCGAGCGCATCCGCCGCACGACGCGGATCGTCTATCTCCGGACGCCTCCTTCGGCCCACGAGGAGATGCGCGCGCGCTACCTCGCGCAACCGAAGCCCGTCATCTGGGGCGATGCTTGGGCGCCGCGCGAGGGCGAGACCCATGCGGACGCGCTCGCACGCTGCTACCCGACGCTCCTCTCGTTCCGTGACGCACGCTATCTCGCGCTCGCCCACGTCGTGGTCGACGGCCGCGCGCTCTGGGACGGCACGGGCGTCGACCTCGAGACGCTCGCGCTCTGAAGATCTGACCAAATACTTTGGTCAGATCCCTTCGACTGAGAGAACTTCCCAGCGCTTCACGCTGGGAAAGGACGAGGCGCGACCATTGTTGGTCACGCCTTGAGCTCAGCCGGCGCCGTTGCCAGTCGCTTCGATGTCGATGCGGAAGAGGCGCGCGGCCGTCTTCCACGCGATGTTCTCGAGCTGCTCCGGACCAAAGTCGAGCTCGTCCAGCAGCTTGAGATAAGGCTTCATCGTCACGAGCGGCCAGTCGCTCCCGTAGAGCAGCTGCTTCCCCGGGTCGCCCATGTACGTGATCATCTCCTTGAGACGCATCGCGACGTAGCGCTCGAACTCGTAGGTGAACTCACCGAGCGTCAGGCCCGAGATGTCCGCATAGACGTTGTCGTTCTTGTAGAGCACCTCGGCCGCGTCCTGAAACCACGGGTTGCCGAGGTGGCACATGATGAACTTCACGTCCGGATAGTCGACGGCGACGTCGTCGACGAGCAGTGGATGCGCCATCCGCACCTTCGCGGTCCGGCTGTACGTGTCGCCCGTGTGGATCATGACGGGCACGTCGTACTTCGCAGCGATACGAAAGATGCTCTCGAGCGACGGATCGTTGATCGCGTACTTGTCGTAGCCCGGGTAGAGCTTGATCCCCTTCACGATGCCGTCCCGGATTCGCTCCTCCATCGAGAAGAGGTCGGTGCGCTGCTCGCCGCGCCAGCGGATCCCCTCGACGAGCGTCAACCGCGGATCGCCGTGGATGAGCGCGAAGAGCTCCTCGATGCTGGGCCTGTCGAGATCGACCTTGTAGGACGTGATCACGACGGCGTGGTCGACTCCACACTCGGCGAGCTTCTCGCGGAGGGTCGCGACGTTCTCGGCCGTCGGGCGGCGCGTCGTCTCGTGGTAGTTGTTGAGGTGAACGTGGGAGTCGATGAGAAAGCGCGGCTTCACCCGGGCCACCATACCGCGGCCGTCGGTGCGCCACGAAGGACGATCGTCTTCGTGCTCACGGGGTTCCTCGGCAGCGGAAAGACGACGCTGCTCTCGCGGTTCCTCGCGAGCCCGGGAGGAGCGCGCACGGCCGTGCTGGTGAACGAGCTGGGCGAGGTCGCGCTCGATCACCTCCTCCTCGAGCGCATCGATCAGGACGTCTCGCTGCTCCCGGCAGGGTGCGTCTGCTGCGCGATCGGAGGCAAGCTCGAGCGCGCGTTCGAACGAGTCCTCGCGCACGCCCCCGAGCGGATCGTGCTCGAGACGACGGGGCTCGCCGATCCCGCGCCCGTGCTGCACGCGCTGGCGGCGTCTCGCGCGCTCGCGGGGCGGATCGCGTTCGGCGGGGTCGTCACGACGCTCGACGCGGCGCGCGGTCTCGAGGTGCTCGACGCGCAGCCGGAAGCGCGCTTCCAGCTCGAGCTCGCCGATCGCGTCGTCTTGACCAAGCTCGACATCGGAGACGAAGAGCCCGCCTCGGGCCTCCGTGAGCGGCTCGCGCTCGATCATCCTTCGCTCGAGGTGCTCGAAGCGCGCGACGTCGAGAGCGCGTTCTCACCCGCAGGCGCCGCGGACACGCAGCGCGCAAAGGCGTGGATGGACGCGCGCGGCGCGACCGATCCGCACGACGCGGTCACGCAGGTGGTCGAGCTGCCCTCCCCCGCCGACGCCGATGCGCTCCTTCTCTGGCTGCGCGTCGTGACGATGTTCGACGGGCCGAAGCTCCTTCGCGTGAAGGGGATCGTGCAGACCGCCGAGGGCTACGTGGTCCTCCAGTCCGCGCAGCGCGTCGTCTCTCCCCCGCGCCACCTCGCCTGCGCGCCCGAGGGCTGGTCCGGCTCCCGCCTCGTCCTCATCAGCCGAGGGCTCCCCGCGCGAGCCCTCGCTGCGATCACCGAAGCTGCGATCGCGGCGGCGACGGGAGCCCGATAGGCGCGGGCCGTCCCGGCGACGCGGCGGTGACGTTCAGCCTGGCGGTGCGGCCCGCGTCACGACGCCCTGACCCTCGCCGCCCCGAGGCGCGCCTCGGCGGAGAGTCTCGTCCCACGCACGCCAGCTTCCAGGATCACGACCGGGGTGCGTCGGCACGAGGTACTCGCGGGTGCGGACGCGCGTGAGGCTCGTCGCGCCCGCGCTCACGACCGGGATGTGCGCGAACGAGGTGAGCGCGTAGAACATACGGTAGTGGAAGAAGTTCTTCTGCACGATGCAGTCAGCCGACCGCGCGGAGAGACCGAGCTCGCTCCAGAACTTCGGATGCACCGGCAGGGGAGCGCGCTCGGCGATCGCGACGACGAAGCTGCCGACGTCGAGGCGCACCGTGCGACCGAAGTCGGTCGTGGCCTTCGCGCCGATGGTCGCGTCGAGCTCCACCTCGGGCTGCTCGTAGCCAGGCGTTCCGCGAAGTCGGACGCGCGCGCGGCTCCCCACGGGGAGCGCCCATGTCTCCTCGACGGCCGCCGGGTCGTGCACGGGAACGTACGCGCGGAGACCTCGATCGTTCTTCGCGAGCGCCTCCACGATCCGCGTGTTCCCCCCCGGCGCGCCCGCGCCCACGATGTCGTCGACGTCGACGAGGGTCACGGGGCCGAGCTTCCCAGCGACGCTCCCCGTGCGAACCTCGTCGAGCGCCTCGTCCACGCCGCGCATCGGCGGAAGCGCCGCGTCCTTCACGCCCCAGGCGCGATCGGCGAGCTCGTCCGCGAGCCGCTCCGCGAGCGCGCGATCCCCGTCGGTGCACACGTGGACGGCCCAGCCGAGATCCTTCGCGGACGTGTAGGGGTGGACCATGAAGAGGCTCGCGCTCAGCACGCGCGGGTCGCGCTCCATCTTGCGCATGGCGCGGAAAACGGCGCGCATCGGCGCGATGAAGTCGATCGTGACGCCGCCGCCGAGCACCATCGGCAGCTTTCGCCACGCATGCACCGGCGCGCACTGGCCGCGGAGCGCGCGGATCAAGCGGTTGCCGGCGCGGAAGCCGGTCGGCGCGAGATCCCAGTGCGGGTTCGTGCGGTAGGCGACGAGCACGTCGAGCGCGTCGACGATCCCGGCGGAGAGGTTCGCGTGCAGGTCGAAGCTCGCGGCGATCATCGGGCCCGCGCCCAGCGCCTCGCGCACGCGGCGGAGGATGACGGCCTCGGGCGCCTCGCGAAGTCCGTCCACGTCCATCGAGCCATGCAGCGCGAGGTAGACGCCGTCGAGCGGCCCCGCAGCACGAATGCGCTCCACCATGTCGTCGACGAGCCAGTCGAAGGCCGAGCGCTCGATGGGCCCGCTCGGGATGGCGAGCGAGGACGCGAGCGGCACCGTCTCGACTCGGCCCGCGACGCGCGCCGCCTGGACGAAGCCGCTCAGCTCGGCGTGCGGAAGGTAGCCCGCGATCTCGGAGCCCTTCAGCGACGCCGCGCGCGCGAGCGCTTCGCCCTCGAGGCGGTGGAACGCGACGATGTCTTCTTTCGTCGTGAGGCTGGGCGAGTAGGCGTTCGCTTCGTGGAAGATGCGGCCGTAGCCGATGCGGAGCTTTCGGCCGCCGCGCCCGAGGTCGATTCCGAACATGTCGTCTCCTTCGCGAGTCGTTTCTCGATCACCAGCGGGCGCAGTAGCTGCGTCCACAAGAGCTCGTGCACGGGCTGAAGCTCCACGCCCGTCATCACGCGCTGCACCATCAGACCGTCGATCACTGCGCGCACGAGCGCGACGAGCGCCTCGGGATCGCAGGGCCGAACGGTGCCGTCCTCGATCGCCTGCCGGATGCGCGCCACCACGGCGCGGCGGTAGGGCTCGAAGACACGATTGCCCACCTCGATGAGCTCCGGCATGCGCTCGCCTGCGCTCCCGGCGATCGCCTGCGTGAGGAAGACGATGCGGCTCTCGCGCCCGTGGTGGAACGCGTGCACGGCCTGCACCTGCGCGTAGAGCTGCTCGAGCGGGTGCGCGTGCGCGCCGATGCGCTCGATGACGAAGACGGCCTGCTCCTTGAGCAGATCCTCGAGCGCGGTCTCGACGATGTGGCTGCGCGTCGGGAAGTGATAGAGCAGCGTCGGCCGCTTGATCTCGAGCGCGTCGGCGAGCCGCTGGATCGACACGTCGAGCCCCTCGCGCTCGAGCACGGCCACCGCCCTTCGGGCGAGCTCACGGCGCTTGTCGATCTCGATGGGGCGGGTCATCCGTTTCCTGACGATTTGTCAGATAACATTCCCTGACGATTCGTCAAGTCGGCGGATGCCGCCGTCCCGTCTCGCTGCCTCTCCCGGCTCACTCGTCGGGGCGGTCGATGTCCCTCAGCTCCGGGAACCGGAGCCAGAACACCGCCGCGACGACGAGCGTGCCGAGCCCGCCGAGGACCACGGCGCGCACCGTGCCCAAGACGCTCGCCGTCGCGCCGGACTCGAACTCGCCGAGCTCGTTCGAGGCGCCGACGAAGACCATGTTCACCGCCGACACCCGCCCTCTCATGTCGGCCGGGGTCCGCGCCTGCACGACGATGCTGCGCACGACGACGCTCACCATGTCGCTGGCGCCGATCACGACGAGCGCTGCGAGCGAGAGCGCGAAGCTCGTCGAGAGACCGAAGACGATGGTCGCCGCGCCGAAGATCGCGACGGAGAACATCATGGTGCGCCCTGCGCGTTGCTCCATCGGGCGCGCTCCGAAGTACGCCGCCACGACGAGCGCGCCGATCGCCGGAGCGCTGCGCAAGAGGCCGAGGCCCCACTCGTCGACGTGCAGCACCTCGTCCGCGTAGATCGGCATCAGCGCCACGGCGCCGCCGAGCAGGACCGCGAAGAGGTCGAGCGAGATCGAGCCGAGGATCGCGCGATGCGCGAGCACGTAGCGGATCCCCCCGAAGAGGCGCGCGTGCACCGACTCGGGCGCGGTCGAGCGCGTGAAGGGGCGCGCGCGGACGAAGAGCAGCAGCACGACGACGACCGCCTCGAGCGACGTCGTCACGAGGTAGAGCAAGGAAGGGCCGAGACCGCCGTAGAGGAACCCGAAGAGCGCGGGACCGACGACCACGGCGACCTGGAACGTCGTGGCGCTCCAGCCGACGGCGCGCGAGAAGAGCTCCGGTGGCACGAGGGACGGAGTCATCGCTTGGCCCGCCGGCCCCGCGAACGCGCGCGCGACGCCGAAGAGCGAGAGCAGCGCGTAGACGAGCGTGATGTCGAGCGTCTCCTGCGACGAGAGCCATGCGAGCCCTGCGCCGACGAGGCCGATGGTCGTGTGACAGGCGACGAGGATCCCGCGTCGATCGAAGCGGTCCGCCGCGGCGCCGGTGACGAGCACGAGCGCTATCTGTGGAACGAACTGCACGAGCCCGACGAGCCCGAGCGCGAGAGGATCGTGCGTCGCCGCGTAGACCTGCCAGCCGATCGCGACGCTGATCCCTTGCACGGCGATGACGGAGAAAAAGCGGACGCCCTGGTAGAGAAGGAAGGAGCGCTCATCGAGGAGCGCGCGCGTTCGAGCGCCGCCGGTCATGCCCCTCTCAATCGGGCACCGGAACGGCCGGCTTGGCCTCGAGGGTCACGCGTCGCTCGACGTCGCGCACGATCCACGGGAGGAGCACCATCGAGGCGATCGAGATCCACGCGACCCACTCCATGCCGATCAGCGCGGGGACCACGCCCGAGTCCTCTCCGCAGCGCGCAGCCCCTCTCGCGCCCTCGCTGGCGGTACCGAGCATCTCGGAGGACGCGAACGCGCCGAGCGCACAGAACATGTGCTGCGTCATCGACTGCAGCGACATGAAGCGCGCGCGCTCGGGGACGGTCGGCACCTTCGTGCTGAGGGTCTGTACCGACACGTTCCTCAGGCTGTTCGCGACCATGAAGCCGACGAAGATCACCTCGACCGGAACCCATCGCCAAACGAACACGAAGCCCGCCAGGATCACGACGATCGTGAGGACGGTGCCGGCGAGCGTGACGCGGAAGGAGCCGTAGCGATCGACGAAGCGCCCGAACGTCCGGGTGGTCGCGAAGCTCGCGATGCCGCCGAGCAGGTAGAGCAGCCCGAGGCGCTGGCGCGGGTAGCCGAGGTTCCCCTGCGTGAACGCGGCGAGGTTCGGGATCAGCACGAAGAGCCCGAAGCTCGAGATCGCCGTACCGAGATAGGAGAGCTGCGTGGTCCGGCGCGTGAGCAGGTGGCGGAACGAGGCGAGCACCGACTCGGTCTGGCTGCGCACGATGTGGCCGGTGAGCGAGGGGACGAGCGTGAAGGCGAGCACCGCTGCGAGGAGCCCGAGGCCGCCGACGACGACGAAGGGCAGGTGCCAGCCGCCCAGGTGGGCGAGCTCGAGGCCCGCCGGCACGCCGAGGACCGACGCGACCGCGAACGCCATCATCACGGTGCCGAGCGCGCGACCGCGACGGTCGGCCGGGATCACGTCGGCGAGGATCGACATCGCGACCGCGGTCGCGGGCCCGCCGAACGCGCCGGCGAGCACGCGCGAGCCGACCAGCGTGTAGAGCCCCGTCGACATGCCGCCCGCGAACGTGCCGACGGCGAGCCCGAGCAGCGAGAGCGCGAGGGCCGGGCGTCGATCGAAGCGATCGAGGAAGAAGGCGCACGCGAACCCGGACAGCGCCGCGGAGGCCGTGTAGCTTCCGCCGATGATGCCGAGGCTCGAGAGCGGGATGCCGAGATCGCAGGCGAAGTCCGGCCCGAGCGGCATCACCATCATGAAGTCGAGGATGTTGACGAACTGCACGACCGCGAGAACGAAGATCAGCTTCCGCTCGCGCTCGGGCGCCATCGTGGGACAGCGTGTCGATGATGCGGAACGATGCCCGCGACGCGGCGTGGCGTGCCCTCGTGGTCACTGCCCTGCTCTGCCTGGCCTGCTCGAGCGGGCAGGAGGCCCCGGTCGAAGCCCAGCGCACGGCGACCGCACCGGCCGACACGCACGCGCCGGAGGGGATCACGGTGGAGCGGGTGCGGGCGAGCATCGCACCGACCGGCGGCGCGCGAAGGCACCCGCTGACGCTCGTTCGCTTCGACCTCTCGCGCTACCGCCCGCGATTGTTCACCGCGCGCGCGAACGGCGGCTCGCGGACGCTCGATCGTTGGGTCCGGGAGCAGGGGCTCGTCGCCGGGATCAACGCCGCGATGTACGAGCCCGACGGGCGGGCGACGAGCTACATGGTGCAGGACGACGTGGAAGCGAGCCCGCTCGACGACGCGCGCTTCGGCGGCTTCTTCGCCTTCGACCCTCACCCCGGGGTGACGCCCGCGCCCGCGGCGATGGAGATGATCGGCCGCGACTGTCCGGGCTTCGATCTCGCCGGGCTCCGCGCGCGCTACCGCACGGTGGTCTCGAACTATCGCCTGCTCGACTGCGACGGCCACGCGATCTCGTGGGTCGACGCGAACCGGTACTCGGCCGCGGCGATGGGGATGGATCGCGAAGGAAGGCTCGTGCTGATGCACTCGCGCACGCCCTACCGCATGCGGGAGCTCGCCGAGATGCTCGCGAGCCCGGCGCTGGGGCTCCGGCAGATGGTCTTCGTCGAAGGCGGGCCCGAAGCGACGCTCATCGTGGAGGAGGGCGCCCTGCACGTGCGCGAGGTCGGCCTGCGTCGAGACCTGCCGCCCGGGATCGAGGGCGACGACAGCACGCTCTGGTCGCTCCCGAACATCGTGGGCATCGAGCGCGTCGTCGCCGAGGGCGAGACCGGACACTGACGGCCATCACGGCGCGGCCGTGCCAGGAGCGATGGCGCGCGCTAGACACGGCGCCATGGATACGACCTCTTCGAGCGGTGTCTCCCGGAACGGTGCCTCGGCGACGGGCCCCGTCGTCCACGACGGAGCGATCCACAACCAGAGCCCCGTCGATCTTCGACCGCTCGCGCCCATCCCGGTCACCCCGACCGAGGACGTCGCGAAGACGATCCTGAAGGCCCGCGCCGCACAGCGCGGCTGGGCCACACGCTCGTTCGATGATCGCGTCGCGGTGCTCAAGCGCGCGGCGAAGAGCGTGCTCGAGCGACGTCACGAGGTGATCGCGCTCATGCGTGAGGAGGTCGGCAAGCTCGAGGTCGACGCGCTGATGAGCGAGGTGCTCGGACCGCTCGATCAGGTCTCCTCGTGGGCGAGCGTCATCGGGCCCGCGATCGCGCGGAAGAAGGTCTCGCTCAACCCGCTCCACTTCCCGAAGAAGAGCGCGCACGTGGATCGCGTGGCGCGAGGCGTCGTCGGGATCATCGCGCCGTGGAACTACCCGGTCGCGACGCTCTTCAAGACCCTCATCCCGGCGCTGATGACCGGCAACGGCGTCGTGCTGAAGCCGAGCGAGCACGCGACGCGCGTGGGGATCTGGTTCGCGGAGCGGTTCGCGGACGAGCTGCCGCCGGGCCTCGTCGGCGTCGTGGTCGGCGATCGCACCACCGGCATCGCGCTCGTCGAAGGCGGCGTGGACTCGGTGATCTTCACCGGCTCGATCCCGACGGGGCGCGACGTGGCCAGGCGCTGCGGCGAGCGGCTCATCCCGTGCTCGGTCGAGCTCGGCGGCAACGACGCGGCGATCGTGCTCGACGACTGCGATCTCGACCGCACGGTGCAGGGCCTCACGCACTGGGCGTTGCACAACGTCGGGCAGGCGTGCGGCGCGGTGGAGATCGCGTATGTCGATGCGCGGATCGCCGATCAGCTCGTGACGCGGCTCAAGTCGGCCTGGCAGAAGCTGAAGGTCGGCGATGGAGGTCCGGGCGAGGTCGATCTCTCACCGGTCTCCAACGCGCGGCAGCTCGCGCTCGTGGAAGCGCACGTGGAGGACGCTCGGAAGCGCGGCGCCACGATCGTGACCGGCGGCCGGCGTCTCACCACGAGGGATGGAAAGCCCCTGGGCCTCTTCTACGAGCCGACGCTCATCGATCACGCGAGCGGCGAGATGGACGTCGTGAAGGACGAGACCTTCGGGCCCGTGCTCGCCGTCGTGCGCGTGGACGGCGCCGCCGAGGCGATCCGTCGCGTGAACGCGGGCCGCTACGGGCTCACCGCGTCGATCTGGAGCCGGGATCATGCGCGGGCGCTGCGCCTCAGCGAGCAGCTCGAGGTCGGCGTCGTGACGATCAACAACCACTCGGTGACCGGCGCGATGACCGCGCTTCCATGGAGCGGGCTTCGCGAGACGGGCACCGGGGTCGCCAACAGCGAGCACGCGCTCTCCGTCTTCGTCCGGCCGCGGACGGTGCTCCTCGATCGCAACAGCGATCCCGAGCTCTACTGGATGCCCTACGACAAGGCGCTCTGGGAGCTCGGTAACCTCATCGCGGACGCGCAGCTCTTCAAGCTCGGCGGCGCGTGGAAGATCCCGTTCCTCATCAAGCGGCGCATCGACACGGTCCGCGCGTTCTTCGCGGGCTGAGCTGCGCGCCGTACGCGCGAGCATTCCCGCCGAGCTAGCTAGGGTCCCTGGTCGACCCAGGCCGCGTCGTCGGTCGCGAACTGCGTGATCCACTCGCGCACGGACGGGCCGCCGCTCGCCGGGCTCCGGTCGGGCTCGTTCAAGAGCACGTGCGCGTTGTCCTCGACGAAGAACGTGCGCTGGTTCGGCGTGAGACTCGACGTCTCACGCAGCGAGGTGAGGCCCGCCGCGATGGCGTTGGTGTTCAGCGTGAAGAACGACGAGATCACCGGGTCGTGCAGGTACGCGAGGAGACCGAAGCGATGCGGAGGCGGCATCGAGGCGGCGTAGTACGGCAGGGCGTCGTCGAGCGAGTCGCAGCCCGTGCAGGCCGGCGGGAACTCGAAGCCCCACGAGTCGAGCATCAGGCGCCAGCGTCCCAGCGGCACGGCGAGTGGATCACCGCAGTCGCTCAGCGCGTCCACGCGTGCGCTCGGGAAGGCGTCCTGCGCACGCCACCAGTTGGCGATGACGCCATAGCCGCCGGCGCTCAGGCCCACGAGCCAGATGCGCTCTGCGTCCGGGAAGGTCGCCGCCATCCGATCGATGACGAGCTGCGCGTCGTGCGCGCCCACGTGATGAACCTCGCGCGTGCCGTACGTCGCGATGTTGGAGCCCGAGTGCGCGTCGCCTGTGCAGTAGGGCATGTAGACGAAGCTCGCGTCGGCGAAGGGGTTCGTCGCGCCGCGATCGAAGACGAACGAGGTGTCGTTCTGCGCCTCGGCGAGGACGACCGCCGACGTGAGGGTGTCGTTGATGTGGGTCGCCGAGCCGAGCGTGAAGCAGCTGAGCATGTCCCAGCACGCGCCTCCGCCTTGGAAGAACAGCACCACGTCCCGACTGCGATCGGTGAGGTTCACTCCGACGGCGTACTCGCTACCGTTGCCGCACTCGCCGCCGGGGATCGGTTGGAACGTCCAGGTCTCGTTGACCGCTTCGAACGCGGTCGCTGCCCCTGCGTCGTCGAACGCGGAGTCACGCCGCGGCCCCGTGTCGTGTGGAGCAGCGAACGCATCCGTCTCGCTCGCGTCGGTCGACCCCGCGTCCGTCGGGTCCGCGCCCGCGTCCACGCCTGGGGCGTTGCCATCTCCGCATCCGCTGACTGCCACGAACGTCGAGAGAGAGAGGACCGAGACCCAGGCTATGCGCATGGCCACGAGGGTACAGCGCACCGCGGCAGGTGTCTTCTTCGTCAACCTCGGAGCCGTGACGGGTGCGTCGAACCACCCGCGCAAGCGCGATGGAACCGGTATCCTCTGCGCATGGGCGAGCTGAAGGACGCCGAGCGCGACGCGCTACTGGAGGCTCTCGTGGCGTTCACGAGAGATGATCCTGCGCCCTTCGTCTCGGGTCGCATCGTCGAGCTCACTCCCGACTACTTCCCCGAGCCCTGGGAACGGAGCGAGCGTGGCGCGCTGATCGTCACCCGTCGGCTCATGAATTATGCCGGCCTCGATCGACACATCGCGGAGCTCGTGCTCGACGACGAAGCGATCGACGAACACGCGATGCTCCCGATGACACAGATGGATCTCGCCGGGATCGAAGGGCGCGTCATCCACGTCACCTGCGTCAAGCTCGGGCGCGCCGAAGACACCGTGCTCTCCCTCGCGCACGAGGTCGCTCGGGCGGCTCTGCTCGCGCGCCAGCTCGGGCGCGAGGACGGCCCGTATCGCGAGAGCCCTGCGGGCGGGCTCCGCGCACCGCCCGTGGACGGCTCCGATGCGGTCGAAGCGTCGGTCCTCGCCGTCTACCTCGGGCTCGGCGTCCTCGCCGCGCACGGATCGCACCGATATCGACAGGCGGGAAAGATCGTCGGATCGATGTCGGTCACGGAGTGGCAGCACGTCGTGTACGGCGGCGTCTCGCCTGAGGCCGCTTCGTACCTCCTGGCGGTGCAGTTCGTCGTTCGCGACCAGCCTCGCGGCGTGGTGGACGCGTTGCTCGCGCCGCTCGACGAGGAGCGTCGAGCGCAGGTACGGGCGGAGATGGCGAAGCTCGAGCGGTCCGCGCTCCTCGCGGCGTTCGAGCTTCCGCCGGAGAGCACCTGGGCGAGCGCGCCGACCCTGCCGGTCCCGCCGCTGCGCGAACCGACGGGGCGCGCGCCTGCGCGGTCGAAGCGGAAGAAAGAAACGCCCGTCTTCCGGATCCGGAGCGACTACGCCAGCACCTACGCGTTCCTCGGGTTGATCATCGGCGGCGTCACCGGGTGCGCGCTGAACCTCAACTTTCTGTTCCGCGATCCGATCTGGTACTCGCTGAGCCCGATGCTCGTGCTCACCGGTGGCGGCTGGCTCCTCGGCCGCCAGAAAGGAAACGACGAGTGCTCGGGCTGCGAGCGTCGCTTGCCCGACGACGCGACGCACTGCGCCGCTTGCGGCGGTCTCGTCGCGGGGCGCATCCGCACCTACCGAGAGCGCTTCGATGCGGCGGATCGATGGCGCCGGGAACGCGCCGCCGAGCGGGCGCGAACCAGGTGAGCTCGCGCGCGCGGCATTTTCGCCGCAGCGCTGACCACAGCGAGCTTCTCCTCATAGCGGGGGCTCGCGGACGTGTGCGTCGCTGAGGAGGTCGATGCCCTCCCTCGCTTCGGCGTCTACCTGGGAGCCGTGGCGGGCGTGTGCGTGGCGAGGAACGTCAGCAGCCCATCGCCTGCGAGCGTGCCGTGAGCCGCCTCGTCGAGGACGCGCGCGGGATCGCCGCCGGCCGAGAGCCAGGCCATCGCGTCGCGCACGCCGCGCTCGCCGCGACGGTCGACGAGCCAGAGCACCATCGCGAGCGACTGGTGGTACGCGAGCCCTGCGTCGTGCGCGTCGTCGATGACGAGGAACGCGTCGTTCATCGTCCCGAACGGAACCCAGGTGTGCTCGCGCACCATCAGCGCATAGCTCTGGAAGTGCGCGCGGTTCTCTTCGTGCGCGAAGTACTGCGCGAGCCCTTCGTCGAGCCAGGTGGGGACACTGGGCACGGCGGGATGGATGGCCGCGTGGAGCGACTCGTGGCGCAGCATCACGGTGCTCTGCTCGGCGTGGCTCAGAGTCTCTGCGTCGGTGTGCAGCGCGCCGTCGAAGAGCGCGCCGGTCCATCCCTGCGCGCACGTCGCGCGGTGCATGGCGGCGCGGTCGGGATAGACGAAGACGGCGAGCGTCTCCCGTCGAGGAACGCCGAGCAGGTGCGCCGCAGCGCCGAGCGCGTCGCTCACCGCCGCGAGCGCGCGCTGCGCAGTCGCCGGATCGAGCGATGAGGGAGCCACGACGGTGACGCCGGAGCGAGAGGTCGCTCGCGGCGAAGGGATACCCTCGACCCGGAGCGCGAGGCGCGCGCGTGTGCGGGCGGTCGCAGCGTCTTCGGGGACGGCAGCGAGGTAGCCGTCGAGCGCCCGCAGCGCCGCCGCCGAGTCGGGCCCATCGCGCAGACGCCCGGCGAGCACGAACGCGATGGCGGGCTCGTCGGGGTCGAGCGCGAAGGCCGTGCGAAACGCATCGGTCGCCGCTCGTTGATCGCCGCGTCGCTCGTATGCGATCGCCAGCACGACGTGCGAGAGGGCGTCGCTCGGCGCGGCGCGGGTCGCCATCGTCGCGAGCCGTATCGCCCCCGCCACGTCGCCCGCTCCGAGAGCGCGCGCGGCGAGCACGACGGCGATCGCAGCGTAGGTGTCGAAGCCGTCCTGGATGCGATCCGGCGCCCGAGCGAGCGTCTCGAGGGCGCGGGTGGTCTCGCCGTCGGACGCGCTCATCGCGCCTGCATATCCTTCGCGGAGGGCAGCGCTCGCGGCGGTCCCCGAGAGGGCGAGCCGCATGCGGTCGTTCAGCTCCGCGATGCGCAGCTGGAGCAGCTCGTCGATGGACGGGCGCGCGACGGGCGCGTCATCCTCTCCGTCGCCGCACGGATCGACGGCGCCGGCCGGGTGCGCGCGCGGGGCAGGCGTGGGCGCGCTGGGCGCGGCGTGCTCTTCCGGATCGGGCGGAGCGGGGTCCGCGGGGACGTCGACCGGCTCGGGAGACGCCGTCGTGGTCGTCGGGCGGACGTCCGGCACCGGGGCGGGGCCCGGCGCGAGCGAGCCTCGCGGCACCAGCCAGAGAGCGATGGCACCCGCGAGCCCGAGCGCGATCCACGGCAGCGCGGAGCGTGGCGGCGGCTGGGCGGGAGACACACGCGAAGTAGGCCACGCGGAGGGCGACCGAGCACGCGGTTGGAGGAGCCCGACATCGGTGACGCTCCGCAGTCCGGCGCGTGCGATCCCTCGACGCGCGTGTCCGGGTTTCCCCGGCTGACGCGCGATGGCGTTCTTGTCAGCTTTCAGTTGGAGGGAAGCGCCATGCCGAATGCTCCCACGAAGGCACCACCGAGAGACGCTGCGGACGCAGCGCAGCTCGGCGTCGAGCTCCTCGCGATGCTCCAGAAGGACCTCGCCGTCCACAGACCGACGGAGGTCGGGCGGGAGCTGCTCGCGATGCTCCAGCAGGACTTCGGCGTGGAGAAGAGAAGCGTCGAGGCCGCGCAGCGAGCGGAGTTCGGCCAGGCGTTGCTCACCAAGATCGCGCGCGACTTCGGCTCTCCTCCGAGCGAGCCGGCCCTCGCGACGGCGCGCGGAACGAGCGCGCTCTCGGCGCAGCGCTCACGCGACGTCGAGGCTGCCGAGCGGGAGCTCGCGCGCATCTCGGAAGCGCCGCTGGCCGACGACGAGGCCGATGACCTCGACGCCATCCGAGGCGGCGGCCCGCTCGACTTCCTGCGCCGCCTCCTCTTTCGACACCGCTGAGCTCGCGCGCCCCGAGAGGCCGTGCTTCAGGTGCATGGCGAGGTGGTCTGCCGATGCGTGCTCGACGTTCGTCTCGAGAGCGCGCAGCTCTGCGGGCTCGTCGAGTTGAAGAACGCGATCGCGGCGGCGCTCGGCGCACGATGCATCCGCCTGATCGTGCGAGCGTGCCAGGCTGGGAGCGCCGGCAGCTACCGGCGTCTGCGCGAGCGGCGCGTGAGCACCCAACCGAGCAGCAGCGCGAGGGCGAGCCCACCCTCGGGGCGGCGCGTGCGCACGACGCGACAGCATCCACCGCTCGTGACCGGGCGGCGCGCTCCGCCGTCGCGACTCGCTCCAGCGTCCATCCCGCTTCCACCACCATCGCCGCTCGCTCCCGAGTCGGGCCCAGCGATGCCGGAGTCCTCGCCAGCGCCTCCTCCATCGGGGAGATCGGCGCACACGCCCGTCATGCACGTCTGTCCGGTCGGGCAGCTCGCGCCCAGGCAGGCGTCGACGCACGCTCCGCCGCGACAGACCGTACCGGGCACCGACGAGCAGTCGACGGCGGCGCAGCCCGGTTCCACACAGAGCCCGCTCGCCGCGCACGAGAGCGACGGCGCACACCCGGAGCACGCGCACGAATCGACGCACGCGCCGCGGTCGCACACGTGCATCGTCGGACAAGTGACGCCCGCACAGCGATCGATGCAGCTCCCGGCGCGACAGACGAGCTCTCCGGGACACGTGACGCCGTCGCAGGGGCCGGCGCACGCGCCGCCGCGACAGACCTCGCCTGTCGGGCACGTCACCGCCACGCACGCCGACTCGACGCAGTGGCCGAGCGCATTGCACTCGTAGCCGCTCGCGCACCCGAACTCGAAGCACGCGCCCACGCACGTCCCGCTCTCGCACACCTCGGTAGCGCTGCAGAGGCCGTCGCCCTCGTCGACACTCCCGTCGCAGTCGTCGTCGAGGCCATCGCAGCTCTCGTCTCTCGGCGTGACCTCGGGCGTGCAGCTGGTGCCGGTGCTCGTGCACTGGGTGACACCCGACGCGCAGATGCCGGGCATCCCGGTGTCGCACGCCTCTCCGCCGCCCATGCAGGTGAGGCCTTCGAAGAAGTACACGTAGTCGTTGTAGTCGCCGTCGTTGCCGAAACCGCCCGGGGCGTCCGAGACGGGACCGTCCTCGAAGGTCACGTAGAACGCATTTGCCGTCACGACCGACGCGTAGATCACGCTCATGATCCACGGCCCCGGCGCTCCGCACGTCGTGCAGGCGGGGTCGAGCCGTGCCTCCGTGTAGTGCGTCTGCCAACCCACGAGCGCGAAGCCGACGAGGCCGCCGGCGTATGCGGGATCGGTGCGAATGTTGGCTCCGGTGATCGTCGTGCCCACGGGCGAGTCGACAGGGACGATCACGTGGATGTCGCCTGGATCAGCAGGGACGCTCGAGACGCCATCGGTGTTGTACCAGCCGACCGCGAGGTGGCTCGCCGTCTGGTTGAGCACCAGCGTCGCGCGGAAGTCGCAGAGCGGCGAGAACACGGCCGGGTAGGACGCGCCGTCGGCGACGTAGTCGATCGCTTCGCCGCGCGAGCTGAACAACGAGTAGAGCTGCGTCTCGCCGTTGGCGGAGTCGCGCGGCATCACGACCCCGTTGGGCTGCGTGATCTCGGCGCGTGCGGCGATCGGGAGCGCGAACAGCGCGAGCGTGACGACGAGGCCTCGGGTCAGCGACGCGGGGAAGCTTCGAGCGGACCGGTTGTGCACGCTGCGATGGTACACGACCATGCACCCGTCGCCCTCCGTAACACGTACCACCTGCGCGTCCGAGATCGCCCACGGAGCTCGAGCCCGGGGAGAGCGCAGAGGATCAGCCGAGCGACGAGGGCCTTGAACTCGCGATCAGCCTCGACGAAGACGTCGCGCCGCTCGATCGCGAAGCCAGGCACACTACGCACGGATGCCGCTCGCTCGCGGCGCCACACGGAGGAGGAACGATGGCGAACGAACGCGATCTCGAGGCGCTCCTGAACACGGGAGTCAGCAGGCGCAAGGTGCTCGTCTCTCTCCCGGTGCTCGCGGTGGGCGCGAGCGTCGGGCTCACGACCGGCTGCGGCGCATCGATCCCGAGCTCGAGCGTCGTCTACGGATCGCCCGACGAGCTCGCGGTCGGCACGCCGCAGCGACTGCCGGGCTACGACGTCTTTCTCCTGCGCACCGACCAGGGCGTCGGGGCCATCAGCGGTCGATGCACGCACATGGGCTGCGGCGTCGGCATCGCACCGAGCGGCGGCTTCCACTGCGGGTGCCACGGCAGCAACTTCGCCGCGGACGGGACCGTCACGGGCGGTCCCGCGCAGCGCGACCTCACGTGGTTTGCGGTTCGCATCGAGGACGGAAACATCGTCGTCGATCCCACACAGGAGGTCGCGAAGGACACGTTCACGCCCTTGGCGCCGAGCAGCGGCGGTGAGGTCGCCATCCGGTAGCCGCCGGCTCGCGCGCGGCCAAGATGTTCGTCCTCCGTGTGGACAGTCGGTCGTCACGTCGGTCGGGAGCGGGAGCGTCGCCGCGAGCGAGTCGCGCATGCCGTCCAGCGAGCCGAACTGATTGAGCACACCATTGAGCAGCTCCCCCTCACGACCGGTCCAGTCGGCATCGAGGCCCACTGGTCACGCTCCCACGGCGCGAAGATCACGTCCGCGAGCGGCGCCGACGCGCCTGCCATCTCCGTCACGAATCCCTGGCCGCCCGCCTCGTCGGCGGCCGCGTTCACGACGTCATCATAGTTGGTGCCCGGGGCGGATCTATCGCGGCGCCGTCTCGCCGCGCTGCGACGGCGCGTGGCTCTCTCGCGACTCCTCCGACGAGCAGGGCTGCGCGCAGCTCACGCCGATGTGCGTCTCGCCGTAGTGGGCGGCAGGAAGTAGCTCTGCACTGCTCGAAGAGCGCGCCGGTTTCGGCTCCGCAGCGGGCTCTCGGCCAGGAGATCGCGCGCATGCCGCGGCGTCCTCCGGACGCGCTTCAGCGCGTCTCGCACCGAGCCCACCGACCGCCCGACGAGAAACGCGAGGTCCGCCAGCGCGGCGTATCGTCGACCGTGGTGCAGCGCGAAGTAGCGCGCCCGGGACTCGTACCAGTACTTCGGCAGTCGAGCCGGCGCGCGGTCGAGAGCGGTGACGCCAGTGCTCTGTCCCCGCACGTGCATGACGCGGCTGTCCGGCACGTACCAGGACTCCCACCCCGCGATCCGCATCCGACGACAGAGGTCGATCTCCTCGAAGTAGAGAAAGAACGACTCGTCGAAGCCGCCGACCTGCTCGAGGACCTCGCGACGCACCATCATCGATGCACCCGAGCACCAGTCGATCAGCTCGGGCGAGCTGCCCATCGTGCGCGGCACGACGTGGTCCCGGAGCAGCCGGCTGACCACGCCGAGACCGCACGCTGCTTCGAGCTCACCGAGCGCGCTGGGGAAGCGGAACGCGATCGGCCAGGGCGTACCGTCCGGGTGCTCGAAGCTGCCGGACGCGAGGCCGGCGCGTGGGTGCGCCTCGAGGAAGCGCACCAGCGAGAGCACGGCCGTCGGGCGCACCTCCGTGTCTGGGTTCAGGAAGTGGACGTAGTCGAAGGCACGTCCTGCCTCGTGCGCGGACCGGACGCCGAGGTTGTTCCCCGCGCCGAATCCGCCGTTCACGGGCGAGACCACGAGACGCGCCAGGTCCTTGAAGTCACGCTCGATCCCGCTCGCCAGATCAGCCTCTTCACCCGACGCGTTCTCCACGACGACGACGGAGAGCCGCAGCTCGGGGCGCTTCGCTTCGCGCGCGAGCGAGGCGAGGCACCGGAGGGCGAGCCGCGCCGAGCGATGGCTCACGACGACGACCAGAACGTCGACCGGGACCTCCACGGGGCTCACCGCGGATCGACGTCCGTCGCGCGGCGACGGCAGTCCGTTGCAGTGGCGCGACGACGTCGCTCGACGACCCGCGCGGGAACGCCGACGACGAGCCGGCCAGCCGGGACGTCCTCGAGGACCACCGCGTTCGCGCCGATCGACGCGCCATCGCCCACGTAGACGCGTCCGATGATCTTCGCGCCTGCGCCGACGTCGACCCTGCAGCCGAGCACGGGCGCCTCCTCCGGACGGCTCATCGACCGCATCCCGAGCGTCACGCCGTGGCGCAGGATGGTGTCGTCCCCGATCACGGCCGCGCCGTGGACGACGATCCCGTGCTGGTGCTCGAACACGACGCGGCGCCCCACCTTCGCCGAGTACGGAACTTCGATACCGTAGAGGCTCGAGACGAGGCGAGAGAGCAGGCGATAGAGCACGCTGAACGGTGCGCGCGCGAGCCGCGGCGTGATCTTCATTCGCGCGACGCCGAAGCGATGCACGATCAGCGCGTGAAAGCCGGGCTCCGCGGCGCGCCGACCGTACGCATCGAAGTCCTCGAGGACGATCTGCCACAGGTCGTCGCGAGGCAGGCTCGCACGCAGCGGACGAGGCTCGTCGACGCTCCGCATCGTCCGGGTGAGCATGCGAGCGGTCACGCAACCGACATGCCCTCTCGCGCTCCCAGCCGTGGACCACACCGAACGGGGGCCGCGAGCGCGAACGAACGTGGGGCGGCCGCCGGCCGGGTGGTACAACGATCGAATGCTCTCCTTCGGCGAGGCCGTCGATCGCGTCGTGGGCGCTGGCTCCCACTTGCTGCACGGTCTCCGCGGCGTGCACACGAACACGGTGGCCGATCTCGGCCCTTATCTCGACGCGCCGCCCGAGACGCTCTTTCCCGCGCCAGTCGTGCCGCGCGACGTGGTGCGAAAAGCGCCGAGGCTCCTCTTCGGGCCGCGCGTCACCGAGACGCTGCGCTGGCACAGCCAGCACGTCGTGCTCTGCCCGCACTATCGGACGCGCCATGGCGGCGAGTACCGGCGGAACCAGCGCGTGACGGCCCGCTGGATCCATCCCCGCAGCGGGCCCCGGAAGCGCGCCCTCATCTACGTGCACGGCTGGCTCGAGCCCGGGCCGTGGGTCGAGGAGGCCGCCCTCTTCCCCTCGCTCTACAAGGAGGTGGGCGTCGACGTCGCGCACCTGCAGCTGCCCTTCCACGGCAAGCGCAAGCCGAAGGGATCGCTG
>JBBSAT010000117.1:0-21011 GCA_038252025.1 Polyangiales bacterium | reverse complement strand
GCAGTGCCAGTAGCCGCGCAGTGCCAGTAGCCGCGCAGTGCCAGTAGCCGCGCAGTGCCAGTAGCCGCGCAGTGCCAGTCGCCGCGCAGTGCCAGTAGGCGGGTAGCCAGTAGCAGGCGGCGCAGTGCCAACGGCACCGGCGGAGCGCCGATAGCCACCGGCTGACGACACCCCCAGCGAAGCGTCCGTCACACTTCTGACGTCCCCATCGTTGACACCAACGGTTGGTCGGCGATAATCGCCGCCATCTTCCTGGAATCTCGCGATTTTGCGCGAATTCAGGACTGGGACCGCCACCCAGAGGAGTGCCCCATGTCTCTCGACGCGGCCGCTTGCCGTTCGGTTCTCTCTCGCGCATCGACGCGCATCCTCGCTGTCGTCGTTCTCTCGACGCTCGCGCTCGGTCTGTCGATCGCGTCTCCGTCGCGCGCCGAAGCGCAGACGCCCCCGGGCGCGCTCATGGGAGGGCAGGGCGGGATGGACCTCCATCTCTTCCGTCCCGCGATGGACTCGAAGGGATATCTGTCGGTCAACGGCACCGACATCCTCGGTCACCTCGACTTCGCTTTCGGCCTGATCGTCGACGGCGGCTTCGGGCTCATCCCGTACAACGGGTTCACGAACGACAGCTCGCGCGCGGCTCACGTCGGAGCGGGCGACGGCTACTGCAACGGCCTGCTCTGCGGCCGGCTCATCGACTACGTGATGACCGGTACGCTCCAGGCGAACCTCGGGCTCTTCAACTTGCTCGAGGTCGGTCTCCAGATCCCCGTCGGGTTCGTCGGCGCTCCGAGCCGCACGGTGCCGGGGCTCTACAACGACTCGACCGATCCCACGGGTAACAACTACCAGGGCTTCGGCGGCATCATCCTCCACTCGAAGCTCCGCATCCTTCGCGCCGAGCGAAACGGCGGCTTCGGTCTCGGCGTCTCGCTGCAGGTCGAGTTCCCGAGCGGATCGCCGAACCGCTTCGTCGGCGAGACGGGCGTCGTGTTCTGGCCCGCGCTTCTCGCAGAGTGGCGCCCCGATCGCCTCGTTCGCTTCGGTCTCAACGTCGGCGCGCGGCTCTGGCCCGGCGACACGCCGGTCATCCCCGCCGGCGCGAGCACGGTGCAGCCGACCACCGGCAGCCCTTTCCTCTGTGAGCGCCGCGCCGACGGCACGCAGAGCTGCGGCGTCACGGGCGGGACCAACGTTCCGTACGGCCCCTTCCTCACCTACGGTCTCGGCGCGGGCTTCCGTCTCGGCGACTCGCCGATCGAGCTCACGGCCGAGGTATACGGCGCATCGATCTTCAACTCGATCGGCACCGCGGGCGGCACTTCGCTCGAGGCGATGGGCGGCATCAAGATCTTCGTCGACGCGAACAGCTACCTCGTCGTCTCCGGCGGCGGCGGGCTGCCCGTCGGCGGCATCCAGCAGGCGGACGTCCGCGGCATGCTCGGGTTCATCTTCGAACCGTCGATCGGCGACCGCGATGGCGACGGCTACCGCGACGACACCGACGAGTGTCCGAACGAGCCCGAGGACTTCGACAACTTCGCGGACGAGGACGGCTGTCCGGATCCGGACAACGATCGCGACGGCATCCTCGATGTCGACGACGAGTGCGACATGGTCCCCGAGGATCGTGACGGCGACGCCGACGAAGACGGCTGCCCGGAGGGCAACGAGGGCGACCGCGACGGCGACGGCATCCTGGACGCCGACGACCAGTGCCCGGACGACCCCGAGGACCGTGACGGCTTCGAGGACGAGGACGGCTGCCCCGATCCGGACAACGACCGCGACGGCATCCTCGACACCGACGACCTGTGCCCGAACGATCCCGAGGATCGCGACGGCTTCCAGGACGAGGACGGCTGTCCGGATCCCGACAACGACGCCGACCGCATCCTCGATGTGGACGACGCGTGCCCGAACGATCCCGAGACGTACAACGGCACCGAGGACGAGGACGGCTGTCCCGATCGCGGTCCGGTCATCGTGACGGAGGACTCGATCCTCATCCTCGAGAAGATCTACTTCGAGACGGACAGCGCCGAGATCCAGGAGCGCAGCTTCCCGATCATCGACGCCGTCGCGGCCACCCTCATCGGCAACCCCCAGATCTTGTTCCTCGAGATCCAGGGCCACGCCGACGAGCGTTCGAGCGACGAGTACAACGTGCGGCTGACGACGGATCGTGCGGCCGCGGTGCTCGAGGCCATGGTCGCGCGCGGCGTCATGCGCGATCACCTCAGGAGCGCCGGCTACGGCGAGCGCTGCCCCATCGATCCGCGGCACACGGCCGAAGCGTGGGAGGAGAACCGACGCGTCGAGTTCCGCATCCTCCGCACCACGGACGGTCAGACGATGACGCGCGATCAGATCGCGTGTCCTGCCGGCCGCCCGCTCATCCCGGCTGGGGAGTATTGATCCCTACACGAGTGCTCGCGTAGCCGAACGCGTACGGAAGTGCTCGTCTCGAGCACGGGACGGGAGCGTTCGGCGTAGCGAGCCGATGATCTACAGGAGTGCTCGCGTAGCCGAACGCGTACGGAAGTGCTCGTCTCGAGCACGGGACGGGAACGTTCGGCGTAGCGAGCCGATGATCTACAGGAGTGCTCGCGTAGCCGAACGCGTACGGAAGTGCTCGTCTCGAGCACGGGACGGGAGCGTTCCGCAGAGTGAGCACTCTCTGCCGAAAACTTCGGAGGATTTCCGCGCACCGGTAGGGTCGGCCGGTGCGCTGGCTTCCGCTGTTCGTCCTCGCATCGCTGCTCGCCCCTTCGCAGGTGCTCGCGTGGACGGATGCGAGCGTCCGATCGGCGCGCGCCCGCCTGACGATCGACGACCACGCCAACGCGCACGTGGTCCTCGAGATCACGCTTCGCGTCGATGGCGGCTGGCTCGGTGGCTTCGAGCTCGACGGGCTCGATCCGGACCTCGTGCTGGACGCGAGCGACCCGGTGACGCTGGTCCGCAACGCGGCTCCGACTGACGCCGCGCCCGGGCCGTCGAGCGCGAGCGAGACCTTCGCCCCACGGGTCGAGGTCCACGACGGCGGGCGCATCGCCCTGATCTTCCCGCGCCGCGGTGCGCCTCGTCGCGGCGAATACCTCGTCCACGTCGCCTACGACACTCGGCTCGCTGGGCGCGCGACGAGCACGTCGGCCGACGGCGTCACGATCCGGTGGACGTTCCCCGCCTGGCGCTACGGGCTCGATTCGGTCGAGGTGGAGATCGTCGCGCCCGTCGGCACCACCGCGATCGCCGCCGAAGACGAGGTGGCCGTCGTGCGCACCGACGAGGCGGGCCTCGCCCAGATCACGCTCACGCGCGCGCACCTCGCCCGAACACGCGAGTGGCCGATCGAGCTCCTCGTACCGCTCGCCGCCGTCGATCCCGCCCTGGCGACGGCTCCTCCCGAGGCTCCGCTCCCCACCCCGCTCATCGCCCAGACGCCGGCCGAGCGGCCCTGGCAAGGTACGATCGCGCTGGGCTTCGCGTGTCTGCTCGTCGCGCTGCGCGTCTCACGGGCCGGCGCGCGCATGCACCTGGAGCGTAGCGTCGAGCACCCGCTCGTTCCGCTCACGTCCGGGTCGCGGGCGCGCGCGATCCTGCTGCTCGGTCTCGTCATCCCGTGGCTCGACCGCTCGCTGCCCTGGATCTTCGTCGCGCTCGCCGCGCTCGCGGTCGCGGCGCTCTCCGCATCCCGGAGCGCGGCCACGGTGCTGCCGCCGAAGCTCGGATCGTTCCGGCACGCGACGCCGACCCTCTACCGCGCGGCCCGCCGCGCCGCGATCACGCGCGCCCTCGGGATCGACGCCTGGCTCGATCTGACCACGCTCCCAGGGCTCGGGGTCACGTCGCTCCTCGGCTGGGCCGTGCTCTCGCAGGTCCCGACCGCGGTGGTGGGCAGCGGGCTCCTGGCGCTCGCGCTCGTCGTTCACGCCTTCCTCGTCGATGCGCGTGCGTCTCGACCCGAGCCGGCGCTCGTCACGCTCGATCGGCTCGTGCGCCTCGCTCGCAGACTGCGTGTGTCGCTCGACGGGCCGCGCCTGGCTTTCCTACCCGTCATCCATCTCGGAGTCGGCGGAGAGGCCCACGATGCACGCATCCGCGTCGTCGCTGCGCTCGGATCCGATGTCCTCCGCACGGACATCGTCCCGATCTCGCGAGGGGCGCTCGGCGCGCGCTACGGGCTTCTCGTCGTCGTGCGGCGCGACGGGCCCGCGGACGCGGCGCTGAGTCGGTGCGGAGCGATGCGTGAGCTGTCCCGCGGGAACGAGCGCATCGCGCGCTATCTCCCGCTCCGGGGCGCGCGCGTCGAGACGGCGTTCGTGGCCCTTCTCGCTGCGCTCGAGACGGCGCCGGCAGAAGCCAACGCGACCTCGGGCATCACAGCCGCTGCTTGAGCAGCCCTTTGATCTCGCTCGCGCCCTTCACGGCACGAACGACGGCGTCCGGGTCGAGCTCGAGCCGCTCGACGATCGCTTCCTGAACCGAGTCGTAGAGCCACGTCGCGGACTCTGCGTCGCGAGCGCACTTCACCGCATCGTGGCCCTCGAAGGTGCTCTTCGGAAGCGCATCCACGGCGTGGTTGATCACCACGAGAAGCTCGCCGAGGTGGTCTCGAACCACCGCGAGCTGCTCTGCGAACAGGCCGACGATCTCGGGCGAGTCCTCCGTGTGGTGGGCGATCACATCGGGCGAAGACTGTCCCAGACGCTCGACCACCAGGCGCAAGACGATCACGTCGTCGGCAAACCCGAGGATTCCCTTCACGCCCGGGATCGCGTTGTGACCCGACAGAACGTGGAGGATGGCGCCGCACGCGAGCACGCGGCCCGGGTCGTCCAGCTCCGGATCCTCGACGATCCGCAGCATCGCCTTGAGATCATGCGGGAGCGAGAGAATCCCCTCCCGCAATACATCCGCGAACGTACTCATTTCTCCGCCAACACTCTCGTCTTCGCCACCGACTCGGTGGTGATGCCACGCAAAAAAGAACCGCCTCTCGTCCCGGCCAGTGGAGTCTCTCAGTCCACGGCGCTTCGATCAATGGGCATCAGCCATTTCGAACCCAGGAGGGCATGAACAGCAGCACGAAGAGAACCAGCGTGCCGATCGCCACCACGCGTCGTCGTGAGGACAAGGGCGCCGTGCCTGCCTCCGGATGATCGAGCCCCGAGAGCCGCACCATCACCTGGAGGACGCCGAACCAGACGAGCCAGTGCACGCCCGCGCCGAGCTCCCAGACGAGCGCCCAACCTCGCACCCCCGCCAGCGCCGCGACGCCGGCGTAGTAGGCGCCCGTCAGGACCGAGACCAGCGGCAGCGCCATCAGCACGCGCCGCGCGAAGACGTTCTGACGCGGCCCGAAGAGGGCGTAGGCCACGTGGCCGCCATCGAGCTGACCCACCGGGAGCAGGTTCATCATCGTGACGAGGAGCCCCGCCCATCCGGCCAGCGCGGTCGGCGAGAGCATGATGTCCATGCCCTCGGGGATAGGGCCCTTGAGCGCGTAGAGGAGGCCTGCGTAGAGCATCGAGTGCCCTTCGAGGATGTAGTTACCGCCCGCCGCCGGAAGCGCCTCGATAGGCGAGGTCAGGATGCCGTACACGAGCACGGGGAGCGCGACGACCATGCCCGCGATCGGCCCCGCTGCGCCCACGTCGAGGAGCGCGTCCCTGCTCCGGATCGCGCCGCGAAGCCGGATGACGGCGCCCATCGTGCCGAGCAGCGCGAACGGCATCGGGATGAAGAACGGCGGCGAGATGTCCACGCCGTGGATCCGCCCCATCACGTAGTGGCCCATCTCGTGTGCGAGCAGGATGCCCATGAGCGGAACAGCGAAGTCCCAGCCGCGCCAGAGGTCCGTCGCGCTGCCGACGTCCACGCCGTGCATCCCTGCCCCCGCCCAGAGGGTCGTCCCGAACGTGAGCGCGATGAGGACGAGAGGCAGTGCCCACGCCCGCACGCCGTGGGCCTCGGGCTGCTCGTCCGTCTCGCTGTCCTCGAGATCCTCTTCGACTTGGCGGCTCATCGGCCCGGGATGTCCACGCCCATCGCGCGCGCGATCGCCTCGAGCGCGGACTCGACGCGGGCGTCGATGCGGATCCGATCGCTCGACACGACGCACCCGCCGCGAGCCTGGGCCGGAGCGTCGACGAGGCGGATCGTGTCGGGGAGGCCGCCGCTCGAGGCGAGCCGCTCAGTCAGCGCTGCGCGATCGTCCGGGTGAAGGAAGAGATCGACGCGGCTCTCGTCTCGGGCGCGCGAGAGCGCTCGGAAGACGATGCGCTCGAGGAGCGCCGGGTCGGCGGCGACGGTCTCCTGGACGATGCGCGCTGCGACCTCGAGCGCGAGCGTGCCGATCTCGCGGCTCGCGCCTTCGCGCAGCTCGGCAGCCTGCGCGGTGAGCGCGAGCACCTGGTCGATCACGCGCGCCTCGCCGGACGCGATGCCGTCGCGGCGCGCGAGGTCCTCGATCCGAGCCGCGTCCGCACGCGCTCGCGCCCGGATCGCGGCCGCTTCCAGCCGCGCGTCGCGCACGAGAGGTGACACGACGCGCGCACGACCCGCCGGGATCAGGCGTCCCACGAGCTCCCCGCGAGCCCGACGACGGTGCGCTTCAGTGCGGCGCTCGTCCGAAAGCCGGGACGTGGCGGGGGCGCAGCGCGCATCCACTCAGCCCCCACCTCTCTCCGTACGACGCCCGCCACGACCCCTCGGGCACGAGGAGAGAGCGCTGCGTCATCGGGCAAGGTCAGCTGGAGCGCGCGCGTGAGCGCTGCGACCGCCGCCGCGCGGTCCTGCTGCATGGCGCCACGGACACCTTCGAGCACCCGAGCGATCCGGGTCCGAAGCTCCACCGAGACGGCTGCGCGGTCCGCCAGCCCGTCTCCGGCTGCGATCGCCGCGAGCACGAACGCCATCGCGAAGGGATCGTCGCCAGGCGTCACCATCCGATCTCGCGATAGCACGCCCTCGAGGGGGCCTCGCGAAAAAGGGCTCGCGGCCGAGAGCAGGCTATACTGGTCCGCAGTGCGCGCTCGTCCCTCGGCATGCAGCTTCTTCGCGCTCGGATTGGCCGGGCTCGTGGCTCTCGTCGCGCCTCGCGCGTCGGCGCAGGATCGCGACTGCCTCTCGGAGCCGCGCGCGCCCATCGAGGTCACGCCAGCGTCCGGCGGAGGGGAGGCCGTCCCGTTCGACGCGCCTGTCTCGGTCCGGTACGGCGCGGGCTACTTCGGTCCCGACGGGCCCGGCGATGCGCCCTCGAGCCTGTTCACGCTCGTCTCTTGCGGCCCGTGCGGGACCTTCTGCTCGGTCGACGACGAAGCGCCTGTCCCCGGGCTCGTCCAGACCCACGGCGACGTCCTGGTGTTCTTGCCCGACGGTGGGTTCGACCGGAACGCGCAGTACCGTGGCCGTGCGACGGGCGTCGACGACTTTCTGCTCTTCGATTTCTGCACGAACAGCCTCTCCTCCGCCGACCTCGCGATGCCGGTCGTGGGCGGCTTCGCGACGCCGACCTCGACTCAGGTCGGCGCGAACGTTCTCTCGTGCCTTCCGGACGGGGGGTATCGGATCGGCGTCTTCTTCACGCCCGCCACCTACGACGGGCCGCGCGGCTCGATCGAGTACCTGCTGTACCAGACGCGGGGCGAGGGCGTCGACGAGCCGCGCCTCGTCGATCGGATCCGCAACTTCCCGGGCGACCGCATCACGATGACGTTCCTGCTCACCCCCGCCGAGGCGCGGACCCCGGTCTGCTATCAGATCGTCGTCCTCGACGGTCTCGGGCGCGCGACGCTGCCGCAAGGGGATGCGTGCATCGACCCGCTCGCCCAGGTCTCGTTCCAGGGCGCGTGCACGGCGAGCCCAGGGCGCTCCTCCGGGGGGGCCGCCGCCGCTCTCGTCGCCGGCCTCGCGCTCCTGCTCGTCCGCCGCCGCCGCTCGTAGGCCGACTGCATCCGAGGCTCCGACCTGTGCCCTTGAGCACGGCTCGTGCTAGCGGGGCGCGCCGGGCGCGGGGAAGAACCGCGTCCGTGCATTTCCTGTCGGGAGCCGAGACCACCATGCGCAAGACTTCAGTCCTTTTTTGTTCCGTGCTCGGCGCCCTGAGCGTCAGCGCCTGCAACGCTTCTCACGTGGACGACGCGGACGCCGGGATCGTGATCCCCGACTCGGCGATGCTGCCCGACACGTTCATCCCGGACGCCTGGGTCGAGCCGGGCGCGATCGGCACGGCGTGCGCCGTCGACGTGGACTGCACTTCCCCCGCGACGACCTGCGTGTCGGATCCGGGCTTCTTCCCGGACGGCTACTGCACGGTGATCTGTGACCCGATGGACCCGACGACCTGCCCGGATGGCTCGCAGTGCGAGAACCTCGGCGGGGGAAACACCATCTGCCTCGAGCTCTGCGACCCGACGGTCACCGACGCTCGTCAGTGCCCGCGGGCCGGCTACGGCTGTTCGACGAACTTCATGTTCAGCGGCATGTGCGTCGGCGGCTGTTTCGACGCGAGCGACTGCGGCGCGGCCAACGAGTGCGATCTCGCCGGTGGGCCCGTCGGCGCCGGAGCCTGCTTCGCGCCGTCGGCGGGGGTGGGCGACCCATGCGTCGACGCTTCGACCTGCCCGATGGGCGGCCTCTGTCAGAGCGAGGCGGGCGCCGGTTGGCCCGAGGGCGCCTGCATCACGACGGGATGCGATCCGATCGCGAACAGCGGCTGCATGGGCGACGCGCAGTGCATCACGAGCACGTCGGCGTTCGGCTCGACCGACTACTGCATCGACGGGTGCGCCACGACGGCGGACTGCCGCGCCGGCTATGAGTGCCGAGCGTCGAGCTCCAACGCCGATCGGCTGGGCTGCTTCCCGACGTGCACGAGCGACGCGCAGTGCTCGGGCGGTCGGGTCTGCAACGTCGGGCTCGGCACCTGCGACGATGCCTTCGATGCTTCACTCCTCGGGCAGATGTGCTCAGGGCGTGACCCGGCCTCGTGTCTCGGCGGGACGTGCCTGTCGGAGGGCGCCTACGGCTACCCGCGCGCCTACTGCGCGTACGCGGGCTGCAGCGATACGAACCCGTGCCCTGGGACGGGCGTCTGCGCCCCGACAGCGAGCGGCACCGGCGTGTGCCTGGATGACTGCGCGTCGGACTCGGACTGTCGCGCCGCGTACGCGTGTCGCCCCGCAGATCCGACGGACGTGGCGAGCCCGATGGCGTGCGTTCCGGCGTGCACCGCGGACACCGACTGCAGCAGCATGATGCGCGTGTGCAACCCGGGGACCGGCCTCTGCGGTCGTCCGTTCGTGGCCACCTCCGTCGGCGAGCCGTGCGTGAGCGACGCGGAGTGTGTGGGCGGGCGCTGCCTGACGGAGGCGTCCACGGGCTGGCCTGCTGGAACCTGCTCGTATCCGGGCTGCCGGCTGAGCGGAACCGGACCGTCGATCACGTGCCCGGGCGGGGCCGCGTGCGTCGACGACGGTGCCGGCTCGCCCGATCTGGGCATCTGCATCGATGTCTGCGCGGTCGGCGCGACGACGTGCCGGCCGGGCTACGCCTGCGTGGCGGTCGACGGAAGCACCACCGTGGGCGCCTGCCGGCCTGCCTGTGACGACACCAGCTGCACCGGCGGGCGCGCTTGCAGCGCAACGACTGGCCTCTGCGAGTGAGGTCCGGGCGCCCGGACGGGTGAGCGTCGCGCAAAGCGCGTCGTTGACCCGCCACGGGCGCATCGGGTACTCCGTCTTCCTGCATGGCCGAGAGCACTGAAGCTCTGCGCTTCTGGCCCGTCACCGACGTCGGACGGGTACGCGATCACAACGAGGACAACTTCCTCGTCGCGAAGAAGCTGCAGCTTTTCGTCGTTTGTGACGGGATGGGCGGGCACGCGGCCGGTGAGGTCGCGAGCATGATCGCCGCTCGAACGGTCAGCGAGGTGATCTCGGCGCAGCGCGAGATGCTCACTGCGTTCGAGCAGGGGGTCGGGGCCACCCGCACCGACGTGCTGAAGGTGATGGAGCAGGCCGTCCAGCAGTCCTGCAACGCCGTCTACCAGGAAGGGCAGCGCGACGAGACGAAGCGCGGCATGGGGACGACGCTCGATGCGCTCCTCATCGTCGGCGAGCGCGGGTTCATCGGCCACGTCGGCGACTCGCGCGTGTATCTCTACCGGCAGGGCTCGGTCCATCAGCTCACGGAAGATCACTCGCTGATCAACGAGCTGCTCCGCCGCGGACGCCTCTCGCGCGACCAGATCGACTCGCTCCAGCACAAGAACGCAGTGACACGCGCCGTCGGCGTCTACGAGAGCGTGGAGGTCGACACGATCGACTTCGACGTGCTGCGCGGCGATCGCTTCCTGCTCTGCTCGGATGGTCTGCACGGCTACTTCGAGCAGGCCGAGCTCGCGAAGCTCTTCGCCGAGACGCCCGAGGACGAGCTCGCGCAGAAGCTCATCGATCTCTCGAACGAGCGCGGCGGCAAGGACAACATCACCGCGATCGTGGTGAAGGTCCCCGACGCCGAGAGCGGCGTCGATCGGCTCGCGCGCGAGGTGAACCTGAAGATGGAGGTGCTGCACAAGATGCCGCTCTTCCGTCACCTCACCTATCAGGAGCTCGTGCGGGTGATGAACATCACCCAGGTGCGCACGTACGACACCGACGCCGAGGTGGTCGCCGAGGGCGCCGACGGCGACGAGCTCTTCATCGTCCTGACGGGCAAGGTCCGCGTCGAGTCTGCGCACGCGCAGATCGCCGAGCTGGGCCCGGGCGAGCACTTCGGAGAGATGGCGCTCGTCGACAAGGCGCCCCGCAGCGCGGATGTCGTCGCCGCGGAGCCGAGCTCGCTGCTGGCGATGAAGCGGCGCGACTTCTTCGACATCATCCGCAAGGACCACCCGATCGCGGTGAAGCTGCTCTGGAGCTTCCTGGGCGTCCTGACGGAGCGCCTCCGCAATACGTCGCGCGAGCTCGGCGCGGCGCGTGAGCAGAAGGGCGGCCCGCCGAGCGAGCTCGCGTCTCTCCTCGACGCGCTCGTGCCCGAGCAGGACAGGTGATCGTCCGTAGCCCGAGCGTTCGCGGTCTCGCGCACTTGCTCGGCACGCTCGCGCTCGTGGGGTGCGGAGGGAGCGACGCGACGACGGAGGAGGTCACGCCGCCCGTCGTCGAGCGGACCGCGCCGCATCCGCGGGACCCGGAGCCCGAGACGGTCCACGAGACCGCGGCGGCCGCAGCGGCTCCCGCGTCCGTCGTGCGGTACTCGGGCGAGGTGATGCTCGACCACGGTGTCCTTCGAGAGGGCGCGCCGCTCGAGCGCGGCGATCGCGTGACGGTGGGCGAGGGCGGTGAGGCCGTCATCGACCTCGACGGTGGAGACCGCGTGACCGTGTTCGGGCCGGCTCTCGCCATGATCGGGGACGGCGCAGCGCAGGTGGTCCTCGCGCGCGGCTCGGCGCACCTCGTCCTGTCGCCCGGACCCGCCGGCCCGCGGCCTCCGTTCCGCGTGGCGACACGCGAGGCGAGCATCGAGCTCGTCGGCGCGGGCGAGATGCTGCTCGTCGAGGATCCGTCGGGCGCGACCTGGATCGTGGCGCTCGCTGGCCTCGGACGCGTGGAGAACGGCGAGGTCGACGCGCGGCATCACGCCCGTGCGACCGAGATCTCGGGCGGGCACGCCTTGCTCGTGCTGGACCATCCGGCCGAGCCGACCGAAGGGCCCGAGAGGCTCGCCGACGCGCGCGCGGCTGCCGACGCCATCTTCGCCGGCGTCAGCGCGCCGGATCCGGCCCGTCGAGCCGAGTCTCTGGCGCGCGCGGCGACCGATCTCGACGCATCGCTGGGCTGGCTCGAGGCAGAGGCACGTCGCGGGCATGGCCTGACCGAGCAGCACCGAACGGCGGTGACGGCGGGCCGCAGCGACGAGGCGATGCGCCTCCAGGGCGAGCTCGTCGGGCACGCCCAGCAGCTTCACGCCCTTCGCGACGTGGCCAACGCACGCTGGGAGCGGCTCCGTGCGCGCGTCCTCGGCGGCGAGGTCGCCGCCGGAGCGCCGGACCCCACGGAGGCGCGGCGTGACCGCGCGGGCGCGCTGCTGGGCTTCGAGTGATCGGCGGCTCGGCTGTTTCGCTCCCTGAGCCCCGAACGCGGTTCAAAGTTTCATGGTGTGCCGGTATAGTCCCGTCCCTCGGGTTCCCGGGCCAATGACGAGCACGCCTCCTGCCAACCAAGAGTCTCCAGTGACGGCCCAGCCGGCCGAAAATAGCGCCGACGGCAAGCCAGCGAGCGCCGAGGTGAGCCGTCCCGATGTGCCGCGGCTCGAGCCGGGAGGCGCGGCCAGAATCGCAGCGCTCCGCGCGGAGCTCGAGGCCTCGGGCGCCGATCGACCGCGCCAGGCGATCCTGCAGCACGAGATCGGCCGGATCATCGAGGTGAGCGGCGGCGGCGAGGCGATGGCGGTGCGCGAGTACCTCGGCGCGTACAACCTCGATCCGACCTTCCGCCCGCCGTTGTTCGAGCTCGTCCGGATCTTCGAACGCCGGCGCTCCTTCAAGAACCTGGCGCGCCTCTACGAGGCGGAGCTGAAGAGCGCGACCACGCCGGCGGAGCGCGCCTCGGCGCTCGTCGACCGCGGCAGCCTCCTCGAGGATCACCTCGGCGTGCCGGATCAGGCTGGGCCGCTGTTCGAGCAGGCTGCCGCCGCCGACCCCGAGTCGATCGGCGCGCTCCTGATGCTCGAGAGACGCGCGCGTGCGGCGGGCGATCGTACGGCAACGGAAGCGATCGTCGTTGCACGCGCCGAGCACACGCGGAGCCCGGAGCTCAAGACGCTTCTCTCGATCGAGGTGGCGCGTGGCCTCGAGAGCTCGGGCGAGGTCGATGCCGCCGTCGACGCGCTGCGCCGCGCCGCGCGCGTGGCCTTCGAGCGGGGCGCGTCCCGCCCGGCCGCCGAGCGCGCACGGCCGCTCCTCGTGCTCGAGGAGCTCGCGCGGAAGCACGGGCGCGCCCTCGAGCTGGTGGCCGCGCTCGAGAGCCGCGCCGCCATCGAGGCAGCGGACGAGGAGACGCGCGTCGACGCGACGGTGAGCTACCTCGAAGCGGCTCGTGTTCGCAACAACCGCATCGGCGACCCCGACGCGGCACGCGCGACGCTGGAGAAGGCGCTCGCGCTCGCTCCGGAGAGCATCGCGCTGCGGCGTGCGCACATGCTCGCCGCGGAGTCTGCCGGCGATCTGGCAGCGGCCGCCGAAGACGCCGTTGCGCTCGTTGCGCTCGCCGGGACGGGCGGAACGCGGGCGCCTCTTCATCTCCGCGTCGCGGAGGCTGCTCAGGGGGCAGGCGACGTCGACGGCGCGCGTGCAGCGCTCGCGGCGGCGCTCGAGGAAGAGCCCGGCTCCGCGGTCCTGCGCGCGATGAGCGAGGACCTGGCGCGCGCGCTGGGTGAGGTCGGGCCGCTGGTCGAAGCGCTCACTGCGCAGGCAGAGGCGCTCTCGCCCGGTGGCGTGTCCGCGCCAGCGGGCGACCGCGCTGCGGCCGGCGATGCACGGGCCGCGGTGTTGGCGCGGGCGGCATCGCTCGTCGAGACGATGACGGGTGAGACCGCGCGCGCGAGTGAGCTGCTCCGCGCGGCCTCCGAGTCGGCGTCGGACCCTGCGGTGTTCCTTCACGAGCTCTTGGCGCTCGCGACGCTGCGCAACGACGCTGCGCTCCTCCTCGATGCGACGAACCGGCTGCTCTCGTTCCCGACCGATGCGGAGGAGAAGGCCGCGCTCCACCACGCGCGCTTCGTGGCCATGGAGGGCAGTGACGCGCCGCTCCAGGATCAGCTCGTCGCCCTCGACACAGCGATCGAGGCAGGCTCGGCCTGGGCGATGGAGCGGCTCCGGATCCTGGCGGCGGCCTCCGATGCGCATGCGCCTCTCGCGCGAGCGCACGAAGGCCTCGCAGCACGCGCCGCCGACGGCGACACGGCCGCGGCACACTTCGTCGCCGCGGCTCGCGCGCACGCACGAGCGGGTGAGACCGATCTCGCCACGGCCGCGCTGCGTGCCGCGCTCGCCAAGGCTCCGGGGCACCGGTACGCGGTCGCGCTCCTCGAGGAGATCTATCGGCAGAAGGGCGACGCCGACGCGGTCGTCCGGATCCTTCGTGAGGCCGCTGAGGCCGATCAGAGCGGCCGCGCGATGCAGGCCCAGCTCCTGGTGGCGGGGGCAGCCGCGGAGGCGGCCGGCGATCTCGACCTCGCAGTACGCACCTATCAGGAAGCGCTCGATCGGGATCCCACCTCGCCGGCGCCGCTCTTCATGCTGCGCTCGCTCGCGGGTCGAAAGGGCGATGCAGCCCTCGAGCTTCGCGCGCTCGAGGCGCTCGCGGATCACGAGCTCGCTGCCGGGGCGCCCAGCGCGCCCGCTGCCGAAGGCGCGCCCAGCATCGCGAGCCAGGGCCGCTTCAACCTCGAGCTCGGCGAGCACTATCTGGCTGCGGGCGACGCCTCCGCCGCGGGCCCGCGCGCGGACCTCGCGATGCGCGCCGCGCTCGACGCGAAAGAGACGCGGATCGCGGCGGCCCTCGATCTCGCTCTCGTCTCGCCCGCCGCGTCTCACCTCCAGGACGCGCGGCTCGAAGCCCTCGGGATCCTGATGGCGCACGCCGTCGGCCCGGCGCGCATCGCGTTCGCGCACGAGCTTCTCTCGGAGGCGCAGATCCGCGGCGACGCTGCGCTCGCGGCGCCGGCGCTCGCGGTGCTCGAAACCGGCTCGGCAGCGGGGCGCGAGCGCGATCCGCTGGCGAGGCTCGCCGCCGTCGGGCGGACGGCGGGCGATCCGGCGCAGCTGTCGGCGCGCGCGCGCGCCGGCGAAGCGCACGCGGAGTGCATGGACGATGCGCTCGCCGCGGCCGAGCTGACCCTCCACGCGACGCGTATCGATCTGCTCACGTCGACGGCCGAGTCCGACGCCGTCCTCACTGCCGCCAGCCTCGCCGACAGCGCGCCGGGATCGGTCGCCGCGGCGATCGCCGCCGTCGAAGCGCTGGGCGATGAGGACGACATGGCCGAGCGAGCGGACGCGCTCGGGGCATGGGCGCCGCACGCATCGGGAGCCACCGCGAGCTCGATCCTCGCCGGTCAGGCCCGCTTGCTCGGCCTCTCGCAGAGGACCGAGGAAGCGCTGCCCATCCTGCGGACGCTCATCGAGGCCGATCCCGACGATCTGGCGTCGTTCGAGTCGCTTCGCGTCGTCGCGCGCGCCGAGGAGGCTTGGGGTCTGGTCGTGCTCGCCTGCGACCGTCTCGCGCGCGAGGTCGACGGCGAGCTACGCGCGCAGCTCCTCGAGGAGGCGGCCGCGACGCTCATGGATCACGTCGACGACGACGAGGGCGCCGAGACGAGGCTTCGCGCCGCACTCGCGCAGGATCCGACGCGCCCGATCGCGTATGCGCGTCTTCACGACGTGCTCGCGGACCGCAGCGACGAACAGGGTCTCGTCGCGCTCGTCGGTGCGCGCATCGAGGTGACCGACGACCCCGTGGATCTCGCGCCGCTCTTCTACGAGCACGCGCGTCTCTATCGTTCGCTCGGCGACTACGAAGGAGCGTTGGCCTCGCTCGAGAACCTCCTGCTCTTCGAGTCCGAGCACCTCGGTGGGCTCGCGCTGCTCGTCGAGATCCACGTCCAGCGCGAGCAGTTCCGCGACGCGGTGGACGCGCTCCGGCAGATCGCGACCGCGCAGGAGGTCCCCGCGAGCCAGCGGCGGATCGCCCGCCTCGGCGCCGCCGACTTCCTGGACCGCAAGCTCGACGATGCAGTCGGCGCGCTGGCCGAGCTACGCGCGGTCGAGGAGCTCGGGCTCGGCGATCGGGCGCTCTTCGAGCGTGTTGCGGGCCTGGCCGAGCGGCTCGGCGATCTCGATCGCGCCTCCGAGGCCCTCGAGCGCGGCGCCGAGGTCGAGCGGGATCTGGGCAAGCGCGCCGCCGTCGAGCGGCGTCTGGCTCGCCTCGAGCTCTCGTCTCGCGGTCGCCGCGAGCACGCCCTGGCTGCGTACCGCCGCGCGCTGCGTGCGCTCCCGACGGACCTCGAGAGCCTCGAAGCGGCGAGCGCTCTCATCGCGGACTCGAACGAACGTGCGTCGCTCAGCGAAGGGCCCGAGCTGGCGTTTCGCGGCCGTCTCGCGACGGACGCGCTCGATGCAGACGCGCTTCACGCGCTCGTCCGCGTCGGCGACTCCCGTGGGGATCGCGTGCTCGGCGTGGCGGCTTCCCGCGCGCTCGTCGCGCTCGGCCTCGCGACTCCGAGCGAGGCAGCGCTTGCAGCGCCTGATGCTCGGAGCGCCCGCGCTCCGCTTCCGTCGCCCGCGCTCTCGGACGCGCACGTCTCGCTGCTGCTCGCGTCACCGACTCTCGCGCTCCCGGCCGGTGGCGCGCTGATGGACGTCGCGCTCGCCACCGTCGAGACGCTCGTCGAGGCCGACCGCCTCGAGCCCGGCACGTTCGGCCTCGCGCGCGGCGACATCGGGAAAGTCGGCAGCCCGCTCGTGGACGAAGTCCTGGCGATCGCCGCGAAGCTCGGCGCGCCCGCGGGCGACGTGTACGTGGGCGGACGCGATGGCGCGCTCGTGACCGTGATCCCGTCCTACAAGGGGAAGCCGGCATGGGTGCTCGGCGCGGACGCGGGCTCGCTCCCGGCGGGCGAACGGCGTTTCCGGATCGGCGCGCTCGCGTTCGGGCTCCGCCTCGGGCTGGGCCCTCTCGCGACGCGCGCGCTCGCGGGCGGGAGCGACGAGGTCTGCCGGGCGCTCTTCGGTGCTGCGGCTGCGGCGAGCGCACCGCTCGCAGCAGGAGAGGCGTTCCCGGGCGTCGCGGATAGCGCTCGCGTTCTGGGCAAGGCGATCGGGCGTCGCGCGCGGCGCACCATCGCCGAGGCCGCGCCCAAGATCGGTGAGGCAGGCGTCCCGCTGATCGCGTGGGCGCGTTCTCTGACCGTGTCGCTCGCGCGCGCTGGCATGCTCGTCGGCGGCGATCCTGTGCCCGCGCTGAAGCTCGCAGGGCTCGAGCGCGGCGCTTCGGGAGCGCTCGACCCGCGCTCGGTGATCTCGTTCTGGGTTGCCGCGGATACGCTCGCGATGCGTCGTGAGCTGGGGCTCGCATCATGAGCGACGAGAACGTGAAGAAGCCGGGAGGCGAAGCGGACTTCGATCTCGACTGGGACGACGCGCTCGCGGACTGGGAGAAGGACGTCGAGTCGGGATCCGCCGTCGCGCAGTCCGGCCCGATGCCGCAGAAGCCAGGCGCTCCCCCGGTCCCGTCACGAGCGCTCTATCAGCCCCCCGACGCTTCCGAGATCGCGCGGATGCGCGGCGCGCGAAACGCCCCTCATGCTCCGCCGCCTGCACCGCCTGCGCAGCGCGCCACGATGCCTACGACACCGCCTGCCGCGGACGAGCAGCGAGCTCCGCTTCCGACCGCGCCGCCGCCGCCGGGCGCCGGTAGCGACGTCGACGACTTGGCCATCGACTTCGACGACGACGACGATGGGGGCTCGACGCGAGTCGCGATGATCCCGCGCGACCTGATCGATCGGCTCACGGCCTCCGCCGCCGCGTCCGCGCCCGCGGCACCTCCGCCCGCGGCGTCCGCGCCCGCGGCACCTCCGCCCGCGGCACCTCCGCCCGCGGCACCTCCGCCCGCGGCACCTCCGCTGGTGGTTCTTCCCGTGGAGCCTCCGGCCGAGCCCTCGCGAACGAGCGCCGTCGATTTCGACATCGATGGACTGCTCGAGGGCTTCGAGAGCGAGACGATGATCTATCCGGCCGAGGTTCCGCGCGTGACGCGGCCCGTCCGCACGTCCTCGCCCCCCACGCCGCCGCCCGTGAGCGCTACCGCGCCGATCGAACCGGAGCCGCCGAAAGCGGCCTCGGAGCCGCCGCCGGCGCCAGCCCTGCCTCCGAAGCCTGCGGGCGCCGCTGCCGAGCTGGCGCGCGCCGTCGCGCGTGCGGGGTCGCCACGGCCGGGCATTGCCGGGCCTCGCCCTCCGCCGCCCGTGCGTCGCCCTGGGGTCGTCGGAGTCCCGCCGCCCGCCCGCGTTCCCTCGCCCGGGCTTGGCGGCCGCGTTCCGGGGCTCGTGCGTGTGCCGGGACCGCCCGGCGTCGCGCCTCCCTTGGTCGCGCCGCCTCCCTTGGTCGCACCGCCTCCCTTGGTCGCACCACCTGCAGCTGCCGCCGCACCCCGCACGGCGGAGCCCGTCGACGACATCGACGCGCTCCTCGCAGGCCTCGATCCGTCCGAGGATCTCGAGATCGAGGCGCCCCCGGCGCCCAGCCTCGAGCTCTCCGAGTCGCTGGAAGAGGCGGCGTTCTTCGACGCGCCCGTCGCGCACGGCCCGCCGCCGCCGCGCCCGTCGATCGCGGACGAGCTCGGTGACCTCTCGCTCGACAGCGAGCCCCCCGCAACGGCGGACGTGCCGGTCGCTCCGCCCGTCGTGGTGCCTCCGCCGGGAGCGATCGCGCCGCCGCCGGCTGGGCGCATCGGCATCGCGGAGCGTCTCCGTGCGCTCGCTCCGAAGCGCGAAGGCGCAGCATCTCCGCTCGCGCCGCGGGTGCCCCCCGGCGTCGACGTACCTCCTCCATCCGCGCTGGGCGGGCCGGTCGAGGTTGCCGTTCCGGCGGCTCCGGCGATCCCGTCTCCCTCGCTCGACGCGAGCGACGAAGAGGAGATGACCGTCTCCCTCGCTCCGAGCGACGAGCCGGACATGTCCTTCGTGGACGAGGCCGACGACGAGCCGACCGTCGGCGTTCTCGATGACGAGAGCGCCGCCGACGCCGAGGCGATGGCCGACGTCGACGAGGAAGTCGAGACCGCGGCGACCTCGACGCCGAGCGAGCCGAGCGAGCCGGTGCGGGCCGTCGAGATCGATCGCGGAGCGCTCGCGGCTCGCCGGAGCGTTCGCTCGCGGAAGCCGCGAAAAGAACACTTCCCGCTCGTCGGCATGGACGCCGATGCCCGCCGCGCGCAGCTCGAGCTGCTCGTGCGCTTGATCGATCGCACCGCGGGAGGCCCGCGCGCGAGGGTGTGCCTCGCGGCGTCCGAGCTCGCCTTCGCGCTGGGCGACTCGGCTCGCGGAGCGGACCTGCGAGATCAGGCTCGGGTCGCCGATCCGAAGGAGCCGCTGGCGCTCGGCTCGGCGCGCCGTGCCGCCAGGGCGCGCGGCGCGTGGGACGAGGTTCGAACGTCGCTGCGAGCCGAGGCCGACCTGTCGATCTCGAACGCGCATCGCGCGTTGACGCTCGCCGCGCTCGCGGAGCTCGAGCTGGGGCCGCTCGGTGACGCCGCAGCGGCTGCGAGCACGGCGGTGCGCGCGCTCGGCGCGTGGCCGTCGTCGACGGCCGCGGCGCTCACGCTGCACGACGCGCTGGTCGTGCGCGACCCGACGGATCGCGTGACCCGCGCGCAAGGGCTCGCGGCGCTCGCGCGCGCGACTCAGGACGACCGCGTCGCGCGCATCCTGCAGGGCGAGCACCTGCGGGCCGCCGAGCGCGCCGGGCTCTCGCCGCTCGTCGAGCTCGAGAGCGCCGCCGAGCTGGCATCGCTCGACGTCGACGAGCTGCTCGTCCGCGCGCGCCTGTTTCCGGACGAGGCGGTCAAGCCGCTCACCGCGCTCGCTGCGCACTTCGCGCCTGCCGAGCTGGCGGGCGCGGCGCGCCGGCTCGCAGCCACCGCAGCGGCGCGCGCCGGCGACCCCGTGCTCGCGCTCGAGGCGATCGGACACCCGGACGACGCTTCGCTTCCGAGCCTTCGGACGATGGCGCGCCTCGCTGCGCGTGCCGGTGATCGGGCGCGCGAGCTCGCGGCGCTCAGGGCGTGGGCCAGCGCATCGAGCGGCAGCGAGCGCGCGGCAGCGCTCGCCAGGGCTGCCGACATCCACGTCGAGGACGACGATCTCGACCTCGCCGAGATGGCACTGCGGGATGCCGCGCTCGCCGACGCTTCGCTCGGAACGCTGCGGGTCGTTCGTCAGAAGATGATCCGGAAGGACCCGGCGCGCGCCGGGCGTGCCGAGGGGAGCGAGGGCGCGCTGGCGCTCGCCGCGAGGCTTGCGCCGGATCCGACGCAAGGCGACCGCGAGGCCGAGCTTCTCGAGCGCGCGCGGGACGAAGAGGACGCGCCCGTGACGGCCGACGTGCTCTCTCTCGACGCGGCGCTCTCACGCGAAGCGACCCACGATCTGGGCACGGCGGTCGCCGACGGGCTCACGCGTCAGGCCGCGCGCACGCCGGCGGACGCGCGAACCACGAGCCTCCTCAGCCTCGCGGACCGATACGCCCGGCAGGGCAACGTCGGTTCGGCGGAGGCGGTGCTGCGCGAGGCACGTGCGCTCTCACCAGGGGATCCGCTCGTCGGTCGCCCGCTCGCCTCGCTCGTCCAGGAACGCTCTCCCGGCGAGGCCGCCGCGCTCTGGCTCGAGGAAGCCAGCGCAGCGCCCGAGGCGCGTTCTGCGTTCGCGGCGTCGCTGGCTGGACGGCTGCTCGAGGGCGACGAAGCCATCTCGGCGCATCGCCGCGCGCTCGATGCAAAGCGGACGCACGCGCCCTCCATCGCGGAGCTGGAGCGCCTCGCACGGGCTTCCGGCGACGCGCAGCTCCTCGAAGACGCCCTCGAGCGTGGCGCCGAGATCGCCCCGACACCGCTCGATCGCGCCGCGCAGCTCGTTCGGCTCGCGCTCGTGCGAGCGGGCGAGAACCCCGCAGCCGCCGTCCTCACCTTCGAGCAGGCCGGTGAGCTGGTGCCGGACGACGCGGTGCTGGTCGATCTCACGATGCGGCTGGGCGACGCGATCTCGCTGTCTCTTCGCGCTTCACTCACGGGGCGTGCGGCCGCTCGCGCGCCGTCGGGCCGGGCTCCTGCCTACCGACTCGCGCACGCGGCCGCGCACGAGGATGCGGGCGACGTTGCGGGCGCGGCGGCGCCCCCTCGGGGGCTCCTCGAAGAGACCGAAGCGACCGTGGCGCTCGCGGCGCTCCG
>JBBSAT010000116.1:0-21195 GCA_038252025.1 Polyangiales bacterium | reverse complement strand
GCGGCACAGCCCGTCCGGCGGCTCGCAGCAGGGATGATCGACCGTGCACGCGTCACCGTCGTCTTCGCACGGGTCATGAACGATCGACGCACTCCCAGGCGAGTACGTCGGGGGCGAGAACCTCGCAGATGCCACGCAGCCAGTCGCGGTGTCTGCTCCGGCGGCGCCGGGCGCGCAGAGCTCGCTTCCGTTGCACACGCAGCCGTCCCAGGAGTCCGTGCAGAACGCGTTGCCGGCCACGTACTGGCAGCCGTTCACGTCACGCGGCGAGATCGTATTGGTCGGTGGGAGAACGTAGGTGATCGGCGCGCAGAGGGGTGTCTGGCAGCTCGGCTGCGGGGTTCCGGCGCAGAAGCCGACGCGGGTCAGCGAGTGCGGGTTGAATCGCCCGGCGAGATCCGCGCCTCGATCGTAGACGCAGGCGCCGCTGCGACACGAGTCGCCCGTGCAGCTGTTGCCGTCGTTGCACATCGAGGCCCCATTCTCGTCGATGCGCCCGTCGCAGTCATCGTCCGCGCCGTTGCAGCGCTCGAGCACCCCTGTCGGGATGCATGTGCCGAAGCGGCCATTCACACAGTACCGGCGGCCGGCGCCGCACGCGCCAGTAGGCGTGCACGGCGCGCTCAACGACGAGCACGTGCTCGTCCCGAACACCCCGGGCTGAAGCGGGGTCACGCGACCGACTCCGAGCAAGATCGCGATGTGGTCGAGAACGTGGATGACGCCGATCCCGGAGTCGCGCCCGGCGTCGCGGGCCCCGCCGTCGACCCCTCCGTCCGGAGGATTGTCGTTGATGGGCGGGATCAGCGCCGCGAAGGCAAGCGCTGCGGGCGTCACGGCGCGCTCCCACGCGACACCGAGGTCCGCCGCCGTGATCAGCGAGAATCCACCGGGATCGATCGCACAGGTGATCGGATCGCCCGCCGTGCTCGGGCAGGTCACGATCTGCCCGCCGCTGCAGTCCGGAAGAAGCGTCGGCAGGTCGTCGAAGTGGCCGAGCGCCGCGCAGACCTCGTACGTCTCGCCCCCGGCGAGGTCGACGTCGAGCGAGAGCCGCCGTGGAACGTAGAGCGAGCGGACCTGGCTTGGATCATCGTCGATGATGTCGACGACCACCACGCCGAGCGTCGTATCGGGGCTCGCTGCAACCCGCACTCGATGGTTGGCGACGCTCGCCGGCACGATCGCGATCGGCAGAGCCCCGACGCGGATCTCGATCGGCCCGCCATCGCTCGCGCCGGGATCCATGTGCCAGGTCACCGGCGCGTCCCACGCACCGTCGATGCGCACCGGTTCCACCCAGAGAGCCTCGCCTTGAGCGCGCTCGCTCATCGGAACGTCGGCCGAAGCCACGCACTGGCCGTAGGGATTGCACACCCGGGCGCCTCCCCCGCCATGGGCTCCGCCGTGGCGATGGTGGCATGCGTGGTCGTCATATCCGTCGTCGTCTTCTTCACCGCACACCGCGCCGATGGGCAGCTCGGATTCCCTGCAGCACGCCAGTGCCGGGTCATACTCACCGCGACGGCAGTCCCCATCGAGGGCGACACATCACGCCGTCTCCGGCCCGGACACGCGGTCGCTCGCGGGGCCGTGTGCCGGTGCCCCGCATACTGGTGTCTGCACCCATCGCGCGGCGACATGTCGATCCTCGCAGTCCACGAACGCGCGGTTGGCGTCGTGCACTGCCGAGCGAACGGCGCCATCCGGGTGACGCCGGGACAGATCGAGAAGATCGTCGAGGCTCCACTCGAGCCGCGTGCCGTAGCCGAAGTGCAGCTCCCCGAGCCCACGGGCCGTGCGGCCGCTCGCCGACGACCAGAGGTTCAGCGAGAGTGCGGCGAGCTCGCGTTCATCGTCGGCGTGCGCGCCGGAGAGACCTCGGCAGCGCGATGGCTGACCTTGTCCTGCTGCGCAACGCGACACCCAGTCGTCAGGCGCGTAGGTGCAGAGACTGCTGCCGGTGGACACCGCTTGCGGCTCACCGACCGCGAGGTCGCCCCCCCCCCCCGCAGCTCGCGAGCGTGATCGCGAGCAAGAGCGGGCCGAACGGAGGCCCGACGCGAGAAGGACCAGACACACGGCTCTGCTGCATCGACGACTCCTGGTGAACAGCAAACCTGCGCGTCCTCGTTCGGTGGCGTCAACAACAAACGCATGTGCGTTTGCGAATGGTGGGCCGGAGACGCTGCGTGCAGGCCGTGGAAGCTGCGTGCAGGGTCGGTGCGGATTTCGCGTGACGTGATCACCCGTTTCGCCGTCATGTGATCAGAACATCGCCGGAGCCTCATACCGGCACTCCGTACTTGCTCGAGTGGCGGGGAATCGAGGTCGCGCGAGACAGGTTCGGCGGGCATGCCCACACCCCCGCCGCGTCCCACCACCCCCTCGTCGCCGCGCACCACCACGCGCGAGAACGTCGGCACGTTCGTCCTCGCGCTCGCCCTCGCGCTCTCGTTCCGCACCGGCGTCGCCCAGGCCTACGAGGTCGACGGCCCCTCGATGGAGCCGACCGTCTTCCAGGGAGAGCGGGTCGTCGCCCTGCGCTGCGCGTACGGCCTGTCGCTCCCGTTCGTCACCGACGCGGTGACGATGTGGTCTTCGCCGGCGGTCGGGGACGTCGTCATCATCGAGAGCCCCGCCGAGGATCGCGCCGACCTCGTGAAGCGAGTCGTCGGCGTCGCCGGCGACGTGATCTCGATCGAGGACGGAGTCGTGATGCGCAACGGCGAGCCCTTCGCGACGGCGGTCGAGGGCACGTGCGATCCTCGCCGAGAGCTCGACCCGAGCGTCGACTGCATGCTCACGCGAGAGCACGATGACGCCGGCGCGCGCAGCTGGCTCACGAGCCGCAGCCAGCCGAGCTCCCTCGACTCGATGACGCCGATCCAGGTCCCCGAGGGCCACGTCTTCGTGATGGGCGACCACCGCGACCGCTCGAACGACAGCCGCCGCCTCGGCCCGATCCCCGTGACCCGTGTCCGCGGCCGCGTGCTCTTCGTGCAGTAGCGTCGCGTAGGCGAGGGTCAGCTCAGCGAAGACAGGCGGAGGAGAGCTCATGCACGAGCGCCGCGACGTCCTCGCCGCGCTCGATCGCCGACACGATGGCGCTTCCGACGACGACGCCGTCTGCGTTCGCCGCGACCGCCGCCGCGTCGGCTGCGGTGCGGACGCCGAAGCCGACGGCGACGGGCTTGCCGGTCTCCCTTGCGAGGTCTCTCGCGCGAACGCCCGCGCCCACCAGATCGACTTGCCCCGAGCCCGTCACGCCGGCGACCGAGATCAGATAGACGAAGGACGTCGCGAGCGCCGCCACGCGAAGCGCGCGCTCGGGGCTCGTCGTCGGCGCCACGAGCGGCACCCAGTCGAGGCCGGCCGCGAGCGCTGGATCCCGCAGAACGGCGCACTCGTCGAGAGGAAGATCGACCACGAGCAGCCCGTCGACGCCGGCCGCCTTCGCGTCCGCACAGAGGCGCGCCTCGCCGTAGGACAGGATCGGGTTGTAGTAGCCGAAGAGCACGACGGCGGCGTCGGTCTCTCGGCGCGCGAGCCGGACGGCGTCGAGCACACCCGCGAGCGTGGCGCCCTTCGCGAGCGCCCGCTCGCTCGCGCGCTGGATCGTGGGCCCGTCCGCCGTGGGATCGCTGAACGGCACGCCGACCTCGATCACGTCGGCGCCAGCGCGCGCGAGCTTCACGATGAGCCCGGGCGTCGATCCGAGATCGGGGTCTCCCGCCGTCAGGTAGGCGACGAGCGCTGCACGGTTCTCGCTCGCGGCGCGCGCGAAAGCGTCTCTCATCCGGCTCACGCGCGAGTGATCGCACGCACCGTCCGGGGCATCCAGCGTCAGCAGCCGATTTCTCGGCGACGCCGGCGGGTCCGCCGCCCTACCCCGTCCGTCGCTCGATCGTGCGCAGCCGCAATTCGTGGTCGTCCACGGTGCGCCGCAGCTCGCGGTCCGAGAGCAGGACGTCGCGCAGCGAGTGGACAGCCCCGACCACGGCGGTCAGCTCGGTCGCGAGCCGCACCTCGGTCTCGGTCTGGCGCGTCTCGACGCGTCCGATGCGCTCCGAGAGCTCGGTCCGCGTCTCGTCGAGCCGTTGGTTGGTCTGCCGCACGGCGTCACGAATCTCTGTGAGCACCTGGAGCGTGAGATCGGTGGTTTTTTGTTTCATCGGCCGAAGACGTTCGAGGGGCCCGCGTCTGACGCCGAGCATGCCATGACCCGGCGGGCCGATCGATCAGCGCGGCTTCAGCGCCTGCTCGATGGTCGCGAGATCCTTGTCGCCGCGTCCGGACAAGCAGACGACGACCTCGGCGTCCGCCCCGAGCTCCTTCGCGAGCGCAGGCAAGATCCCGATCGCGTGGCTCGACTCGAGCGCCGCGAGGATGCCCTCCGTGCGCGCGAGCTGCTGGAACCCGCGGAGCGCGCCCTCGTCGTCGAGGTGGAGATAGCGAGCGCGACCGCTGTCCTTCAGGAACGCGTGCTCCGGCCCGACGCCGGGATAGTCGAGGCCTGCGCTGATCGAGTGCGCCTCCTGCACTTGTCCGTGCTCGTCCTGGAGGACGTACGTCTTCATCCCGTGCAGCACGCCGACGCGCCCCGCCGTCATCGTCGCCGCGTGCTTGCCGCTCTCGATGCCGTGGCCCGCGGCCTCCACACCGATGAGCGCCACGCCCGGATCGTCCACGAAGCCCGCGAACATCCCCATCGCGTTGGAGCCGCCGCCGCCGCACGCGACGACGGCGCGCGGCAGGTGCCCCTTCGCCGACAGGAACTGCGCGCGCGTCTCGTCGCCGATGACGCGCTGGAGCTCCTTCACGATCGTCGGATAGGGATGCGGGCCCGCGACCGAGCCGACGCAGTAGTAGGTCGTCGCGACGTTCGTCACCCAGTCGCGCATCGCCTCGTTCATCGCGTCCTTGAGCGTGCGCGAGCCGCTCGTGACGGGATGCACCTTCGCGCCGAGGAGGTGCATTCGCTGGACGTTCGGCGCCTGCCTCCGCACGTCCTCCTCGCCCATGTAGACCTCGCACGAGAGGCCGAGCAGCGCGCACGCGGTCGCCGTCGCGACGCCGTGCTGGCCCGCGCCGGTCTCGGCGATCACGCGCGGCTTCCCCATGCGCTCGGCGAGCAGCACCTGACCGACGGTGTTGTTCACCTTGTGCGCGCCGGTGTGGCAGAGGTCCTCACGCTTCAGCCACACCGAGAGGCCGACCTCGCCCGAGAGGCGCTTTGCGAAGTAGAGCGGGGTGGGCCGACCGACGAAGTCGGCGAGCAGAGTGAGGCGTTCTTCCTCGAACGCAGCGTCTGCGCGCGCGCTCGCATACGCACGCTCGAGCTCGTCGAGGGCTGGGACCAGCGTCTCGGCGACGAAGCGCCCCCCGAAGGGACCGAAGCGGCCGGCGACCTCGTTCATGCGGGCGGAGCTAGCGCGCTCGCTCCGCGCCGTCGAGCGTCCCCCGAACGCGGAAGGCCCCTTGTCGCGGAGGGTCGGGTTCCCTAGGCTCCCTCGACCTCGACGCACAGTGCGTGATCGAGGCGACCCCAGATCAGGAGAACGGTCCATGACCTTCACGCTTCCCGAGCTCCCGTACGCCAAGGACGCGCTCGCGCCCCACATCTCGCCCGAGACGCTCGACTTCCACCACGGCAAGCACCACGCCGCCTACGTCAATAACCTCAACACCTTCGCGAAGGACGACCCGTCCATCGCCGGCAAGTCCGTCGAAGACCTCGTCCGCACCGCCAGCGGCAAGGTCTTCAACAACGCGGCCCAGGTCTGGAACCACACCTTCTACTGGCACTCGATGCGACCGGGCGGCGGCGGCGAGCCCACCGGCGCGATCAAGGCGAGCATCGACAAGAGCTTCGGCAGCTTCTCGAGCTTCAAGGAGCAGTTCAGCGCGAAGGCGGCTGGACACTTCGGCTCTGGCTGGGCGTGGCTCGTGAAGACCGACAGCGGCCTCGCGATCGTCGACACGCACGACGCGGGCTGCCCGCTCACCGCCGAGCAGACGCCCGTGCTCACGTGCGACGTCTGGGAGCACGCCTACTACGTCGACTACCGGAACGCGCGCGCCAAGTACATCGAGGCCTGGTGGAGCCTGGTGAACTGGGACCACGCCAACAAGAACGCCTGACCCTCACGGCACCTCACGGAGCAAGCCTCGGCCACCTCGGCCGGGGCTTGCTGCGTCTCGGGCTACACCCATCGATGACGTGAGCCGCACCGCCGTGCGATGCTCGACGCCGATGGCCCGACGACTCGCTCTGCTTTCCTTCGGTCTCGCGCTCGCGTGCACGCCGGGTCCGTCGACCGGCGTCGGCGCGACCCACGCGTCTCTGACGGGCCTCGCGCGCGTCGAGGTCGTCCGCACGATCTCCTCCGCCCCGGCAGGCGGCGACGGCGCGCCCCTGGTCGAGCTCCGCGTGACGAGCGAGAGCGGCGACGAGCACCTCTTCGCGCCGGTCCTCGGCGGCATCGCGTTCGGAGACGGCGCGCTGGTGCTCGACGCGGAGCGCGGGCTCTCTCTCGGAGATTCCACCGGGCACGAGACCCGCCTCGACACCGACGTGAGCTTCGTACCCGTCGTGTCGCCCGGAGGAGATCACTTCGTCTACGCGCGCAGCGAGGACGGCGCCTCGTTCGCGCTGGTCAGCCGCAGCGCCAACGCGCGCGCGGTCCTCGCCGAAGGCCTCGCGTCGATCGGCGCGGTTCACTTCGTCGACGTGGCACGCTTCGTCTTCGTCGGCGGGCGCTCGGGCGGCGTCGCCGGCCTCTTCTTCGCGAGCACCGCCTCGTCCGACCTCGCTGTCTGCCTCACGAACTGCGAGCTCCGGACAGGCCAGCCCTGGGGCGATGCGTTCGCGCCGACCCCGGCTGATCTCCGCACGCTGGCGCTCGACGGCGACGTCCTGTCTTACGAGGACGCGAGCGGCACACCCCGCAGGGTGACGATCCCGGCAGGAGCGAGCCGATGAGCCGCGCGAGCGTCTGGATCGCGTCCTCGGTCGCCCTGTTCGTCTCCGCGACGATCGGCAGCCCCGCAGCGGCGCAGACCTTCAGCCGACCCGTCGCGTGCACCTCCTGCATCGCGAACTGGTACTACTTCGACGAGACCGCAGGCACCGGCACGAGCGACTGGAACTGTGGCTCTTCCTCGTACGACGGGCACCGCGGCTCCGACTTCTCGCTGAGCGGCGGCAACGGAGCGATCGCAGCGGGCAACGACGTCGTCGCAGCGGCGGACGGAGTCGTGCGGAGCACGATCGACGGCTTCTTCGATCACTGCACGGCGTGCCCTGCGGCCGGCGCCGACGCGAGCTGCGGTCTCGGCTTCGGCGGCGGCTTCGGCAACCACGTGCTCATCGATCATGGAAGCTACACGGTCGTGTACGCCCACATGCGCACCGGCTCGATCCGCGTGGCGCCGGGCGATCGCGTGACCTGCGGCCAGACCATCGGGCAGATCGGAAGCTCTGGCTGCACGACGGGCGCGCACCTCCACTTCGAGCCGCGCCCGCTCGCGGGCGGCTACCTGACGGCGTTCGATCCCTTCGCGGGCTCGTGCTCGCCGATCGGAAGCTCGCTCTGGGTCGGCCAGGGCAGCTACCGCAGCATGCCGACGTCGACCTGCGGGCCGCCGCCGCCGCCCACGTGCCCGTCCGGCTGGTACGACATCTGGACGTGCGAGGGCAGCACACGGCGACGCTGCGTTGCGGGCGTGACCATGGTCGACGACTGCAGCCCCGGCCGCTGCGAGTCACGCGCGGTGGGGACCGACGATGCGTGCGACGCCGACGGCGACTCGTACGCGACGGACGAAGGCGACTGCGACGACCACGACGCCAGCACGCACCCGGGAGGCACGGACGTGTGCGGCGACGGGCGCGATCAGGACTGCAGCGGCGGCGATGCGATCTGTCCCGGGACCGACGCGGGACCGGGCACGGACGCGGCCGCGGGCACCGACGCGGGAGAGACCGTGGACGCGAGCGCGGGACGCGACGCGGGGCCCGGCTTCGATGGCGGTCCACCGCCCGACGGCGCCATCGCCCCGCGCGACGGCGGAGGGCTCGATGGCTCGCGAACGGACGGCGGAGCGAGCCGCCCGTCGCTGATGGGCGGCTGCGGGTGCACGGTCGCCGATGGCGCGCACGATCGGCGCGAGCGAGGGATGGCGTTCGTCCTCGCGGGCATCGCGTCGATCCTCGCGCGGCGACGGCGATCGACCGCTCGTCGCCTGGCGTAGCGGCGCGCGGGAACATTCGACGTCCTCGAACAGTCCTGAGGCCAAGCCAGAACCGTTCGTGGAACGTCGAAGCGTGACGCGCCCCGGCGCGAAGCTGACCTCACGGCAACAATCCACTAGGATCGCTCACGCCTCATGCCCGGCCTCCCCACGCTCTCGCCCGGCGCCATCTTCGCCCGCGAGTTCAGGATCGAGCGCCTCCTCGCGGAAGGCGGAATGGGCGCCGTCTACATCGTCGAGCAGCTCTCCACGGGCAAGCGCCGCGCGCTCAAGGTCATGCTGCCTGCGCTGGTCGAGGACGCGCGCGCCCGCGAGCGGTTCGCGATGGAGTCGCGCATCGGCTCGCAGATCGAGAGCGAGCACATCGTCGAGATCGTCGGCGCCGGCATCGACGACCTCACGTCGACGCCCTGGCTCGCGATGGAGCTGCTCGAGGGCCAGGATCTCGCCCAGCTGGTCCGGGCGCGAGGTCGCCTGCCCGTCGACGAGACCCTCGAGATCCTCCAGCAGCTCGGCGACGCGCTCGGGGCCGCGCACGCGAAGGGCATCGTCCATCGCGACATGAAGCCCGAGAACGTGTTCATCGCGGTGAGCCGACGACGCGGCGTGCCCTTCACGCTCAAGATCCTCGACTTCGGCATCGCGAAGCTCAGCCAGGAGAACCGCGCCACCGCGAGCGCGACGGCGGCGATCGGGTCCCCGATGTGGATGGCGCCGGAGCAGACCGAGCAGACGACCCAGCTGCGTCCGACGACCGACGTGTGGGCGATCGGGCTGATTGCCTTCCACATGCTCACGGGCCGCTTCTACTGGCGCGTGGCGAACGAGGAGGCCGTGCGCCTCACCGCGCTCTTCACGGAGGTGCTCGTCACACCGCTCGATCCGCCGTCGGTCCGCGCCGCGCAGCTCGGGCTCTCGCACGCCATCCCGCCGGCGTTCGACGTCTGGTTCTCGCGCTGCGTCGCGCGCTCGCCCGATCAGCGCTACCCGGACGCGGCCACCGCGATCGCCGCCATCGGGCCCGGGTTCTCGCTGCGAGACACGAGCGGGTCCCAGGGTGGGCGCGAGCCATCGCGTCGTATCGTGGCGGCCACGGTCGCGATGCAGCAGCAGCCGAGCTCGCAGTACCCGCCGAGCCACGCGACCGGGCAGGCCCGCCATCCGCTCGTCAGCGCACCGCTCCCGCATCAGGCGACGAGCACGCCCTACGCCGCATCGGGGCCATCGACGGCCACCGGGTCGGTGGCCAAGCCTCGAGGCGGCCTCGGCCGGATGCTCATGCTGGGCACGGGCCTCCTGTTGCTGGTCGGCGGAGGAGCAGGGGCGACGTTCGCAGGCCTGCTCCTCTACCAGGAGTACGGCGGCGGGACGTCCACCACGACGCACGCGGAGCCCGCGGTCGTCGACGCCGGCCCGATGCTCGTCCCCGAGGATGCCGCCGTGGCGGTCGATGCAGCGCCCGAGCCGGCCGACGAGGGCGTCCCGCCGGGCGTCGATCCCGAGCTGGTCGCGTCGACCGAGGTGCCTCGCCCCGAGCGCCACCACGTTCGCACGACGGCGCCCACCACCACCACGGCGACGCCGCCCGCGACCGGCGGCTACGACTGGGCCGACGGCTCGACCCAGCCCTTCAACGCCACCTATCGCAGCAACGGCTTCCGCTATCAGATGACGTTCACCATCACGCGGAGCGGCGGTAACGCGGCGGGCTCGATCTTCGTGGTCTGCCAAGAGGCGCCCGCAGGCTCCGAGTCGCTCGTCGGCCGCTCTGCGATGGAGTGGGTGCGCGGCACCATCAACGGCGGGTCGCTGACGCTGACCGGCTACCAGAGCACGAGCCCGGACGTCTGGACGACCGGAACGTATCGCCTGACGATCACGAGCGCGGGCGCCGTCTCCGGCCACGGCACGGACGGCGGCCGCATCGCCGGCCACATGTGATCAGCTCGGCTCGCTCGCGAGCACTCTGGCTGTGATCAGTTGAACCGATCGGTCCGCTTCGCGAGCACTCTGGCTTTTGATCGAATCGGCTCGCTGCGCGGTCCGCTACCGTACGTGCTCGAAGCGAGCACTCCCGTTCGCGGTCCGCTTCGCGAGCACTCTGGCTTTCAGTTGAACTGACGCGGGTCGGGCTCGTCGACGCGGACGAGGATGACCGAGACGTTGTCTTTTCCGCCGCGCGAGTTCGCCTCGCGGATCAGCTCGTCGACGGCGTTCTCGATGCTGTGGGCCTCGTCGATGATCGAGCAGATCTTGTCGTCGGGGACCATCTTGAAGAGGCCGTCGGAGCACAGGACGTAGTGGTCGCCGAGGCGCGGCTCGTCGATGTTGAGGTCGACCTCGACGTCGTCGAACACGCCGACGGCGCGGCTCAGCTTCGCGGCGGAAGGGCCCGTGACGCCTGCAGCGCCGAGCGTGTGATCGGTGGTCAGCTGCTCGAGATGGCCGTCGCGCAGGCGATAGAGCCGGCTGTCTCCGACGTGCGCGATGTACACGCGCTTTCGGTTGGCGGCGAAGCGCGTAGCCACGAGCGTGGTGCCCATCCCCGCCTGCGCCTCGTTCCCGCGCGCCTGCGTGAGGATCGCCTGGTTCGCCGTCTGGATGGCCCGCACCAGCTCGTCCCCGCGCCGCGGCAGGCCAGGGATCGGAGCGCCACCGAACTGCTCCCGCTCGAACGAGTCACGGAGCACGTCCATCGCCATCTGGCTCGCGACCTCTCCAGCTGCGTAGCCGCCCATCCCGTCCGCGATGGCGAAGAGCGAGTGCGACGCCATCACCACGAACGCGTCCTCGTTGTGCTTGCGCTTGCGTCCCTGATCGGTGCCGCCGACCGCGGAGACGAGGATCTTCGGCACCGGACCCGTCGGATCGTCGTCGAGCACGGGAGCCCCGGGGACGTCCTCGAACGCGATGTCGATCTCCGCGCTCATGGTCTGCAGCGACGCCCGCGCGCTGGCGCGCGCGACCTCACCCGCGAGCGTGGTGCCGTCGTGGGGCGGAAACTCCGAGTGGACGGGCCCTCGCTCCGCCACCCGTGCGAGCTCGGGCACGGCCAGGAGGGGCTCCGCGACCGCCTGGCTCACGACGGACGTCTGCGCCGCCCTCGGGGTAGACCGAGGAGCCATGGCTTTCGAGACCCCGATCAGGAGGAGTACGACCGCCAGCGTGGAGAGGGCGACGACGACCCAGAGCATCTCGTGATGGGGGCGATGTTAGCCGAAAAGCCGGCGAGGTAACGACGGTTTCTTGCGCCTGGGAAAGCGAAGAACAAAGCTGCCTTGATGTCGGGCACCGCAAGCAGCGCTCGGAGCACCGCGGAGACGGCACCCAAGGCCGTCACCGAGACGGTGATGCCGCTCGTTGTGCGCCGCGACAGCCCAGCGCCACCCCGACCCAGCGGACCGCGGGACTCGGCCTCGGCGATCCGGCCGAAGAACGGAACGCTGGCATCGATCGAGCTCTCGGGCCTCTTCGCGACGTCGCCCGACGCGCTGCGGCGGCGGCTGCTGGGGCCGTGGTCGGAGGGCCTGCGGCAATACCTCGCGATCCGTCTCGACGACGTGGCCGCTGGCGAGAGCGCTCTGCGCGAGCTGCGGCGCCTCGTCACCGCGACGCCCACCTCAGAGCTGGTCCTCGATCCCGGGCCCAAAGCGCGCGCCTACCGGCTGGCTCGCCGCATCGCGCTCGAGCGGAGAGCGCGGCCCGTCACCGCCGACGAGCCTCTCATCTACCGCACGCCGGGCGACGCGGACCGCGCGTACCTCGGCGCGCTCGACGCGCTGCGACGGAAGCTCGGGGAGCCGGAGCGCGAGATCCTGGAGCTACGGCACGCGCGAGAGCTCTCGCCCGTCGAGATCGCCTGCGTCCTCGAGACGACGACGCTCGAGGTCCAGGCCCGGCTCGACGCCGCCGCCGCCGGCGCACGGAGGCTGACGCCGCTCGCGGAGGAGCCCGCGCTCTTCGTCGATGCGTTCGCGCTCGTCCCCGCGACGAGCGCCGAGAAGAAGGACGCGGGCGCCGAAGCGCGCGGGCTCGAGACCGGCACCATCATCGGCGGTCGATATCGCCTCGTCTCGCGCGTCGGCGTCGGCGCGTTCGGCGACGTCTACAAGGCCGACGACGAGGACGTCCCCGGCCACCGCGTCGCGCTCAAGCTCCTGCGCGAGCCGTCGCTCTCCCAGTCCGCGCGCGACGACGCGCTCAGGGAGCTCAAGCTCATCGCCGCGGTCTTCCATCCCTCGGTCGTGCTCTTCAAGGACCACGGCTGGTTCGACGACCGCCTCTGGTTCGTCATGCCCTGGTACGAAGGCGAGACGCTCGAGCACGCCATGCGGCGCAAGGGCGGGATCTCGCGGGCCGACGGACGAAGGGTCTTCGAGCTCCTCGCGCGCGCCCTCGCCACGCTGCACGCGAACGGCATCCGGCACCAGGACATCAAGCCCGACAACGTCTTCCTAGCGCGCATCAAGGGCCTCACCTCGGAGGGTGACGACGAGGACGGCGTGCTTCCGATCCTGCTCGACCTGGGCGTCGCGGCGAAGGACAGCGAAGCGCTGATCGGCGGTACGCCGGTCTACTTCGCGCCGGAGGTCGCCGCGCACTACGCGGAAGCGGGAAACGAGAGCCCGGTCGGGCCGAAGGCAGACGTGTTCGCGCTCGCGCTCTCTCTGCGCAACGCGCTCGAGCCCGAGACGGAGGACGACGTTCCCGCGGGCGCGATCGAGGCGTTCATCGCGCGACGTGCGCGGACCTCGCCGCCCGAGCTCCAGCGGAGAGACCTGCGCTACCTCCGGCCGCACTTCTCACGCTGGCTCTCTCTCGATCCGGACCTGCGGCCGAGCGCCGAACAGTTCGCCAAGGAGCTCTCCGTCCTCACGCGGCCGGAGGAGCGGCGCGAGCGCGTCCGGAAGACCATCGCGTGGCTCATCCCGCTCCTCGTCGCGCTCGCGGCGGTGTTCGCCGCCGTCGTCTACGTCTTCACTCGCGAGGCCGAGCTGCAGCGGCGCGAGATCGATCAGGCGCGCGTCGAGGTCGCGAGCGTCCGCGGCGATCTGATGGTCGAAGAGGCGCGTCGGCAGGCCCTCGATCAGGACCACGCGCAGCTGATGCGGCAGTACGAAGAAGGGCGCCTGTCTCGGAGCGAGCTCGCGTCGCAGCTCGCGACGGCCGAAGGCCAGGTCCAGATCCTGGGCGACCGCATCGGAGCGATCGTGCAGGAGCGAGAGCAGATCACGGTCGAGCTCGGCACGGTGCAGGGACGCCTCTCGCAGAGCGAGGCGCAGCTCGCCTCGACCCAGGGGCTCCTCCACGGTGAGCAGCAGGCCCGCACCGCCGTCGAGCACCGGCTCGAGACGAGCGCGACCGAGCACCAGCACGCGGAAGCCGAGCTCGAGGAGGCGCTGGCGATCGCGGAGGCGCGGACCGACTCGCTGACCACAGAGACGGGCCGTCTTCGCTCGGAGATCGCCGAGCGCACGGACATGCAGCGAACGCTCGAGCGTCGCCTGGGGGCCGCGGAGACGGCCAGAGAGGCCGCGCAGTCCGAGCTCGATCAGCTGCGCACGCGGCTCTCGGCGCTCCGCGACATGCTCGATCGGCCGCGCGCCCCGAGCCCGGAGCAGGCGCCGACGCAAGGGGCGCCGTCCGCCGACTGAGCGGCTCGGTCACCCTCGGAGGGTCACCCGCACGCCCTCCTCGTCGACGTCGACGGAGCCGCGCACGCCGAAGACGGACTGGAGAACGGCGGGCGTGAGCGCCATCGCGGGCGGGCCGCTCGCCACGATCTTTCCGGCCGCGAGCGCGACGATGCGATCGCACGACGCGGCGGCGAGCGCGAGGTCGTGGATCGCGATGAGCGCGCCGCCCGTGTCGCACTTGGCTCGCACGGCGCGGAGCAGGGAGCGCGCGCGGCCGGCGTCGAGCGTCGACGTGGGCTCGTCGAGGACGAGCAGCGGCGCGTCCTGCGCGAAGCAACGCGCGAGGAGCGCCCGCTTCTGTTCTCCGGCGCTGAGCGCGCGGATCGGGCGCGAGGCGAGGTCCACGAGATCGAGCGCGAGGAGCGCGGCGTCGATGGCGGCGGTGTCCTCGCGGGAGAGCGCGGACCAGCGACCGACGTGAGCGTAGCGCCCCATGCTCACGACCTCGCGCACGCTGAAGTCGAGCGAGACCTCCGCGTCCTGAGGCAGGAAGGCCGCGCGACGCGCGAGGACGATGCGGTCGAGCTCGCTCGGATCGCTCTGCCCGATGCTCACCCGGCCGCTCACCCGCGGCGTGATCGCGAGCGCCGCGCGCAGGAGCGTGCTCTTGCCCGCGCCGTTCGGGCCGAGCAGGCCGACGATCTCCCCCGCACGCACCTCGAGCGAGACGCCGTCGAGCACGCGGTTCGCACCACGCACGACGACCACGTCCTCGAGAACGAGGAGAGCGCTCATGCGTGGGCCTCGTCTCTCTTGCGGGTCCGATGCACCACCGCGACGAAGAACGGGGCGCCGATGAGCGACGTGAGCACGCCGGGCCGCAGGTCGATGCTCCCGGAGAGCGCGCGCGACACGGTGTCGGCGACCACGAGCAAGAGCGCTCCGAGCACCGCGCTCGTGGCGAAGCTCTTCCGGTGGCCGGGGCCGGAGACGAAGCGCGCCGCGTGCGGGACGACGAGCCCGACGAAGGGGACGATCCCCATCACCGACACGGTCGCCGCCGTCAGCAGCGAGCTCAGCACCAGGACGCCTCGCCGCACCGCGAGGACGTCGACCCCGACGGCCAGCGCCTGCTCTTCGCCGAGCGCGAGCGCGTCGAGATCGCGGGCGTAGAACGCGAGGGAGGCGGAAGGAACGATCGCCAGCGGCAAGAGGATCCAGACGTGGCCCATGTTTCGGTTCTCGAGGCCGCCGAGCATCCACGAGAGGAGCTGACGGCCGAGCTCCCAGTCGGCGAGCGCGACGGAGAGCACGAGCGAGCTGAGCGCGCTCGTCAGCGCCGAGACGGCGAGGCCCGCGAGCACGAGCGACGAGTTCGAGACCACGGGGCCACGCGCCGCGAGCCGGTACACCGTCGCGGCCGTGGCGAGCGCGACGATGAACGCAGCGGAGGGAACGAGGAGGATCGAGAGAGCCAGTCCCGAGTACAGCGCCACGACCGCGCCCAGCGTCGCGCCGCTCGCCACGCCGAGGACGGAGGGATCCGCCAGCGGGTTGCGAAAGAGCCCCTGGAGCGCGTGGCCCGCGAGCGCGAGCGCCAGCCCGCCGAGCGCAGCGAGGAGCACGCGCGGCAGACGGACCTCGAGGATGACCGAGCGGATCCACGGCGGCCCTTCGGATCCGAACGCGCGGAGGACGTCGGAGGCCGACAGCGCCGCGGGGCCCACGAGGAGCGAGGCAGCCATCGCGACCGCGAGCGCGAGCACGAGCCCGGGGAGCACGAGCCTCTGGCTCACGAAGGGCCGCCCCGCGAGAGATCGTGTGGGTGGAGCGCGCGCGCGAGCTCCTCGACGGTCTCGGCGACGTGCTGCGTGGTCGTCAGCAGGAACCTCGCGGAGATCGGGACCACCCTTCCCTCACGGACCGCGCGCGTGTGCGCGAAGCGGCGATCGAGCGCGAACGAGGTCATCCCCGCGATGTCCTGGAAGCGCGCGTCCGCGCGGTAGGCGTCGATGATCACGACGTCGGGATCGAGCGACATCTCGCGCTCGGCGCTCAGAGGTGCGAGCCCCTCCACGCCCAGCTCGGCGAGGAGCAGTCGCCCACCCGCGGCCTCGATGAGGCCGGCGAAGAGAGTGTGCGCGCCAGGCGAATAGCCCGAGCCGGCGTGCAAGAGCACGGTCGGCCGCGGGAGGTCCCGCGTGCGTGCGCGAGCGCGGTCGATGGCTTCGTCCATCCGAGCGATGAGAACATCCCCCGTGTCGACCGCGTCGAGCGCGGCTGCGACGCGCCGGATGTTCTCGCGGATCCCCTCGAGAGAGGTGGCGTTGCCGACGCGAACGGTCGCGACGCCGAACCGGTGGAGCCCCGACTCGAGCTCCATGCCGGCCCATGCGGGGACGAGGACCAGGTCCGGCTCGGTCGACAGCACCTGCTCGACGTCCACCGCCACGCGCTGCCGCACGCCGCGCGCCTGCTCCACGACGTTCGAGACGTCCGGGTCGTCGGCGAAGCGATCCAGCGCGACGATGCGCTCCGGGCCGACCAGCGCGAGCACGAGCTCGTCGGCCGTAATGCCGAGCGCGACGATGCGCGTGGCGTGCGGAGGCAGCTCGGGCGCCGCGGGCTCGCTCGCCTCGGTCGACAGGAGCCCGGACGACGCGGACAAGAGGAGCGCAAGCCCGCTCAGGGCGAAGGGCCACGCGCGCTCCATGCTCACTTCCCGGAAGGCGTGGCGGTGTACGCGCCCTCGCGCACGAAGGTCGCCCCGCGCTGCACGATCACGCTGTCGGCCGCGAACCCGTCGCGGACGCCGAGGACCTCGAAGGAGCGATCGGGGAAGAGCGCCTTCAGATCCGAGACCGAGACCGAGAACGGCGGCTTGCCATCGTCCGCGTCGTGCTCGAACGTGATGACGAGGCCGCTCGCGTCCTTCGCGACGAGGTCGAGCGTCCGCGCGTACGAGACGCGGAGCGGCGGAGGCAGCGCGACGATCGCGGCCCGGTCGTAGTACGCATCGAACACGCCGATGTCCTCTCGGCTCAGGTCGAAGAAGTCGCCGACGACGATCTCGACGCCCGCCGCCTCGTATCGCACGAGCGCGCCGTCGACCGTGCGCGCGGCCGGGAGCCCTGCCTCCTCGAAGAACGCGCGCGCCGCATCCTCGACGAGCTCCACGCCGACGACCTCGGCGCCCTGTGCGGCGAGGAACGCGAGATCGACGCTCTTTCCACAGAGCGGGACGAGCACGCGGCGGCGCTCCGGCGTGATGCCGAGCACGGACACATGGCTGACGAGCCACTCGTTCGGCGCTCCTTCGTGGAAGCCGATCCGTCCTTCTCGCCAGCGCTCCCGCCAAAACTCGTGCTGCACGCCGAGAACATACCCGGTTCGGAACTTTCGTCCCTCCGCGGTGTCACGCGGACCTTGCGCCAAGGGCGGGGACCGTCAGGGTTCGGAGACGCTGTGAGCGAAGAAAGCCGCGAGCATGCCGAGGACGTGGCCGCGATCACGCGCGAACAGCGCCTCGCGTTCCGCCGGCTCGCCTCGATCCTGGCGGTGCTCGTCCTGCTCGGCGTCCTGCTCGAGACGCGGGGCGCGGCGATCGACGCGTTCCTCCGGGGTGAGATCGACCTCCACGGCGAGCCCGTCTACATCCCGCGGCACGCGATCCGCCCGAGCCAGCTGGCGCGCATCGATCTCGAGCGGCTCCACGCGCGCGTCGTGCCCGACTGGCTGGTCCGTCAGAGCTTCGCGGACACGCCCGCAGGACGGCGGCGCGCGGAGTACGCCTATCGCGACCTGCTCCAGGCCATCGCGCCGGATCCGAACCTCGACGGGATCTGGCGCGAGCTCCACGATCGCATCAGCGCGGACCCGATCGCGAACGCGCACCGCATCGACTACCTGCTCTGGGCGCACGACGACTACATGGACCGCATCGGCGCGCCGTACCGCATCGAGCCGAGCATGTTCATTCGTCATCGGACGGAGTCCGGCGGCCGGCTGGCGCTGATCGCGCGCACCTATCGCGTGCTGAGCGATCTCGAGACGGAGGGCGGCGCCCGCGTGCGCGTGCTCTCCCGCATCGATCGTACGGGACAGATCGAGACCTGGCTCGGCCACACCGAGCGCGAGCAGGAGGGGGCGTTCGTCGTCGCCGATCGCGTGCTGCACTTCGCCGTGCGGCACGTCTGGCCTGCGCTGGACCCGGCCCTCGACGCGCGCCTTCCCGACGAGGAGCGCGGGCTCGCGCGGGGCGTTCGACGCGAGGTGCGCGACGCCATCGACCCGTACTTTCGCGAGATCCTGGAGGAGACCGCCGCGGATCAGCAGGCGCTGATGGAAGCGGCAGCGTCGATCGAGGCGCGACACACGTGCGGGAGCACGTTCCGGATCTTCGGGCTTCCCTACCGAGGGCTCTCGCTGCACAGCTGCGCGATGCTTCGGCTCGCGCTGCTGGCCAGCCAGGACGCAGCCTGCCCCGACGTGACGCTCGACGAGGCCGTGCAGCTCGTGTCGGCCAGCGAGCGGCTCCGCCAGACCGATGATCTCGAGCCGGCGCTCGAGGCGCTGGTCGCGCTGGTGTCGGAGTCGATCGCAGCGCACGAGCTGCGGCACGTCGTCGACGGGCCCTCGGAGGACCTCGATTGCCCCGGCTGCGCCGAAGGGACTCCGCCGCTCGTGCGCGCCGAGCTCTCCGGCTATCTCGCGTCGTTCGGGACTCCGGGCGTCGGATACCTGGCTGCGCTGGCCGCGTGCTCGAACCCGGAGCGAGAGCTCGGCGTCGACGCGTTCGCCATCGCGCACGCGACGTTCGGAGCGATGCCCGAGGGCTGTCTCGGCCAAGCTCCCGACGACCTCTACGCGCGCGCGCGCGCCGCCGAGCAGCGCTACTTCGGAGCGCGCGCGCAGATCGAGCTGCCGCGTGCGTTTCCCATCGCGCTCGCCGTCCTCCCGAACCGCGGACGAGGGCTCGCCGGTGCGCGGTAGCGCGGTGTGGCTGGCGCTGGCGCTGGCGCTCGCGCTCGTCCCCGTCGCCTCGCGGGCACAGCCCGCGCCTCGCGCGAGCGGATTCCCACGCGACCCTGCGCTCCTGCGTGACGCGCTCTGCGGCGGCCGTCGCGCATGCAGCGTCGAGTCGGTGCTCGACGCAGGGCACGATCGCGGGAGCCCGCTAGCGGTCGTGCACCTCGCGATCGGCCGACGGCGGGCGGACGACGAGGGCTGTCACGGCTACTCGGACCGGCTCGTCGTGTTTCGTCGCGGTCGCGTGCGCCAGCTGCGCGAGCTCTCTCGCGGGACCATGCATTGCCTCGAGTGGCAGCCGAGCGTCTGGTCGTTCGAGAACGGAGAGCTCGTCTTCACCTACACCGGCATGGGCGCTCCGCCGCCATCGGGGACCGACATGCGCCCGACTCGATCCCACTTCCGCCCATGGCCGCTCTCGATCACGGCGCAGGTTCGAGGCACGGAGGCCGTCCTTCCGCTTCCGGCGCTGCCTGCGCGCGGTCCGGTCTTCGTTCTCTCGATGGAGTAGGCAGAGACCCGCCGGAAGAACGCTCGTCGTGAAAGCTTGCTAGGGTCTTGCACGATGTTCGACCTCGTCACGCCGCCCGGGAGCGAGACCCCGGTGATCGTCGAGGTCCCGCACGCCGGGCTCGAGGTGCCGCGAGACGTACGCGAGCAGCTACTCGTCAGCGATCACACGCTCCTGCGAGACTCGGATCTCTTCGTCGATCGCCTCTACGCCGCGGCGCCCGAGCACGGAGCCACGCTCCTCGTGAGCCGGCTCTCCCGCTACGTCGTCGATCTCAACCGCGCACCGGACGACGTCGACCGACAGACGGTGCGCGACCATCCGGCGCCGCGTCCCTCGCAGAGCCGCGGGGTCGTCTGGCGGCTCACGACGGACGGGCAGCCCGCGCTCCGGGAGCCGATCGCCTACGCGGATCTCCGAGACCGGCTCGCGCGCTTCCACGCGCCCTACCACGCCGCGCTCGCCGCGGAGATCGAGCGGAAGAAGGTGGTGTTCGGGTTCGCCGTCGTCCTCTCGGGCCACTCGATGCCGTCGACTGGGCGAGGCGGGCGCGACCGACGCGCCGACGTCGTCCCCGGGACGCGAGGGCGGACGAGCGCGTCCGGCGAGGTGATCGATCTCGTGGAGCACCACTTCCGCGAGCAAGGGCTCTCCGTCGTGCACGACGACCCCTACCGAGGCGGGTACGCCACCCAGCGGTACGGGCACCCGGAGGGCGGCGTTCACGCCGTCCAGATCGAGCTCAACCGCGCGCTCTACGCCGACGAGTCGACCGCGACGATGCTGGACGAGCCCTTCGCGAAGCTCGTCCGCTCGCTCGGAACCCTCGTCGAGACGGTCGGACGCTACCGGCGGTGAGCGCCGGGGAGCCGCGCTCCCGCCCGGATCGAGCGCGAAGTAGTACGCCGGGAGAGCCACGCCGGGTGTATGCTCGACACCCTTCATGCGCGACTCGCGAGAGCACTTCGATGGGCTCGCACGCCTCCATCGGATCGCCGAGCGAGAAGAACGGCGGGCGGTGTTCCGGCAGAACCTGGCGATGCTGGGCGCTGCCGCGGCCGAGTATCGACCGGTACCGCTGGAAGGGCTCGACCCGGCCGCGCTGCGCGACTCGACGCGGGTCGCGCTCGCCGACGGCCTCCTGAACGACCTCAAGTGGGTCTCGCCCGCACACGCGACAGCGGCCCTCTACGAGCTCGCCGCGGCGCTCCCGCCTTGCGACGAGAAGCGCGACATCGGGCGCCGTGTCCTCGTCGCGATGCACGAGGGCGACGCGTCGACCTTCGTCACCGTCGCCACCCAGCTCGCGAGCGGCTCACGACGCGGCCTGACGGGACCGGGCATCCGCGCCCGGCTCGCGCTCGCGCTCGACCTTCCCATCGGCAGCGGCGTCCGAGCCGACGCGCTCGCGCTCGGGCTCATGTCGCGGCGGGATCTCGCCGAGGAGTGGCTCGTGGTGCCATCGAGCGGCTCGCTTCCGTCCCGGCGGCTCTCCGCGCGTCTTCTCGAGCGTGCGGCGCGCGAGTGCGCCCGACGCGTGGCGAGCGGTGACGAGAGCGCGCTCCAGATCTTCGAGCGGCCGAGCGTCCGTGGGAGCTGGGATCGACTGCTCAAGGATCGTGAGCCTCTCGTCTGGCGTCACGTCGCGACGGCGCGCGGTCTCCTCGCGGCCATCGTGCCGCGGCTGGACGCCGAGATCAGCGAGGGCATGCACCCCGATCTCACGCCGACGGAGTGGCGCCGCTCCGCGGCGAGCATCGCGTG
>JBBSAT010000115.1:0-21258 GCA_038252025.1 Polyangiales bacterium | reverse complement strand
CGGGTGGCGGAGGCGCCCCGACGAAGGAGATGAGCTCCACGTCGAAGACCAGCATGCCGGCCGGCGCGCCCGGGCGGCCGTGGTACGCGAGATCTTCCGGGATCCAGAACCGGCGCTGCTCGCCCACGACCATCAGCTGGAGGCCCTCGGTCCATCCGGCGATCACGTGGTCGAGCGGAAAGGAGGCGGGGTCGCCGTCCCGCGAGGAGTCGAACGTGACCCCATCGGTCGTCCAGCCCGTGTAGTGCACGGTGACGCGATCGCGCGGCCCGGGATGCTCGGTCGCGGTTCCCGGCCGGATCACGCGCGACGCGAGGCCCGACGCCGTGCGTGCTGCGTCCGCGGGCGGCGCGGCGACGTCGGCGGGCGCCGGAACCTGCGGGCGCGCCGGCGGCTCGGGTCGCGCCACGGGCGTGGGCGTGGGCGGGGGCGTGACGCGGACGGGCGTGTCTTCCGTGGGCTCCGGCTCACCCCGCGGTCGGAAGCGCGGCTCCTCGCCGCGGCACGCCGAGAGAACGAAGAAGAGCGAGAGGACGAGGGCCGAGGTGCGTCGCATGAGGCGGCTTGGTAGCCGACGCTTCCAGGCTTGTCGAGGGCGCGCATCGCCCCGGATCCGGTGGCTGAACCGTCAGCGAGGCCGCGCGCAGAAGAGCGCGATCGAGGCCGCCACCGACGCGTTGAGCGACGCGATCGGACCGCGCATCGGGATCCGCGCGAGCTCGGAGCAGTTCCGCTTCACCAAGGGCCGGAGCCCCTTGCCCTCCGAGCCGACGACGAGCACTCGCCCGGCGGGTGCGTCCGGGAGCGCGTCGATCGCGACCTCCCCTTCGGCATCGAGCCCGGTCACCGTGAGACCGCGATCCTCGCGGAGCGAAGCGAGCGTGCGCGCGAGGTTCGTGACGCGCACGACGCGCGCGTGCTCCGTCGCTCCCGCGGCCGCCCGCACGACCGCGCCCGTGACCGGCGCGGCGCGATCCTTGAGGGTGATGACGCCGTGAGCTCCGAGCGCGACGGCGCTACGGATCATGGCGCCGAGGTTGTGCGGGTCGGTGATCTCGTCGAGCGCGAGGAGGAAGGGAGGCCCTTCGATCGCGTCGAGGACGCCGTCGAGATCGCGGTAGGGGAAGTCGCCGGTGATCGCGATGACGCCCTGATGCCGGAGACCCTCGGCGAGCACATCGAGCTCGGCCCGGCTGCGCTCCTCGAGACGGACGCCGCGCTCCTGTGCCGTTCGTGCGAGCGCGTCGAGACCGCGGCGCGCCTCGGTGGCCACGTAGATCACGTGGACGACGCCTGCGTTCGCCGCGAGGGCCTCGGCCACCGCGTGCGGGCCCGCGAGGAGGCGCTTCACGACGCCTTCTCGATGGCGGAGAGCAGGTCCAGCGCGGCCGCGACGGGGTCGCTCGCGTCGCGAATGGGCCGGCCGACGACCAGCACGTCTGCCCCCGCGGCGATCGCCACGCTCGGCGTCGCGATGCGCTTCTGATCTCCGACGGCAGCATCGGATGGTCGAATCCCGGGGACGACGATCTCCGGAGCCGCACCGAGCGAAGCGCGGAGAGCGGCGACCTCGTTGGGCGAGCAGACGAGCCCGTGGACGCCTGCTTCGTGCGCCATCCGGCCGAGCTGAACGACCAGCCCTGGGAGCGAGCCCTGCTGGCCGATCGCTGCCAACTCTGCGTCGTCGACGCTGGTCAGCACCGTCACCGCGAGCACGCGAGTCTCACTGCCTTCGACCACACGGACGACCTCGGCGAGCGCGCGCGGGCCCGCGCTCGCGTGGACCGTGAGGTAGCGAACCCCGAGCGATGCTGCGCGTCGGGCCGCGCCGGCCATCGTCGCCGGGATGTCGTGCAGCTTCAGGTCGAGAAAGCACGCTGCCCCACCGCGCTGCACGCGCTCGACGGCGGTCGGGCCCGCCGCGACGAAGAGCTCGAGGCCCACCTTCATCACGCCGACGTGCGGCGAGAGACGCTCGATCCATGCGGACGCTTCGTCGAGGCTCGCGCCGTCCAGAGGGAAAGCGAGGCGGTCACGCGTGGGTCGACGGTGGGCTGACACCGGCGCGTTGTGCACGCCGATCGCTCCACCCGTCAACCGCTACGCGCGACGCCGACCCAGCGCAGACAGCCCAGCTCGAGCTCAGACACCCCAGCTCAGACACCCCAGCTCAGACACCCCAGCTCAGACACCCCAGCTCAGAGGCCGTCGAGGCCCGCGAGCGGATCGTCGCTGTCCGTGTGTCGAGCGTGGGGCGCTGCGCTCGGAGCCGACGGGGTGCGCGAAGCCGAACGACGCGGCGTCGTCCGACGCGCCTGCTCTCGGACCTGCTCGGCCGCGGCCGTGTCGCCCGTTCGCTCGAGCTCCTCGGCCTGGCGCTCTGCTGCTGCGAGCCGTGCCTCAGCCGCGGCCGCTGCCGCGCGCGCGGCCTCGGCCTCGGCGGCGACCTGCTCGACCTGCTCGGCCTGGCGAGCGGCCTCCGCGTGAGCGAGCTCCTCGCGCATGCGGCCCGCCTCGATGCGCGGCTGAACGATCCCGAAGTAGATCGCGCCGCCCGCGCCGAGGACGAGGAGGACGATCGCCGCGAGGATGCCGGGGTGGATCCCCTTTCGGCGGGTCGCCTCGATGCGCTTGACCTCCTGCTCGTGCTGGAGAAGGCGCTCCTGTTCGGCGATGCGAGCCTTCTGCTCGGCCTCGAGCCGAACCTTGAGCTCGCCCTCCTCCTTCTCGCGCACCTTTCGCGCAGCCTCGTCACGAGCAGCGCGCTCTGAAGCGGCTGTCGCTTCCGCATCCGCCCGGAGCCGCGCGGCCTCGGCTGCCTGCGCAGCGGCCTCGGCGGCTGCCTTCGCCGCGCGTGCGTCGTCCTCGGACTTCTTCTTCTTCTCGTCCTCCGTCTGGATTCGCTCTTCCTCCAGGTTCATCAACTCCCGGAGATTGAAGAGGACCGACGATTCCTTCTGCTCAGCCATCGGGTGTGCGCTCCGCTTCTGCGACTCGGGGAGAATAGGATCCAAGACGGGACCGACGCCAGCCCCACACCTCACACGATCGAAATCGCGCGCCGTGTCGAGACAGGACCGACGAACCCTATCAAGCAGCTTTTCCGGGTGTCAACGTCAACACCCGCTCAGCCGCCCATCTCCCGAACAAAGATCGAACACGTGTCGGTTCCGTGTCGCGACCTAGTGACCACCCACTTCTGGTCGACCTTGGGTGACGGGGCGCGGCGTTTGACGCTACCCTCTCTCCCATGTCGAGCCTTCGAACCGCGCTGGGCGCCCGGCTGCTCGTCCTCTGCGTCGTCGCCCTCGCGGGATGCGCGACCTATCCAGCGAACCTCCAGGCGGGGCAGGCGTGCGTCCGCAGCGCGCAGTGCGGGAGCGGCCTCGTCTGCTCGGCCGGGCAGTGCACGGGAGATCTGACCATGTTCGGGGGCGGACATCCGACCGTCCTCGATGCGGGAACCCCCGACGATGTGGGGCTCGCCGACGACGCGGCCATCGAGGTCGACGCTGCGATGCCGATGGACACGGGGCCGCTGCCCGACACGGGACCGCTGCCCGACACGGGACCGCTCCCCGATACGGGTCCGATGCCCGACACTGGCCCGCCGCCGATCGATGCGGGGACCGACACCGGCCCGGCGCCGGTCGATGCTGGGACCGATGCGGCGACGCCTGTCGACGCTGCGACGCCCGTCGACGCTGCGACGCCGGTGGACGCGTTCGTCCCCGCCGACGACGCCGACGTCGACGCTGCCTGAGCGCGGACTTCGCGTCCGATGCGGCGAGGAGCCCGCCGCTACTCTCGCCAGAAGAACTTCCAGGGGTTGTGCTTCAGGTCCCGGATCATCTCCTGGAGATCGTCGTAGATCTCCTCGTCCATGAGCAGGGCGCCGATCGTTCCCTCCCCTTCTCGGACGTGATGAACGAGATCGCGCGCATCGACCGCGGCCGTCTCGACGTCTCCCGAGATCCGCGCGGCCGCGTGGATCGTGTCCTGGATCTCCTGGCGTTCGGTGGGACCGATCGCACCGAGCGTGTCGCGCGCGCTCGTCGCGACGTCGTGAACGTCGCGGAGGATCGGGCTGGCCTCGCGATCGAGCGTGCCCACCAGGTGCTCGACCCGCGCGAGGATCCGCTGCGGCCGCGCTCCGTCGACGTACGTCTCGCGCGCGCCTCGCAAGAGCGCGAGCCCCTCGTCGGTCGCGGTGTCGACGTTCTCGATGATGTGGTCGACGCGCTCGCGGTTCCCGTCGAGCAGATCCCGGAGCACGTGGATCAGCGTCACGACGTCGTCGAGCAGGCCTCCGAGCTCGTCGCGGTTGGCGCGCACGCCGGCGACGAGGTCCTCGAGAAGCTCGTACCCGAGGGCGAGCGCGAGATCGAGGCGCGGCGGATCCACGCCTTGCACGATCGATCCTTCAGGGAGCACGGGGTGCTCGGCCGTGCCGGGATCCACGGCGACGAACTGCTCTCCGAGCACGCCCTGAGACGTGACGTAGAAGAGCGCGTCGTCGTGGATGGTGTCCTGGACGTCGCGCTCGATGCTCAAGCGCAGCCGGACGAGCGGGCGCCGGCCAGTCGTCGCATCCAGCCGCCCGCCGAGGTACGTGACCTCCTCGATGCGGCCGACCTTCACACCGCCGACGCGCACCGGCGCGCCCGCCTGCACGCTCCCCGGGTTGTCGAAGTCGGCGTAGATGGGATAGCCGTCGGCGAACGACACGCCGCCGAGCACGAAGACGAAAGCGCCGAGAAGCGCCATCGCGAGCAGGACGAGCAGCCCTACGCGGGCCTCCATCGAGAGGCCTCTCACGAGGAGCCGCCCGGCTCGGGGGCGCGATTCCGCTGGGGGGCGCTCACGTCTCGATGGGTCCCTCGGCCGTGCCCTCGATGAACTGCCGCACGATCGGATCGTCCGTCGCGCGGATCTCGCTCGGCGTACCGACCGCCCGAACGTGGCCCTTGTACAGCATCGCGATTCGATCGGCGATTCCGAAGATCGAAGGGAGATCGTGGCTCACCACGACCGCCGTCACGTTCATCGATCGGGTGAGCTCGCGGATCATCTGGTCGACGCGTCGCGCAGAAACGGGATCGAGCGAGGTCGTCGGCTCGTCGAAGAGCACGTAGCGCGGCTCGAGCGTGAGCGCGCGCGCGATGGCGACGCGCTTCCGCATCCCATCGCCGAGCTCGGCCGGAAAGCTCTTTCCGAAGGCCTGCATGTGCACCTGGCCTAGCCGCGCCTCCGCTTCGACGAGCGCCTCCTTCATCGAGAGCCCACGATAGATGCGCAGCGGGAGCGCCACGTTCTCGGCGCACGTCATCGAGTCGAAGAGCGTCGAGGACTGGAAGACCATCGCGCACTTCTTCCGGATGGGAGCGAGCTCGGTCTCCGACAGGCCGCTGACCTCCTGACCGTCGAGCCAGATCTGCCCGCTGTCAGGGCGGAGCAGCCCGACCAGGTGCTTGATCAGCACGCTCTTGCCGACGCCGGAGCCGCCGATGACGAAGAAGCACTCGCCGTCGGCGACGTCGAGCGAGACGTCGTCGAGGACGACCTTCGAGCCGAAGGACTTGGAGAGATGTTCGAACCGGATCGGCACGCCGACGCTCAGCGCGTCGCTTGCCAGTCGCCGGTGAAGTCGCTCCCGATGAGCGTGCCATCCCAGTGGCCCATCACGAGCGAGTTCGGCCCGCCGATGTTCGCGTAGCCGCGCAGCGTGATCGGGTCGGCGCCGATCCGGGCGTCGAGCACGTCGCGGATCGCGGTGGTGATGAGCGTCGCGACGGTGCTGGTGCAGACGCTCCGCACCGTGCTGCCGACGCCCGGGTAGTCGATGGCGTCGTCCGCTGCGGCGGCCAGGCCTTCGCAGAAGCCGCGCGAGATCTCGGTGAGCGCTTCCTCGAGGCCCGACCAGCGGTGACCGCTCGTCTCGTAGACGAGCGCATCGACCAGCCAGCTGATGATCGAGCCGATGCTGACGTGCACCGAGTGACGATCGATGTTGAACACGCCGCAGACGACGTTCGCGTTGAAGGCGTTGGGGGAGAAGCGCCAGTCGAAGACCGTCGACGGATCACCCATCAGCGGGCGATCACGATACGTGAAGTGGACGCGCTCCCAGGTGTGGGTGCCGCGATAGCTGTCCGAGACGCTGCCTGCCGTCAGGGACATCGTCTCGTCGATCTCCCAGGTGTTCAGGACGTCGTTCAGATCGGCGATCGCATCGAACACGGCGGGCGCCCACGGCGGGAGGAACATGTCCACGTAGGGTCGAACGAGATCGCAGATCGCGGACTCGACCCAGCCCGGAAGGCCGAAGTCGATGCACGTCGCCGCACCGCTCAGGAAGCGAAGCGGTCCGGCGATGCCGTCGAGGAACGAGGAGAGCCAGCTCGGCAGCGCCTCGCGAAGGCGCAGCGTCGAGTGCATGTCCCAGGTGCCGGTGAGGTTCGGCGCGACGATGTCGCAGACGGTGGCGTCGCGACACCGACCGCCTTCGCAGACCATCGCAGCGGGGCAGTCGGCGTCGGCGATGCACGAGTCGCCGCCGGGGCCGGGGAGACAGACGCCCAGGGTGCACTCGAGGCCGATCGGACAGTCGGACGTGTGGACGCACGCGCAGGTGCCCATCTCACACACGAAGCCGGGCGAGCAGACGCTCACGTCGACACAGGGAACGGGGATGCGCGGGTCCGGCGTGCAGCTCCCCGCGATACAGAAATGACCGTCGAGACAGGCGTCGTCGAACTCGCAGACGTCGCCGCCCGGGCTCGGCTGGACGCAGATCCCGGAGCGACACTGGCCCGGCGCGGGGCAGTCTCCGCAGCGCGTGCCGTCGCCGGGCGGCGGCGGATCGGGATCCGGGACGCAGCGGTTCACGCTCATCACGGCGGCGCAGATGAAACCTTCCGGGCAGAAGTGGACGCCGTCGTTGCACTCGTTGGCGCGGCCTGGGGCATCGGCGGGGTCGGCATCGGCGATCCCGCCATCGCGCCGCGCGACGCCTCCGCCCGAGGAGCACGCCGGGATCGCGAAGGACGCGAGCATCAGAAAAGCCAGCCGAGTCACCACGATGCGCATCCAGCACCTCCCAAGAAGTGCTGACGACACTAACAGACCTGCCAGGCGACGTGTCGGTGGGTTCGGCCGCGGTCATGGTCGCCGTGACCCACCAGAGTCTGCGGCCAACGAGAGTCCGAGTCGTTCTTGACTCGTTCGAGGCGGGGCGCTAGTCAAGCGCCTCTTTCAGGCGCATAGCTCAGTTGGTAGAGCACTACCTTGACACGGTAGGGGTCCACGGTTCGAGTCCGTGTGTGCCTAGTTTCCAGGGCGAAAGCCTCTCGCTTTCCCGGAGAACTCGACGATGATCACGACGCGCGAAGCCCTCGAGAAGAAGGGCGCGCTCCGCCCCGATACGATCGCGGCGCGCGTCACGATCGACGGCGACACGCGGGTGCGTGATCTGATGACGCCGATCCCCGAGAGCGCCGAGGTCACGCCCATCGCGGCGAGCGCCGCGGAAGGGCTCGCGGTGATCCGTCACTCGAGCGCACACGTGATGGCGGACGCCGTTCAGCGGCTCTACCCAGGCACGAAGGTCGCGTTCGGGCCTGCCACCGAGAACGGGTTCTTCTACGACTACGATCGCAAGGCGGGTCCCTTCTCGGACGAAGAGCTGCGCGAGATCGAGAAGAAGATGCTCGAGATCGTCGAGGGCGACCTGCCGTTCCGACGCGAGGTCGTGAGCGCGGACGAAGCGCGAGCGATCCTCACGAAGCTCGGCGAGACTTACAAGCTGGAGCACCTCGAGCGACTCGCGGCGAAGGGCGAGGCCATCTCACTGTATCGCCACGGCGACTGGCTCGACCTCTGCGAAGGTCCGCACGTTCCGTCGACGAAGTTCCTCAAGGCGTTTCAGCTGACCACCACCGCAGGCGCGTACTGGCGGGGCGACGAGCGGAACCCGATGCTTCAGCGCATCTACGGGACGGCCTTCGCCGACGCGAAGGCGCTCCGGACGTACCTTCATCAGATCGAGGAAGCGAAGAAGCGCGACCATCGGAAGCTCGGGAAAGAGCTCGAGCTCGTCGGCTTCCATCCGTGGGCGCCGGCCTCGCCGTTCTTCCTCCCGCGCGGCGCGAAGATCTATCAGCTCCTCGTCGACTACGTGCGTCAGCTCTACGTGCACCACGGCTATGACGAGGTGGTCACGCCGCAGATCTTCGATCGCAAGCTCTTCGAGACCTCGGGGCACCTCCCGAACTATGGGGAGAACATGTACTTCGCGGCGACCCGCGAGGACTTCGAGCACATCGCCAAGGACATCGCGGCGGGCGGCGACGCATCGCCGATGAGCGCCGATGCAGTGCAAGAGCACGCGCGCTTCGGCATCAAGCCGATGAACTGCCCGGGCCACTGCCTGTTCTTCGGGATGGAGCGACGCAGCTACCGCTCGCTTCCGATGCGCATCGCCGACTTCGGGCGCCTGCATCGCTACGAGCGCAGCGGCGTGACCCAGGGGCTCACGCGCGTGCGGACGTTCTGCCAGGACGACGCGCACGTCTTCTGCACGGACGACCAGATGCAGGGCGAGATCGAGAGCTTCATCGATCTCGTCTACCAGGTGTACCGAGACTTCGGCTTCACGGAGGTCCGCGTCGTGATCGCGACGCGGCCGGAGCAGCGGCTGGGTGCGGACGATGTCTGGGACCGTTCGGAGAAGGCTCTCATCGACGCGGTGACCTCGAAGAAGTTGCCGTTCGAGATCGCCGAGGGCGAGGGCGCGTTCTACGGGCCGAAGATCGAGTTCCATCTCAAGGACGCGATCGGTCGATCGTGGCAGCTCGGCACGATGCAGGCGGACTTCAACCTGCCCGAGCGCTTCGACCTCTCGTACGTCTCGCCCGAGAACACGATGCCTCGGCCCGTGATGCTACACCGCGCGATCCTCGGCTCGGTGGAGCGCTTCTTCGGCGTGCTCACGGAGCACGTCGGCGGCGCGTTCCCGACCTGGCTCGCCCCCGAGCAGATCGCGATCATCACCGTTCACGAGAGCTGGGATGCGTGGGCCAAGGAAGCCGCAGCGCTCCTTCGCAAGGCGGGCATCCGGGTCACGCTCGACCTCAGCAACGACAAGCTCGGCGCGAAGATCAAGGCCGCCCGCAACATGCGCATCCCATATCGCGCCGTGGTCGGAGAGAAAGAGACCGGCTCGCGCTCGCTCGGCCTGACGGTTCGCGACGGCAACCAGGAGCTCGGCGCCGTCCCGATCGAGGAGGTCATCGCGCGCCTGGTGCACGAGAGCGCGGCGCCCTCGTTCCGTACCTGACCGGCCAGCCGGGAGGGCCCTGGCTCATTCGCCGCCGTGCCCCTTGTTTCAGGGGGCGTCCCGCATCATCATCGCGCCGCGCGGCGCTCGTCGCCTCGCAGTCTCGGACAGTCTTCGAAGAGTCAGCGCTCTTCTCACAGGAGGTAGATCCCCATCGCAAACCCCCGCTTCGATCCTCGCAATGCTCGTGGCGTCTTCACGGGTCCCCGCACGAACCACCGGATTCGCGTGCCCGAGGTGCGCGTCGTCGGTCCCGAAGGCGAGATGCTCGGCGTGCTCCCGACGCACGAGGCGCTCCGTCTCGCTCGCGAGAAAGAGCTCGATCTCGTCGAGGTCAACCCGAAGGCCATGCCCCCGGTCTGCAAGATCATGGACTACGGGCGGTACAAGTACGAAGAGAAGAAGCGCGAGAACGACACGCGAAAGCGCGCGCTGACGACCGAGCTGAAGGAAGTGAAGGTCCGTCCGAAGACGGACGATCACGACCTCGACGTCAAGGCTCGCCACATCCGCCGTTTCCTCGAAGAGGGAAACAAGGTGAAGGTCACGTGCCGCTTCCGCGGTCGCGAGATCACACACCCGGAGACGGCGGAGCGACAGCTCATCCACTTCATCGAGGTCTCGAAGGACATCGCGATCATCGAGCAGACCGCGCGCATGGAAGCGAAGACCATGACGATCCTGCTCGCGCCGAAGCCCGAGGTGCGGGCGCGCATGGTCGCTCTGGTGCAGAAGCGCGCCGACGAAGGCATCGAGGAGCCGCCCGGTGAGCCGGACGACGAGGATGATGATGACGACGACGACGACGACGAGACGGAGGCCAAGGCCGACGGAGCGCCGGAGAAGGTCGACGGAGCGCCGGAGAAGGTCGCCGTGAAGGCCGGCAAGCCTGACGGAAAGACCGAGAAGAAGAAGTAGCCAGAGGCCGACGGGCCGCGGGATCCACTGCGAACGAAGGCCGCCGAGCAATCGGTGGCCTTCTTCGTTTCGTATGGGTAGCTTCTCGCCATGAGCGAGAGCACCACGAAGCCGGAAGCCCCTGGACAGCACGCCCCTGGCCAGCCTCCCCCAGGCCTGCCCGACATCGACGTCCGTGAGTGGGGCGGGAAGAAGGACGGCGAGCGGCAGATGCTCGACCGGCGCCTCTTCATGCAGCTCACCGTCTACGACGTCGACCGAGGGACGAGCTTCGACGTCGCGCGCAGCGAGCTCACCGCCGCGCTGGCCGACCATGGCGTGCCCTCGGTCGTCTACGAGGACTTGAACGCGCCCTCGGGCCTCGCGATCCTCACCTGGTCGGAGGACCCCGCGGACTTTCTGACGAAGCTCGCGCCCGTCTTGCGGCGAACGAAGATCGTTCAGCGCGACGAGTACACGATGCTCGGCCGCACCTACTCGCTCGGCCACGAGCCCGAGCTCGAGCACGCCATCCTTCGGCGGCCGATCGAGTACGTGCTCAAGGAGGGCTGGGACTGGGGCGTCTGGTACCCACTTCGTCGCAACGGCGCGTTCGAGAAGCTCGAGAAGCACGACCAGTCGATCATCCTCCGCGAGCACGCGAGTATTGGGATGGCGTACGGACGGGCCGATCTCACGCACGACGTCCGGCTCGCGTGTCACGGGCTCGACGCGGGCGACAACGAGTTCGTCATCGGCCTCATCGGCAAGGATCTGCACCCGCTCTCCCACATCGTTCAGACGATGCGGCACACGCGTCAGACGTCGGAGTTCATCGCGAAGATGGGCCCCTTCTTCGTCGGGCGCGTCGTGTTCCGCTGCGCGGGCGGAGGATCGCGATGAGCGAGAAGACGATCTTCGCCCGCATCCTCGATGGCGAGATCCCCTGCCATCGCGTCTACGAGGACGAGCACGTCCTCGCGTTCCTCGACGTCGGTCCTCTCTCCGAGGGCCACACTCTGGTGATCCCGAAGGAGCGGAAGGCGTTCCTCCACGAGCTCTCGGACGACCAGGCAGCCGCGCTCGGACGCGTGCTCCCACGAATCGCCCGGGCGGTGCTGAAGGCGACCGGCGCGACCGACTACAACGTCCTCCAGAACAACGGCGGAGCGGCACATCAGGCGGTGTTCCACGTTCACTTCCACATCATCCCGCGGCATGGAGCGGCCGGGCTCGGGATCGAGTGGCGGACCAGCAAGCTCGACGGCGCGGCCGCGGAGGATCTCGCGGCGCGGATCGCAGCAGCGATCGCCTAGCGCTCAGGCGGCGATGAAGCGGCGAAGCGTCTCGACCAGGCGCGGCTCCGCGTCGCGTCCTACCCGGGTGGTTCGAAAGCGGCGCTGATCGAGGATCGCGCCGAGCCCGTCCGCGTCCTCGAAGATCGGCACGCCGAAGCGCGCGTTGAACCGCGCCGCCGTCGCGATCTGATGGTCGTTCCGCGTCTCCGCGAGCGCAGCGCGCCTGGCCATCACGGCGATGGGCTTTCCGAGCTCGAGCGCGGCGAGGATCGACCCCGTGCCGGCGTGCGCGACCACCAGGTCGGCCCAGTCGTAGCGCTCTTGGAACGCCGCCGGCGCCAGCAGGTCGGGCCCGGGGAGCCCGCAAGCTCGCCCGCCGACGCCCTTCTGGGCGAAGACGTCGAGCGCGCGACCTTTCGCCACGGCCTCCACTGCCGCGAGGAGTCGATCGAAGGGCATCTGCGCGCCGACGGTGACGAACACGCGGAGCGGTCGATGCACGGGCGCAGGGGGCGCCTCGTCGCTGCCAGGGTCCACTTCGCCGATCACACTGCCCTCGAACCGCGCCCCGTCGGGCCGCGCGAGCTCTGGCCACTGGGTGAGGCACTCGTGCGCCACGCGGCTCGCGAGACGCCCCGAGAGGGAGAGCTCCTCCACGTTCGCGAAGCTATCGACGAACACCGTCCGGGCGCCGACGGCTCGTCCGAGCGCGATCGCGAAGAAGCCCGGGAGCGCGCCCGTCGAGACGACGACGTCGGGCCGCTCGTGGCGGACGAGCCGTGCGATCCGAAGGACCGCGCTGGCGAGCCGCACGCGATCCCAGCGCGTCGCGTCGGGGACGACCAGCAGGCGCTCACCCGGCACGTGCGCCGAGTAGGCCGGCGAGACGGTCGCCCAGGTGACGCTCGTGCCGGCGAAGGCGGCGCGCAGGCGGACGAGCTCGACGAAGTGACCACCGCCCGACGACAGCGCGAGGAGCTTCTTCACCGCGCGTCGGCCTCGCGGGTGGCCGACCAGAACTCCTCGACCGAGCCGCAGCGATCGGGAAGCGCCGCGATCTCCTCGGAGATGCCCGTCAGCACGTACGCGATCCCTTCTTCGCGTCCGAGGCGCGTTCGAAGGCTCGCGAGATCGGTGATGCGGACGGCACCGGAGGGAACGACGACCAGCACTCGATCGGCCAGCCGAGCGGCGCGACGGAGCGCTTGCCCGCTCGGCGCCCCGTCCCATGCGGTGGCAGTGAGCAGCGGCAGTCTGACGGGCACGGTCGAGAGCAAGCCGAAGGGCGCGCCGTTCTGAGAGATCGTCGGCGGTCCGAGTAGCTCGATCGAGCTACCGGGGGAGAAGTCACCCGCCGGAAGGCTCCTCCTGATCGGCAGCTCGTCGGGTGGCTCGTACGAGCGAGAGACGAGGTCGACCTGCGTCGCGTCGGACACGAAGTCACCCGAGAGCTGCTTCGCCAGCTCCGCGGCAAGGACCGCCTCGCGATCCGTGGCTCCGACGACGAGCATCGAGCCACGCGCGTCGGGGACGAAGTCATCGAGATCTGCGATCAGATCCGAGAGCGCGTGCGGCTCACGTGGCCACGTCGAGCTGGCGACGACGGGGCCGCGACCCCAGAAAGCGACCTCGGCGGCGCTCTGCAGGGTCAGCGAGCGGAACGCGCGAAACAGGATCACTCCGAGCGCGACGAGAAGGAACAGAAGGGGCACGCCGATCGCGACGTAGTACTTGCGGCGCGAGGGCACCGCGTCCTCGGGCGCCTCTGCTCGCGCGACGACGCGAAAGCCGGCGTCGGGTTGCTCGAGCAGGCTGGTCAGACGCGCGCGCTGGTTTCGCAGATCCGTCGCGAGAGCCTCCTTCACGGTCACGTCGGCCAGCAGCCCCGTCGCTTCGCCCTCGATCCCGGAGAACATGGTGACCCGCTCGCGGCCCTCGTCCGCGAGCGTCGCGAGCTGTGTGCTTCGCTGACGCGCGGCGGAGAGGTCGGCCTCCGCCTCGGCGAGCGCGGTCGCGACGGTCGTGTAGGTCGCGCTCGCGCCCATGACGGACGAGCCGATGCGCGAGCCATGACCGCTTCGAACGCGCGACTGGAGCTGCGCGACCTGCTGCTCGAGAGCTTGGAGGCGAGGATGATCCGGCGAGAGCCGGCCGCGCACGCTCTCCAGCTCGGAGCGGGCGGTCGCGAGGGCCTCTTCATCCGGCGAGGCGGTGGACGCCGAGATCACCTCGGTGCGAGGGGCATGGCGAGCCTCGTCGCGAAGCTGCGTGACGCGCGCACCGAGCGCGGCCACCTCCGCCGTCGCCAGCTGTGCCTGCGCGCGAAGGTCTGCCGCCTGCTCGATCGCCGACTGCTGCTCGGTCGTCAGGTCACCGATGCCGTGCTGGGCTCGAAACGCGTCGTAGGCCGCTCGCGAGGTGTCGACCTCGGCCTGCGCGGCGGTGATGCGCCCATCGAGCGCGGCCACGGCGGCCACGATCTCCTGCGCGCGATGGCGGTCCTGATACTGGCTGAACACGTCCATCAGCGTGTTGACGAAGTCGGCTGCTTCCTCTGGGTCGTCTCCGCGCCCGGTGAGCGTGATGAGACCAGAGTCTGCATCGACCTCCTGCCTGAACCGGAGCTGGAGCACGGCCGTCGGCGTCTCGGTGAGGCCGAGGCGCTCGCGTAGCGCGCCGATCACCTGCTCGCGGCGCAACGCCTCCACGAGGCCCGGCAGCTCGCGCGCGAGGTTTGGAGCGGTGGACACGTCGAGGGGAGGAGCGCCCTCGTAGCGAAGCGTACCGCTGGTCTCGAAGCTGTGGCGTACGGCGAACCTTGCGAGGACGACGCCGAGCGCGAGCCCGACGATCGCCGCGCCGAGGACCCACCACTTGCCGCCTTCGACGGCCCTCCGAACGCGCAGCGGCTCGACGGGGCGACCCGGCCGCTCGGGCTTCTGCACATCATCGGCTTCCACGCGCTGTTTTTCGATCGCCATGAGCTCGACGGGGCCATGCGAACATGATGCCTACGCGGTCACCGGTCCAGCTGTGCCGGGACCCGGCAGAGGCTCCAAACGCGCTGGGCGCACACAGCGAATCGACCGCTGAACATCGGCGTCGTGATCCCTCGAACGACCACGTTCAGCGCTGCGGTGAACGATCCGTCGGCTTCGAGGCGGATCGTCACGTCGTGGAACGAGAGGATCACACGTGTGCGCGGATACTGTGCCTTGTAGAAGGCCTCCTTCGCCGAGAACAGGATCGCCGCCGCGTCCGTCCGCGCGCTACCAGAGAGCGTCTCGAGGAAGGCGATCTCCTCGTCGACGAAGGTGAGCGACCAGAGGTCGACCGGAACGTTGCCCCGCCCTTCCACATCGAGCCCGACGTGCCCGGTGCTGCCTGCCTCGCCGAGGACGACCGCGCAGTAGTCGTCGGTGTGCGAGATGGAGCCGGCGACACCGCTTGGCCAGATCGGATCGCGGTCGGGCGTCGAGAGGATCTCGGCGGTGGAGCGACCGAGCGCCACGAGCGCACGCCGCGCGAGCGCCCTCCCCGCTGCGAGCTCGCGCACGCGCTTCGGAACCGCGCGCGCGACCATCGCTGCCTCGCCGGGCGTGAGATCCGGAGCGATGTCCGCGATCGCCGCTCCAAGCAGCACGAGGGTCGAGCCCTCTCCGAGGAGCTGCGCGCGCGGCGGCTCGTCGTCGTCCGCGCGCGCGCTGCCATCCGCTCGATCCGTCACGAGGTCTCAGCGACGGCGAGCGTCGGCGCGACGGCTCAGCGCATCACGACGCGCGGCCGCTCGTTCGACGCTGACGTCGAGCTCTCTCTTGCCGTCGCTCGCTCCTTCACCGCCGAGGAACGAGGCGAGCCCCGCGATCGTCGGGAACCGGAAGATGTCGGTGATGGTGAGTTCCTTGCCCGTCGCGACCTTGATCTCGCGGTGCGCGGAGACCGCGAGCAACGAGTGCCCGCCGAGCGCGAAGAAGCTGTCCCTCGTCCCGACCTTCGAGAGCCCGAGCAGCTTCGCCCAGACGGCGGCGATCTGCTTCTCGATGTCGCCCGTCGCCTCGACGTGCTCGACGGAGCGCGTGCGCGTCTCCGTCCCCGCGCCTGGCTTCGGCAGGGCCTTCCGATCGATCTTCGCGTTGGGCGTGAGGGGGAAGCGCGCGAGCTCGACGAAGTGCGACGGGATCATGAACTCGGGCAGCGTCCCCGCGAGGTGCGCTCGCAGCGCGTCGGCGTCCGGCGCGGGCTCGCCGGGCACGGTGGTGTAGTAGGCGACGAGGCGGAGATCGCCGGGCACGTCCTCGCGCGCGACGACGACTCCTTCGCGGATCGCGGGCAGCGCGACGAGGCGAGCTTCGATCTCGCCGAGCTCGATGCGATAGCCGCGGATCTTCACCTGGTGATCCACCCGACCCAGGAAGTCGAGCGTTCCTTCCGGGGTCCAGCGAACGAGGTCGCCCGTCCGGTACATCCGCGACGTTCCGCCGGCGAACGGGTCCGGCACGAAGCGCTCCGCGGTCAGCTCGGGACGCCGGAAGTAGCCGCGCGTGACGCCCGCCCCGCCGATGTAGAGCTCGCCTGGGGCGGAGACCGGGACCGGCCTCAGGCTCGCGTCGAGCACGTAGACGCTCGTGTTCGCGATGGGCTTTCCGATCGACACGGTGCCAGCGATCGCGCTGGCGGCGGCCACGGTGGACCAGACGGTGGTCTCCGTCGGGCCGTACATGTTCGTGACGGTCGCGCGCGTGGCGTCTCCGATCTCGCGCACGAGCGGCCCGGGCAGCGCCTCGCCTCCGATGTAGAGGTTCTTCACGTGCGCGAGCGCCGCCCGCGACTCGTCGTTGCCGACCAGCATCCGCGCCATGCTCGGCGTGCACTGGAGGTGAGTGACCTCGTGCCGCTCGATCTGCGCCGCGATCGACCAGTCATCCGCGGCGGTCTGGGTGCTCGGGAGGGACCGGCGGCGCAGCGCGTCGAGCTTGGGCAGGTGCGCGAGCACGGTGTCCGAGTCGATCCCGAAGTCCACGAGGCACGCGATCTCGTCGACGTCGACCGCCTTGCAACGCTCGACCATGGCGAGCGCGCTCTCGGGCGTGCCGAACAAGGCGCTCGTCTGGTAGTAGCGCTCGAAGCTGTGGTCGAGCAGCGCCTCCATGTCCTCCGGAGAGAGGGACGTGAAGTTGTCCTCGAACGACGCGCCGTCCTTCGCGTGCTGTTTGAACGCCGGGAACGTCGACGCGTGCTGCTGGATGAGCTGCAGTGAGCTCTTGAGATAGCCCTTCATCGGGCCCCGCACCGTCTCGCGCACCGAGGCGTCGTCGTGTCCGACGAACGTGTGCAGCATCAGGGTCACGTGCCCTCGACCTGCGTGGCCCGCGTCCTTCCACGCCTTGCGGTAGACGGCGACCTTCTCGCCGACCTCCTCGATGCTCTGGCCGAGCAAGTGAGTCAGCAGGCCCGCGCCGGCGCGCGCAGCGGCCGCGAACGTCTCGGGGTTTCCCGCCGCCGTGAGCCAGACCGGCAGCTCCTTCTGAACGGGGCGGGGCAGCGTCGTGACGGGCACCTTGCCTTTCGGCCCGTCGAACTCGATCGTCTCCCCGCGCCAGAGGCGTCGCACGACCTCCATGTCACGGAGCATCACGGCCTTCGCGCTCGCGTAGCTCTCGGGCCGCAGCACGAAGTCGTTCGGGTGCCATCCGGACGCGAACGAGATGCCGACGCGCCCGTTCGAGAGGTTGTCGACGAGCGCCCACTCTTCGGCGACGCGGATCGGATGGTGGAGCGGGAGCACGCACGACCCGGCACGGATCTTCACGTGCTTCGTGACCGCGGCGATCGCGGCGCTGGCGACGGAGGGGTTCGGGTAGAGCCCGCCGAACGCACCGAAGTGCCGCTCGGGAGTCCACACCGCCTGGAAGCCGTTCTCGTCCGCGAAGCGCGCGCCATCGAGGAGGAGCCTGTACTTGCCGGCGTTCTTCTCGCCTTCGTCGCTCGCGAAGTAGAAGAGCGAGAAGCCGATCTCCTTCCGATCCGTCTGCTTGCGGCCGCTCGAGACGAGCGCGCGATCCTGGTCCGACGAGAGCACGACGCGAAAGCCACGCGCCAGCGTGTAGAACAGCTCGAGCACGGCGATGTCGAACGAGAGGCTCGTCACCGCGAGCCACGTGCCTGGGGGCTGGTGCGGGACGACCGGATCCATCCCGGCGAAGAAGTTCGCCACGTTCCGGTGCTCGACCATCACGCCCTTGGGCGTGCCGGTCGATCCCGAGGTGTAGATCAAGTAGGCGACCGAGCTCGACTCGAGCGGCAGGTCGAGGCGCGCGGTGCTCGCCTGGTCGATGGTCGCGCGCGCGGAGTCGAGCCGGACGACGGCTGCGCTCGTGTCCGGAAGCTCCTTCGCGAGGCCATCGGTCGTGACGATGGCCCGCGACTCGCTGTCGGTGAGGTAGAGCGCGATCCGATCCTTCGGGTACGCCGGGTCGACCGGAACGTAGGCCGCGCCCGCCTTCCAGATCGCGAGCGCCCCGATGACGAGCTCGGGCGTGCGCGCCACGTGGAGCGCGACGCGATCGCCCGGCGTGACGCCGACGTTCGCGAGGGTGCGCGCGAGCTGGTTCGCGCGCCCGTCCAGCTCGCGGTACGTGAGCGCGGTGCCTTCGAACACGAGCGCGGTGGCGTCTGGCGTGCGGTCGACCTGGCGCTCGATGAGCTGGTGCACACAAGCGCTCGCGGGATAGTCCGTCGTCGTCGCGTTCCAGCGCCCGAGGATCGTCTCGCGCTCTTCCGCGGTGAGGAGTGGGAGCTCGGTCACCGTCGTGCTCGGGCTCCGCATCGCCGCCGCGAGAAGACCACCGAGCCGACGCGACATGCCGTCGATCTGCGCACCGGTGAGCCGCGAGGCATCGCACACGAGCGTGGCCGCGCTGGCGTCGGGAAGAACGGCGAGCGTGACGATCGCGCCGGCCCTCGGCCGGATCCCGTCCAGGCTCTCGACCTCTTCGACGACGACCTCGAAGCGATGACTTCGCGCTCCTGGGATCCGCCGCAGCAGGTCCCGCGGGTAGCCGACGTGGCTCTCTACCTTCTCGCGCTCCTCGGCCGCCGCGGCCCGAAGCTGCTCGAACGTCATCCCGTCCGTGATCTCGGCGTGGAGCGGCAGGACGTCGGCGACGAGCTCGTCCTCTCCCATCGTGGCGCGGGCGAGCGTCGGGCTGCGGTAGCCGAGATCGAACGAGCGATGGCTCGTGATGCCCGACAGCCACGCGAGCGCGCCTGCGAGCACACCCGCGCGATCGATCCCGGGCGGGAGCGCGAGCGGTGCGTGCACGCAGGAGGGCTGCCTCTCGGCTCGCGCGCCCTCTCGATCGACATACGGCAGCTCGATGGGAGCCACGCGCACGAGGGCGCGGCCCCAGTACGACTCGTGCTTTGCGAGCGAGACGTCGAGCTTGCCGAGCTTCTCTGCCCTCGCCCCGTCGAGCTCGTCGAGCTTCGTGCCGCGCACCACGCCGAGCGCCGCGAGCTGCTCGACGGACACCGAGCTCGCGTCGCGAGACAGGAGCGTGGGAAGACGGATGGAGCCGAGGCCGGTCGCGACCTCCACGCCGCCGGACTCGTCCACGGCGAGCACCGTGCCCGGAGCCTCGTTCACCGCAGCCGCACCCTCGCGCGCTTCCGGCACGAGCAAGACCGAGCCGCGGGCGAAGAGCTTCGCCGTTCCGAGCGGGCTCGCGTACCGCGGACCGAAGTCGAGCGCACGCACCAGACGAGCGATGTCCTTGGCAGGCTTCCGCCAGTCGATCGTGGACATGGCCGGCGGCCGATCCCAACGCCCGTAGTAGGTCCTCTCGGTCAGGTCTTGCTTCACGCGCTCGAGGTTCCCCGACTCGAGCTTGCCGACGAGCTCGCCGAACGACTCGATCGCCAGCTCGTAGCAGCGGGTGTTGACGACGACGCTCGTGTCGCCTTCGAGAAGATCGAACGCGCGCTGTGCGACGAGGTCCCCTTCGTCGATCCCCTTCTCGACGACGTGCCAGGAGATCCCGTGCCTGTTCTCGCCGTTCAAGAGCGCCCAGCTGGGCGCGTTCAGGCCCGCGTACTTCGGCAGCGGCCCGTCGTGGAAATTGATCGTTCCTTTCGTGGGCAGCGAGAGCGCGTCGTCCTGCACGATCGTCAGGTTCGCGATGGAGAGGAGCCACTCGAAGGGCTCAGGCGATCCCGCGCGGATCGCAGATCCGAGCTGCTTTCCGGGCGGGACCACGGGCAGCCGCCGCTCGCCCGCCCAGGTCGTGATCGCTGCGTCGCTCGTCGCGACGCCGAGGATTCGGTGACCGCGCGCGAGGAGGATCTCGCTGCACTGGACGACCAGAGACTCGTTGCCGATCACCCAGGCAGAGAAAGGTGTGCTCATCGAAGTTCTCGCGTGGCGAAGCGCACCGTCCGTGCGCTCCAGGGGTCAGTGTTGACTGAGGATGAGTGCGGGGATCGTGGCGCTCGCGGCCGTCATCGCGGTGTTGAGGAAGAAGTTGACCGAGTTCATGACGTCGCGAAGATCCGCGTGGCCCGCGCTCGCCACGTAGACGATGTCACCGGGCGCGAGCACCACGTCGGGCGCGCGTCCGTCGACGATGTCGGCGACGCTCGATCCATAGACGCGCGGATGCTCGTGGTCTCCGCGGATCACGCGGACGTCGCCCCAGTTTCCGTCTCGCGTGATCCCGCCGGCGATCGCGAGAGCCTGGGTCAGCCGCATCCCAGGGCGATGCGCGAACATCTGCGGCGAGTCGACCTGGCCGAGCACGGTCACCAGCCGATAGAGCTCGCCCGGCACGTAGAGCGTGTCGCCCGGCCTGATCCGGATGTTGTGAAGCGGATCACCCTGGATCGCGAGCGGGACGCTGACCGGGACTGTCTGGCCGTCGCGCACGAGATGCGCACCGGCGAGGTCTGCCGTCGTCAGCGCGAGACCATCGGTCTCCGAGCGCATGGGCCCGCCAGCAGCGGCGATGAGATCGGCGAGGCGAAGGCCGGGAGTGACGGGAAAACGGCCGGGGTCGGAGACCGCGCCGATGACGGAGGCTTGATGACCGAGCGGCGCCGTGAGGACGACCGAGACGCGAACGGTGCGGTCGTACTGCTGCATCGCGGTTTCGACGCGGCGCTCGGCCTCGTTGAGCCCGATCCCGAGCACGTCCACGTCGCCTCCGAGCGGGACGTGCAGGACTCCCCGCTCGTCGACGACCAGCCCGGGCACTTCTTCTGTCTCCGCAGACGTCAGGCGAAGCGTCACCTGATCGCCCGGATAGAGACGCATCTCCATCGGCGGATCCTCGGCGACGCCCGTCGGCTCCAGATCCTGAGGCGGACCGAACGCGAGGTCTTCGTGAGTCGGTGTCGTCGGCGCGCGCACGAAGCTCGGTGTGCAGCCCGCGGCGGTGAGGACCGCGATGAGTGATCCGAGAGCGAGGAGGGGTCGCATCTGGAGGCGACCTACATCCCGTCCCCCCCGTACGCAAGGCTAGGGTTGCTCATACGAACGCTCGTGCTATTCCTCGGTGGTGCGAAAAGGCGAAGCCACTCGAAGCCACGTGCTCGGACACGCGCTCGCGCTGGCGAGCGAGAGCGGCCTCGAGGGTGTCTCGATCGGCGCGCTCGCGGAGCGCGTCGGTATGAGCAAGAGCGGGCTCTTCGCGCACTTCGCGAGCAAGGAGGGCCTGCAGCTCGCCATCCTCG
>JBBSAT010000114.1:0-21482 GCA_038252025.1 Polyangiales bacterium | reverse complement strand
GGTCGGAGACGCGGCGCACGTGGTGTCGCCGATCGGCGGGCAAGGCATGAACCTGGGCTGGCTCGGCGCGCGCTCGGTGGCGAAGGTGCTCGCGCGCGAGCTCGGCGCGCGACGCGATCCGGAGCACGCGCTGGCGCGCGACGCGCTGCTGCGGCGCGGCATCGCGAAGACCGCGACGCGACGCGCCGAGATGAACATGTGGCTCGGTCGACCGACCGCGCATCCGAGGTTTCGCGAGACGTTGGTGTCCGGGCTCTTGGGCCTGCCTACCGCTCGCGTCCTCGCGCGGGCCTTCACGATGCGTGCGCTCGAGCTGGGCGTCTGACGTCCGCGCCCGGCAGCGCAAGTACGACGCGCTCGCCGTGACCTCCATGCGTTGGTCATTTGGCATTGCGGGCGAGGATGAGTTCGTCGAGGATGAATTCCGTCAGGTGAGAGACGACGACCAGGTGCTCCGTGCCGACCGCGCGCCCATGTCTGCCGACGAGGGGCCCCCGGAGCGGCCGCGCGGTGCCTTCTGGGCGACCGCCCGGATCTCTGCGCTCGCGGCGCTGCTGGCGGCCGCGTGCGGACTCACGGGCGTCGTGCTCTGTCTGTGGCCTGCCCTCGGTCTGTGCGTCCTCGGCGCATCGATCCTGCTCACCGTCTTCGGTTGGCGCGCGGGGCGTCGCACCATCCGAGACGCAGGCGCGCGCTCGGAGCGAACGTGGCCGGGCTGGCTCGCGCTCGCGCTGCACGGCCTCACCAGCGTCGTCGTCCTCGCCTCGCTGCTCGCGGGCAGCCTCGTGGCGGCTGCAACGTTGCTCCCGCCCGGCGCACCTCGCCCACGCGCGCGGGAGGTCGGCTGGCTGGATCGCGGCGACTCGGACACCGGTACCATCACCGGCCGAACCGTCGTTGCGATGGGCATCGGCCTGGTGGCGATCGGCATCCTCGGCGCGGCCGACCAGGCGGGCCTGGTCGACCTCCGCTCCGACGAGGCCCGCGACGACGAAGGGAACGACGAAGACGCGCCCGCCGACTCGCCGTGAAGGGGGCGCTCGCGACCTCGACCTCGTCGTACCGTGAGTACGTGGCCGCGTTCGAGCGCTTGCATCGCGCCCGTCGAGCGTGTCGTCGACGTGGATGGTCCGGCTCGCTCGGTGGAGCGCGAGCACCGACGCGAAGTGCACGCTCTCGCGTTCGGGCACCAGGTCGACGCCGCGCGGGACGGTGAACGCGAGGTCGCCCGCGTACCGTGCGTGCAGCGCCGGGTCGTCGGTGCGGAGCGGCTCCCACGCGAGCGAGCGCAGTCGGTCGTGATGGCGCGCGGTCCCGTAGAGCTTCGCCCCGGGATACGCGCGCGCCATCGCTTCGACGTGGAGGGTGTGGAACGGATGCAGATGTAGGAATGCCTCGACGCGGCGGCCGCCGTCGGTGCGCTGGTCCACGAAGCGGCGCTGCACGTCGGTCAGGCCGCATGCATCGAGCATCACGAAGTCGCCGCTCCTCAGCTCGACGAGCGAGGCCTGCGTGCCCACGTCGACGACGCCGGCGATCTTGAAGGAGCCGCGGAGGTTGAAGAGCCCGTTGCCGACGTCGATCACGCCGTCGGGGACCGAAGGAGTCATGCGCGCACCGTATCGCGTCACGACGGCGTCGTCCGGGTATCATCGCCCGCGGCATGAGCACTCCGGCCACGCTCCCGCTCCTGCGCGCGCTCGCGCGCCGCTACCCGAACACCGACAGCGCGCTCGCCGAGATCGGGCACCTCGGCGCCGTGCTCGGCCTGCCCAAGGGCACGGTGCACGTCGTCTCGGACGTGCACGGCGAGCACAAGAAGCTCACCCACATCGTGCACAACGCGTCCGGCACGCTGCGCGCGCTCGTCGAGACGATCTTCCGGGGCCGCCTCTCGGAAGCGGAGCTCCGCGCGCTGCTCTCGCTCGTCTACTACCCGCGCGAGACGTACGCGCGCGTCCGCCCCGACGATCCCGAGGAGCGGGCGCGCTTCGTCCGCACGGCCGTCGAGCGCCAGGTCGAGATCGTCCGCGCGCTCAGCCGCCGTCACACGCGACGCCACGTGGAGAAGACGTATCCGCCTGCGTTCGCAGGAATCCTCCGCGAGCTCGTCGCGAGCCGCGCGGTAGAGGACGGACGCGAGGCGTTTCACGCGGCGCTCGTCGATCCGCTGCTGCGCGCCGAGCACGAGATCGATCTGCTCCGCGCGCTCGCGCACGTCGTCCGCGACCTCTCCGTCGAGGAGCTCGTCGTCGCGGGAGACCTCGGCGATCGCGGGCCGCGCATCGACCGCGTCGTCGAGCTCCTGATGCGGCAGCGGCGCGTCTCGATCGTATGGGGCAACCACGACGCGAGCTGGATGGGCGCGTGCCTCGGTCAGGAGGCGCTCATCGCCACCGTGATCCGCATCGCGCTCCGGTATCGGCGCCTCTCGCAGCTCGAGGAGGGCTACGGGATCACGATGGCCCCCGTCGAGAAGCTCACGCGCACGATGTACGGGGGCGATCCTGCCACGCGCTTCGCGGTGAAGGGCGAGGGCCTCCGCGATCGCGTGCACATGGATCGCATGCAGAAGGCGATGGCGATCCTCCAGCTCAAGCTCGAAGGGCAGGCCATCGCGCGCCACCCCGAGTGGGGCATGGACGACCGGCGCCTGCTCCACCGCATCGATCCCACCGCCGGAACGGTGACGATCGAGGGCCGCGAGCACGCGCTCCTCGACACGCACTTTCCCACCATCGACTGGGTGGATCCCTACGCGCTCCACCCCGAGGAGCAGGCGTGCATCGATCGCGTTCGCCAGTCGTTCCTCACGAGCCGCGTGCTCTGGGAGCACATGCGCTTCGTAGAGCGCCACGGGAGCATGCTGCTGGCGCGCGACCGCGCGCTCATCTTCCACGGCTGTCTTCCCGTCGACGAAGGGGGCAAGCCGCTCTTGGTGGTCGTGGACGGCGAGCCGCGCTCGGGCCGCGCGCTCTTCACGGCGCTGGAGCAGAAGGTGCGGCGCGCGTTCCAAGACCAGAAGCCGGACGACGTCGACGCGTTCTACTTCCTCTGGGCTGGGCCGGGCTCGCCGCTCTTCGGCAAGGATCGCATGGCGACGTTCGAGACATACCTCGTCGAGGATCGAGCCACGCACGCGGAGCACAAGAACGCGTACTTCGACCGCATCCACGACGCGGCGTTCTGCACCGAGGTCTGCCGCGAGCTCGGCGGCGACGCTGAGCACGGCCTCCTCGTGAACGGTCACGTGCCGGTGAAGATCGAGAAGGGCGAGTCACCGCTCAAGCGCTCGGGGCGCGCGGTGACGATCGATGGCGCGTTCTCCGAGGCCTACGGCGACCATGGCTACACGCTGATCCTCGACGCGACGGGCACACGGCTCGCGCAGCACCACCACTTCGACTCGGTCCGCGAGGCGGTCGAGCGCGGCGCGGACGTGATCCCGACGATCGAGCACCTCGAGATCTTCTCGCCGCCGCGCACGGTCGGCGACACCGAGACGGGCGAAGCGTTGCGGCACGAGATCCGCGCGCTCGAGTCGCTCGTCGCTGCGTACGAGGCGCACGAGATCCTCGAGACGCCGTAGGCGTGCGATCAGGCGGCGCGGCGTGCGTACGGTTCCCGGTCGCAGCGCGCGCGGACGCCTTCAACGCTCTCGTACGCCGTCGCGGTAGGCGATCCACGGGACGCCCGACGCGTCGATCGCGATCACGGGGCGTCCGCCGGTGAAGGTCGTCTGTCTCTCGTCCGCAAGCCACCATGCCGCTACCATCACGGCTGTGCTCGCCAATCAGCGAACGCCGACCTCACCGTCTTCCTCCGGTGCGAGCCGCGTCAGAAGGAAGCGCGCGAGCGGGCCGAAGCGCTCCTCGTCGTGCCCGAAGTGCCCGAAGTCGGTGGGTCGCCACTCCACCTCGATGCCGGCCTCGCGGAGGCGTGCGACGTAGCGCTCGCTGGGCGCGAACAGACCGAACTCGTCGGCGCGGCCTGCGGTGATCACGATGCGACCGGAGAGCTGCCGTACGCGGGCGAGGCCCTCCGGCGTGGCGAGCTCGCGCACCGGCGACCGCGCCTGCCAGCGTGCGTAGACCTCCGGGCGAAGCGCGCCGGTCGAGAGATCGACGGGCCAGAGAAACCCGCGCGGCGCCGAAGCGTCCGGAGACCACGCCGCCGCGTAGCTGACCATCTGGCCCGGTCCGGAGAGCGCGTCCTCCACACGGATCCACGCGAGCCACTCCGGACGCAGCGCTCCGCGCTCGTCGAGCATCCACGTGTCGAGATCGAGCGCGTCGGGTGAGCTCGACGCCATCGCGACGAAGAGCTCGGGGTGGCGGGTGGCGAGCGCGACGGCGTTCCATCCTCCGGTCGAGTGGCCGACGGTCGCGCGCCGCGGGAGCGTTCGGTACCGCGCGTCGAGCTCCGTGACGATGCGCTCGCTCGCGTATCGGTCCCAGTCGCCGAAGCGCTCGGACGTGTCGAGGTAGCTCGTTCCCTCAGCCGTCCTGGTCCCGACACCCACGTAGATCGCCTCCACTCCCAGCTCCGCGCCGATGCGCTCGAAGAGAGCTCGCTGCCGCCACGTGTTTCCGTTGGCGTGCCACCCGGAGAAGCCCGGAAACATGAGCACGACCGGGTAGCGCTGCGCGTCGGCGCCCGCGTACGACGGCGGCAGCCGCACGCAGAGTCGGCGCTCGCCTCGATCGCCCTGGTGGCGCGTCTCTGGCGCGTCCAGCACGAGGAGCTCCTCGCGCTCGCCGGTGCACGCCTCGGCCGGCTGCTCGAACGGACGGCCAGCCAGCGATGCCTCCAGCGGGGCGCCTTCCACCGGCACTTCGACGCGGCCGAGCGCGATGCCGGACGGCGCGCCGAAGAGCGCCTCGAGGCCGAGCCCTGCGGTGTCGAAGGCGAGCTGCACGGTCGCAGGTCGCTCGGTGATGCGCACGTCGAGGGCGATCGCGCCGTCGACCGCGCGCACGAGGCGCGTCACCTGCACGCGCGTCAGGATCTCCGTGAAGTGCGCGGGATCCTCGGACACGCCGGCGGCGATCTCGGATGGCGTGAACGCGATCGCTATCGCCGTTCCCTCGGCGGGCATCCCGTCCGGGATCTGCGCGCGCACCTCGACGACCTCGCCTTCCGCTCGCGCGGGCTCGGAGACCCGTGTGCGCTCCGCGCCGCCACATCCGAAGGTCGCCACCACGAGCAGCGCGATCCGCGCGACGTCTCCGCACCGTCGTCCCATGTGCTCTCCGTTCGATCCGAAGCCGAGCCGCGACGTCTCATCGCCTGCGTCTCACACGTGCGGCGCGCGGCATCGTTGCCCGGACTCGTGGCCGAGTCCACACGCGAGCAGCCGTCGCTCACGCGCCGTATTAGGGTCCGTCCCATGCTCGCGAACCCCTCGTTCCTCCTTCCCGCCATCGCGCTCGCCGCGTGGACCTTCGTCATGTGGGCGTGGATGTACGCGACCCGCGTCCCCGAGATCCTGCGGTCGAAGATGCAGCTCGATCCCAACCTCCCGCGAGGGGAGCAGATGGCGACTCTCCCAGCGGTCGTGCGTTGGAAGGCGGACAACTACAATCACCTCTTCGAACAGCCAACCGTGTTCTACCCGATGACGATCGTGCTCGCGCTGCTTTCGGGCGCGACGACGGTCGACCTCGCGCTCGCCTGGGCGTACGTCGCTCTGCGGATCGTCCACAGTGTCTTTCAGGCGACCGTCAACAAGATCCAGGTGCGCTTCGCGCTCTTCGTGATCTCGTCGCTCGTGCTCGCGGCGATGGTGGTGCGCGCGGGAATCCTCGCGCTCTGAAGCGCTCGGCTCGTGAGCCACGCGCCAGGCCCACCGAGGTTGAGCGACACCGGTCGGGCGGCGTGGAGCAGGGTGAGCTCGTCCGACTGTTGTCGATGGGAGTTGCGTCGACGGAACGACAGCCGACGCGAGATGTCCAGACATGGCACGAAGGCAAGTCGAGACGTCGAGGAGGCGACGCGGCGTCGATCGTCCGAGAGCCCTTCGAGCGGAGGTGGCGATGGCTCGCCGCATGGGCCGAGTCAGCTATCTGCTCAGCAGCCAGGCGCCCCAGGCCGCGAGCACCAGTGCCCCCGCGAACCATCGGCCCGCGATCGGTAGCAGTTGGCGTCGTATCGTGTCGGGCGCGAGCGCGGCTCCGAGCAAGGTGCACAGACCCATCAGGGACGCGCCCGCGAGCGTGGGTATCGCCATCTCGCTCGCGTCGTGCGCCCCCACGCGAATCCATCCGAGCGCTTGCGCGGTGCCCATCGACGCAGCGAGCGCCCCCACGGCGCCGAGCTTCGCCCCGCGCAGGACGAGCAACCAGGACACCATCTCCCGGCGCGTCGGGCGCGATCGGCGTCGTCCATCGACACGCGCGCGCGCGCTCACCGTTGCCGTCCAGGTCGTGATGTGCCCCCGCACCGAGCGGCGATCGCCAGCGTGTGTACGAAGAGACGAGTCATGAAGAACGCAGCGCAGCCTCGGGCTTCGCCGCCGCTTCGCTCGGTGAAGCGCGTTTCGCGAGCACCCGCTTGCACACGGCGACCACCCATCGGTTCTCGGCGTGGGCGCTCACGCCCTGGAGCGATCGAGAAGGAGGCACGCCGGCACCGCGGGCGCCAACGTCTGCGAAGATGCCGGCCACGGCCATGCCCTGGAACCACCGCACGGCCCCCTCGCGTCCGCCCTCGCGCTCGTCGATCGTCGCCCGTCCGGGCACATCGTCCGCCATGCCGTCCTCCACCACCCAGCGCGAGCGTATCCCGCTGACCGGGTACACGCCGAGCGCTCGTTCGTCCGGCAAGATGCTGGGTCTACGGCGTGCAGCCGAATTCCCGGATCTCGAGCGTGCGTCTTCTCCGCTCCGGACAGAGGCCGTCCGCCGTCCCACAGCCCTCATTCACCCCACGCGGCCTGCTCGCCGAGCGCCCAGCGCAGTGCGCGACGGCGCCACACGAGGCGCTCGCGGTCGACGCGCTCGTTCGGCGGCGCCTCGCCCTCGGCGATCGCCTGCTCGATCGAGCGCAGCATCGCGCGGAGCTCATTCTCGTCGCGCAGCACGAGCTCGCCCAGCGACGGGTCGTCGAGCGCGTCTTGCACCGCCGCGCACGCTTCGGGATCGGGTGCGCCGAGCGAGGACAAGAGCCCGAGCGCCCACGCGAGCGCCCGCATCGCCTCGAGCTGAGAGCTCGGTTCGGCGTCGGGCACCTCGTCGGCCCAGAGCCACGCGGCCTCGACCTCGGTGAGATGGATGCCGAGCCCGTGGCGCTGCAGCTCGGGACGCAGGAGCTCCACCGGTGTGCCGTTCGCGAGCGCGGCCACGAGGCTCGCCACGCGCGCCCGCGCGAGCACGTCCTCTGCGCTGCGAGTCGTCATTTGGCGCGCATCTGCCCATGCTGCATCGATCAGGCGCTCGCGCTCGCGCCTTCGCCGAGCGCGGCGGCGAAGCGCTTCACGATCTCGCCGGCCGGCTCGACCCTCTCGATCACTCCGGATCGGTGTCCGTCGCCTCGAAGCGCTCGACGCGATTGCGCCCGTTCTTCTTGGCACGCAGCAGCGCGGCGTCGGCCTCGCCGAGCAGGTCCGTCACCGGGGCCGTCCCACCTGGGACGGCGGTCGAAGCGCCGATCGACACGGTCATGGTCACGGGCCCTCGCTGCGTCTCGTACGGCGTCGCTGCGCACCTCGCCCGGATTCGCTCGGCTGCGGCGGCGGCACCCGCCGCGCTGGTCTCGGGAAGGATCGCGCAGAACTCCTCGCCTCCGTAGCGACAGGCAGCGTCCATCGTTCGAAGGGCCCCTTGTAGGCGCCGCGCGAACTCGCGCAGCACCTGGTCTCCGACGGGGTGTCCATGCGTGTCGTTGATGGCCTTGAACCCGTCGAGATCGAGCATCAGCAAGGAAAGGTCGCGCCGATACCGCCGACCGCGGCTGATCTCCGTCTCGAGGGTGTGGAAGAGCGAACGTCGGTTGAAGAGCCCCGTGAGCTCGTCGTAGGCGGCCATCTTCGAGAGGATCTCGGTCTGTACTTCGAGGCGCTTGACGAGCTCGGCCGAACGCAAGAGCGCCGCGAGACGCGCGAAGAGCACCGGCATCACGAAGGGCTTGGTGACGTAGTCGTTCGCGCCCTCGTTCAGGCCGCGAACGATGTGCTCCGAGTCCGCCAGCGCCGAGGCGATGATGATGGGCAGGGTCGCGGTCGCTTCGCTGGCGCGGATGGCACGGATGGCGTCGAAGCCGCTCGTCTTGGGCATGAAGACGTCGAGCACCACGACGTCGGGCTGCTCCGTCGCGATGGCCTCCAGCGCCGCCTCCGCCGACAGCGCTCCCGTTACACGGTAGCCGTGATGCGTCAGGACGCGGCGCAGCAGATCCACGTTCGCGGCTTCGTCGTCGACGACCAGCACGTGATGCTCGGGGGTCGTCATCGCGGTGGAGTCTCTTCCAATTGTACCGAACTGTCATGGATCTCGCGCCCGCACGCGCAGACGAGGTGGAGCTCACTCCTCGTCGCCAAGCGTGTTCGCTCGACGCGAACGGATGGGCGAACCCGTCGATCGACGCATAGGGTGAGGTCTTCGACACGGCCACGGCGGCCGAACGAGCCCCAGCGAGCCCGAGTGATGACGAACGAGCCGACGCGCAAGAAGGGTGAGAAGAAGGAGCCCTCGCCGTTCGCGCGGGTGCAGGCGCTCGTGAAGCGCATTCCGAAGGGACGCGTCGCCACGTACGGCCAGCTCTCCAGGCTCATCGGCGGGCGGCTCACGCCGGTCGGTGTCGGCTGGGCGATCCGCGCTGCGGCTGAGGGCACGATCCCGTGGCAGCGCGTCGTCAACGCGAGCGGCGGCATCTCGACCGAGCATGAGCACGAGGACCTCCAGCGCGCGATGCTCGAGAGCGAGGGTGTTCGTTTCGATGGGGAAGGCCGAATCGATCTCGCGCGCTACGGATGGCGTCCGCGCACCGCTTGAGCTCCGCCGCTCGTTAGCGTGTTCTTAGCACCTACGCGCTCGGTCTTTGCAGTGACTCCCGCCGGAGCGCCGTAGCGTAGCGCCCATGTCCGGCTCCTCCGCGGCGCAGGCAACGCACGCGCGTCGCCCGCTGCTTCGCCTCGCCATCGGCGCGCTCGGCGTCGTCTATGGCGACATCGGGACCTCGCCCCTCTACGCGCTCCGCGAGTGCTTCCACGCGAGCACGGGTATCGAGCCCACGCACGCGGACGTGCTCGGTCTGCTCGGGCTCTTCTTCTGGTCGATGACCGCCGTGGTCACGATCAAGTACGTCGCGCTCGTCACGCGCGCCGACAACGAAGGCGAGGGCGGGATCCTCGCGCTGCTCGCGCTCGTCCTCCCGAAGCGCCCGAGCACCAAGATCCCTGCGTTCGTCCTCCTCGGGCTCTTCGGCGCGGCGCTCCTCTATGCCGACGGCATGCTCACGCCTGCGATCTCGGTTCTCTCCGCGGTCGAGGGCATCGACGGCATCGTCCCGGGCCTCGACCGCCGCGTGGTCGTCGGCGTGTCCGTCGCGATCCTCCTCACGCTCTTCGGGCTGCAGTCGCGAGGCACGGGAGGGATCGGCGCGGTCTTCGGCCCCGTCATGCTCGTCTGGTTCCTCACGCTCGGGCTCCTCGGCGCGTACTGGATCAGCACGATGCCGAGCGTCCTCTGGGCGATCGCCGACCCGAGGCACGCCATTGCGTTCTTCGTGCGCCACGGGCTCGCGGGGTACTTGGTGCTCGGCAGCGTCGTCCTCTGCATCACCGGCGGCGAGGCGCTCTACGCGGACATGGGGCACTTCGGGCGCTCTCCGATCGCGCGCGCTTGGACGCTGTTCGTCTGGCCGATGCTCATCCTCAACTACTTCGGACAGGGCGCGCTCCTCGTCGCGCACCCCGAGCTCCACACGGACTCGTTCTTCGCGATGGTGGGAACGGGCTGGGCGCGCATCCCGCTGGTCCTCCTCGCCACGTGCGCCACCGTCATCGCATCTCAAGCGCTCATCTCGGGCGCGTTCTCGCTCACGCGTCAGGGCATGCAGCTCGGCTACCTGCCGCGCCTCGAGATCCGCCACACCTCCGGCTCGCACGAGGGACAGATCTACGTCCCCGAGGTGAACTGGCTGCTGATGACTGCGTGCATCGCGCTGGTCGTCGGCTTTCAGAGCTCGAGCCGGATGGCGGCGGCGTACGGGATCGCGGTCACCGGCACGATGGCCATCACGACCGGCCTCTTCTTCATGGTGACGAGGAAGCGATGGGGCACGGCGCGCGCCGGAGCCATCGCCGCGGCGATGCTGATCGTCGACCTGGCCTTCTTCGGCGCGAACCTCGTCAAGATCGAGAGCGGCGGCTGGATCCCGCTCGCCGTGGCGACCCTGATCTTGCTCGCGATGACCACGTGGAAGCGAGGCCGGGACCGCGTCGGAAAGTCACTGCGGAGCCGCTCCCTGCCGCTCGCGGACTTCCTCGCGGGGGTCGAGATCCGCCACCTCCCGCGCGTCCCTGGCACTGCCGTGTTCATGACGAGCAGCAACCACGCGACGCCTCCAGTGCTCCTCCACCACGTGCGCCACAACCAGGCGTTGCACGAGCAGGTCGTGCTGCTCTCGATCGCGACGTCGGCGGTGCCTTTCGTCCAGCGAGAGCACCGCGTGGAGGTCGAGACGCTGGGGCGAGGCTTCCATCGAGTGACCGCGCGCTACGGCTTCATGCACACGCCGAGCGTGACCGAGGTGCTGCGCGCAGCGGAGAAGCACGGGCTCCACACCGACCCACGCGACACGACCTTCTATCTCGGGCGCGAGAAGCTCGTCGTCACCCACCGGGCCGGGCTCTCGTACGGCCGCAAGCTGCTCTTCGCGTTCCTCTCGCGAAACGCGCGCTCGGCCACCGACTTCTTCGCGATCCCCCCGGAGCGCGTCGTCGAGGTCGGCATGCAGATCGAGCTCTGACGTGCGCGCGTCCGCGCGTGGGACCGCGACGTCCGGGAACGCCTGGCACGTGCGCGGGAACGTCACCTGGCGCGCCCGGCCGGCTCCTCCCCACACTGCGAGCACAGTGCCCCGCGCCCGCGCTCGATCGACCGACGGCCTGCGCACGCGACCTCTCGGGCGCTACGCACGCGGCGTGGTCCCGGTGGTCGCGGCGGCCGCGCTCGCAGGGGCGCTCGGAGACATCGTCGACCTCTCCGACGTCGCCATGATGCTGCTGGTTGCCATCGCCGCGGTCGCGATGACCCTCGGTCGAGGACCGTCGATCGCCGCTGCGTTTCTCGCCGTCGGGCTGCTCGACTTCTTCTTCGTCCTGCCCTTCTTCACGTTCAAGGTCAACGATCTCCGGTACCTCGTCACGTTCGCGGTGATGATCTGCGCGGCCGTGCTGATCGGCTCGCTCGCCGAGCGTCTCGCGCGCCTCGCGGGTGAAGCCGAGGCGGCGCGCGTGCGGGCCGAGACGGAGGAGCTACGCAGCTCGATCCTCAGCTCCGTGTCTCACGACCTCCGCTCACCCATCGGGGTGGTGCTCGGCGCGGCGACGACCCTCCTCGACGAGCGCACGCTGCTCGCGCCCGACCAGCGCACCGAGCTGACGGCGACGATCCGAGACGAAGCGAGCCGCCTCGCGCGCCTCGTCTCGAACCTTCTCGACATGAGCCGCGTGGACGCGCCGGGGCTCGAGGTCGTCGCCGAGTGGGTCCCGGTCGAGGAGCTCGTCGGCGCAGCGCTCTCGCGCCTCGACGCACGGCTCTCGGCGCGAGAGGTCATCATCCGGGTGCCGTCGACGGTCCTGGTCCTCGTCGACCCGGTGCTCTTCGACCTGGTGCTCGTGAACCTGCTCGAGAACGTCCTGAAGCACACGCCCGAGGGCAGTCCGATCGAGATCGACGCGCGCTCCAGCGCCGACGCCGTCACGATCGACGTCGCCGATCGAGGCCCGGGGATCCCGCGCGGGAGCGAGGCGCGCGTCTTCGAGAAGTTCGTTCGTGCGGGCGGCGCGACCGGCGGAGTGGGCTTGGGCCTCGCGATCTGTCGCGGCATCGCGCGAGCGCACGGCGGGACGATCACCGCCTCGAACCGGGAGGGCGAAGGGGCGGTCTTTCGAGTCACGCTTCCGCTTCGCGGCGAGCCGCCGGTTCCTCCCATCGAAGCGAGCGTCGAATGACCGATGCGCGCACCCGCGTCCTGGTGATCGAGGACGAGCTGCCGATGCGTCGCTTCCTGCGGGCCACGCTCGCGAGCCACGGCTACGACGTCGTGCTCGCGGCGAGCGCCGCCGAAGGCGTCGCGATGGCGACGCAGCACCAACCCGACGTGGTGCTCCTCGACCTCGGCCTTCCGGATGCCGACGGCCTCGCGCTCACGCAGCAGATCCGCGAGTGGTCGCAGGTGCCCATCCTCGTCGTGTCGGCGCGAGGGCGAGAGGACGACAAGGTTCAGGCGCTGGACGCCGGCGCCGACGACTACCTGACGAAGCCGTTCGGCGTGAACGAGCTCCTCGCGCGTCTGCGCGCCGCGCTACGGCGCTCGGCGGGGATCGAGGCGAGCTCCGGGGTGCTCGTCGTCGGCGCGCTCGAGGTCGACGTCCCGCGTCACGTGGTGCGCGTGCGCGGCGAGCCGGTGCACCTGACGCCGATCGAGTTCCGGCTCCTGCTCGTCCTCGCGAAGCACGCAGGGCGTGTGCTGACTCATCGGCAGATCCTGCAGGAGGTCTGGGGCCCGAACGCCGGTTCGCAGAACCAGTACCTGCGCGTGTACATGACGCACCTCCGCCGCAAGCTGGAGGTCGATCCGGCGCGCCCGAAGCTCCTTCTCAACGAGCCAGGCGTCGGCTATCGCCTCGACGACTCGGGGGCGTGAGCTCGACGCGTCACGGCGAGGCAGGCGTCGCCGAGGAGCGCGAGCGCGCCGACACGCGGTGCTCGGTGCGTGGCGTGGTCAGGGCCGCGCAGCCAGCTATGCGCCTCGAAAGCACCGACAAGCCGGGCGCCGAAAGCGGAGCCCCGCAAACGGTATGAGCACCTCGCCCCCCGGGCGGTGGGCCGAACGTGAGTCGCCCGCTCGTCGAGGGCGTCGCGCCGTCAGCCCAGGATGCGGTAGCGCACCGCGTCCCACCGGAGCCGCGCAGCGTCTGCCGGGCGATCCGCGAGCAAGCCCTCCAGCATCGGCTCGACCTCGAAGCGCCAGATGTCCTCGATCGTCTCCGCGAGATCCTCGCGAAGGAAGTACGACACGCCGAGCGCGCGATCGGGATCCCGCACGAGCGCGTCGACGCGCGCGAGCGTCGAGATGAGCCCGTCCACCGGGAAGCCGGTGTTCGCGTGGAAGCGGCGCAGCGTCTCCGGATCCGGCGCCACGCGCAGGTACGCGAACCGGCGGCGCAGCACGTGGTCGGCGCCGGTCTTCCGCGGATCGGTCGAGCTCATCGTCCCGACGATCCGCACGTTCGACGGCAGCACGAAGGGCGAGTCGCCCGAGGCGAGCGGCATCGGCTCGTCGCGATACTCGAGCAGGTGCACCAGCTCGCCGAGCAGGGTCCCCACGTCTGCGCGCTGCATCTCCTCGAGGATCAGCACGCAGCGCCCGCGCCGCGCGAGCGCCTTCTCCACGAAGAGCACGAAGCGACCGCGGCAGAGCGGCCAGTGCGTCGTGCCGTCCTTCCGAAGTACGGGCCGGTAGCCCTGCACGAAGTCCTCGTAGGTCGTCCCCGGATGCAGCGCGAGGCGCTGCACGAAGCCGTCGCCGCCGGCGACGAGGTGCCGCGCGAGCTGGTGCGCGAGGAAGCTCTTGCCCGCGCCCGGGGGCCCGATCAGCACGGCCTGGCCCTTCCGCTCGATCGCCGCGACGTAGCGCGCGAGCAGCGCGGGATCGCGCCCGGTCCGCTCTCCGATCTTCGAGATCGGGTGGTCGGGCTGAAGCCGCCCCGCCTCCAGCGACTCCTCGGCGACGCTCTCCGCCCCCGGCTCTTCACCGTCGATGGCCATCGCTCGAGTCTCCGGTGCGGCGGGCCTGGTTGCAACGATCGCGTGCGCGGTCACGATCGGCGCCTCTTCCCCCGTTGGAGACGTCCCGTGCTCGTTCGCCTCGCCCTTTCTCTCCCGCCCGCCGTCCTCGGGAGCGAAGCGTCGCGTGCCTGAAGCGGTCGCGGCCCCGAGGCGGTCGTGGGCTCCTTTCCTCCGCGTCACGCTCGCGCTCGTCGGGATCGCGCTGCTCGTGTCGATCGTCCGGCACGCGGGCACGGACACGATCCTGGCGCTGGTCGGCGAAGCGCTCCCGTTCATGCCGCTCGTCCTCTTCCTCGAGGGCGCGCGCATCGCCTGCGACGCCGTCGCGAGCGCGCTCGTGCTCGGGCGAGAAAAGTCGAAGAACGTCGGTGCCCTCCGGATGATGCTCGCGCACGTGGTCGGGCACGGCGTGATGAACGTCATGCCGGGAGGACGAAGCGCCTCCGAGGTCGCGAAGGGAGCGCTCCTCTACCGCGACATCGGCGCGAGCACCGCGGCGGCGCTGGGCGCGACCAACCAGGCCAACGTGCTCCTCAGCTCCGCGCTCTTCTCGCTACCGTGCGCGCTCGCTGCGTCGATCACCTCGGACGATCGCATGCTCGTCGTCGCGATCCTGATCCACGCGGTCGTGCTCTTCGCGAGCGGTGTCGGCGTCCGCTACCTCGCGCGCAGCGAGCGCATCGAGCGCTTCCTGAGCCGTCGATTTCCCACGCGGAGCGAGTCGTTCGCGCGCTTTCACGCCGCATCGCGCGCCGTCTCGCTCGTCTCGCCCGGGCCGGTCGCGGTGATGATGCTCGGGCGCCTCGTGCAGACGGCGGAGTTCGCGGTCCTCGCGCATGCGGTCGGGGTCCGGGTCGACCCGATCGTCGCGCTCACGGTCCAGGGCACGAACCTGGTCGCGGCGGCGGTGGGCGTGCTCGTCCCGGGTCAGATCGGCTCGTCGGAGGGCGTGTTCATGCTCGCCGCCGAAGCGCTCGGCACGACCGAGGCCCGGGCGACCAGCGTCGCGCTCCTCGCGCACGCGAGCGCGATCACTTGGGCTGCGGCCGGTCTGCTGCTGCTCTTCGTCTGGCGCGCGCGCAGCGAGGCCGAGACGGCCTGACACGACGGGCAGGCCCGCGGTGCGCGAGCCCGAGCGCCGTGCGATCCTCGGACCCGGGCCCTCGTGAACTTCGTCGGACATTCGCTCATCGCACGTCGCACGAGCGACGACCCGGCCTTCGTGCTCGGGGCGATGCTCCCCGACTTCGCGTCGATGTCCGGGACGCGCCTCGCCCAGCACGACCACGCCGCGCTCGCGGCCGGGATCGCCGATCACCACCGCACGGACGCGGCGTTCCACGCGACGCCGACCTTCGTCGCCCTCTGCCGGGACGAGGGCGCGGCGCTCGATGCCGCCGGGCTCCCCTGGGGCGCGGCCCGCGCGGTCGCTCACGTCGGGACCGAGCTGGTGCTCGACGGGCTCTTCTTGCAGGAGCCGGGCGTCGAGCGCGGCTACGTGGACGCCATCGAGGCCATCGAGTGGCTCCGGCCGGCGCTCCGCTTCCACAGCGACGGGCTCGGCCGGTTCCTGGAGCTGTACGGCCGGCTCGCCCGGTATGGGCCGCCCCACGGCTATCGGGACCCGCTCTTCGTGCGGGACCGGCTCGTCCAGATCCTCGAGCGGCGTCCTCGGCTCGCGCTCGGGGAAGCGGGCGCCGAACGGCTCTCGGCCTTCATGCCCGGGATGGCCGCGCGGGTGATCCGGGCGGCGCCGAGCATCCTCGCCGAGCTCGCCCTCGGCCTCGCGAGCTGAGGTCCTTCGAAGACCCACGCTCGGGACCTCCCGCGGAGTCGGACGCCAGCGCGAATCCTTTCCCTCGAAGAGATTTCACTCACGTAACATCGGAGGGGCTTCGACCCCTCGTTGACACTCGCTCGACGCCTCGTGTGATACTGCGCTCGAGCTACCCCCTAGGTGATCCTCCGTGGCGGACCCGGCACGCGTTCCAGACCCCCTCGCGCCCCCTTCGGCCGGTCCCCCGACCGCCGGCGGGAGTGGTGCGAACCCCGTCGACCCCGACGGGATGCCTCGGCGCTTCGGTAAGTACACGCTGATCCGCAAGCTCGCGCTCGGAGGCATGGCGGAGATCTTCCTCGCGCTCCAGAAGTCGATGGCCGGCTTCGAGAAGCTCATCGTCGTCAAGCGCGTCCTCCCGCACCTCGCGCAGGATCAGGCGTTCATCGAGCTCCTGCTGAGCGAGGCGCGCATCGCCGCGACGCTCAACCACCCGAACGTCGCGCACATCTACGACGTCGGCGAAGCGGACGGTCAGTTCTACATCGCCATGGAGCACATCCACGGCGAGGACCTGCGCTCCATCGTCCGGCAGATGAAGAAGGTCAACGAGACCTCCTTCCCGCTCGAGCACGCCATCGCGATCGTCCTCGGCTGCTGCGCCGGTCTCTCGTACGCGCACGAGCGCGCGAACCTCGACGGCGAGCAGATGAACATCGTCCACCGGGACGTCTCGCCGCAGAACATCCTCGTGACCTTCACGGGCGACGTGAAGCTCGTCGACTTCGGCATCGCGAAGGCCGGCCGCAGCCACATGGAAGACACGGGCTCGGGCCAGCTCAAGGGGAAGATCCCCTACATGAGCCCCGAGCAGGCGCAGGGCCTCGGCCTCGACGGCCGCAGCGACGTCTTCTCGCTCGGCGTGATCCTCTTCGAGCTCTGCACCGGGAAGCGTCTCTTCCGCGGCCAGAACGAGATGGACACGCTGAAGATGATCGTCGAGGGCGACTACCCGAAGCCTCGCGCGCTGAACCCGAACCTGCCGGAGCGCCTCGAGCGGATCATCCTCAAGTCGCTCGAGAAGGATCTCAGCAACCGCTACCAGAGCGCGCGCGAGATGCAGGCGGATCTCGAGGAGATGATCCGCGCCGAGCAGATGAAGGTGAGCCCGCTGACGCTCTCCTCCTGGATGCAGCATCTGTTCGGAGAGAAGCTCGCGCAGCAGAAGCAGATGCTCTCGGAGGGGCGTCAGCTCGCCGAGGTCATCGCCGCGCAGATCGCAGCCGAGGAAGAAGCGGCGGCCAAGGAGGCCACCCGGTCTGGCGTGCGCGCGCGCAAGACCAGCCGTGTGCCGTGGATCTTCACGGCGCTCTTCGCGCTCGTCGCGATCGGCATCGGCAGCTGGTACGCGATCATGGGCGGCGGCGGACGACCGACCGGCCCGGGCGTCATCACCTTCGAGAGCGAGCCGCCCGGCGCCTCCATTCGCATCGACGGCGAAGTGCAGGCCGAGTCCACGCCGGCGACGGTCCGCGAGCTGCCTCTGCGTCACTACACCGTGGTGATCTCGTCGGCGGGCTACGTGCCGTTCACGCAGGAGCTCGATCTCACCGAGACCGCGATGGAGAGCACCGTGCACGCGGCGCTCGCGAGGCCGAGCGCGTCGAGCTTCGGTGTGGCCCGCGTGACGACCACGCCGGTCGGCGCACACATCCTGCTGGATGGACGAGACACCGGGCTCGTCTCGCCCGCGACGGTCCCCGAGATCGAGCCGGGCGTCGAGCACACGCTCGCCATCTCGCTCGACGGCTGGGTCAGCGTGACGCGGACCCTGCTGCTCGTGGCCGGCCAGGTGGAAGACATCACGACGCCGCTCGTGCGTACGCCGCTCGCCGCGAACGAGGCGCTCATCCGCATCGTCACCGATCCGCCGGACGCGCGCGTCCAGCTCGACGCCACGTGGTACGAGGGCGGGAGCCCGTACGAGCTTCGCGTTCCGGCGCGTGAGTACCGGCTGCGGGTCGCGCACCCGACCCGGCACATGGACGAGCGCGACGTGACGCCGGCGGGCGGGCAGACGACCGAGCTCTCCATCACGCTCGAGCGCGAGCGCGAGCACTCGACCCCGACGCCCTCGCACGCCGATCACTCCACGCCCACGCCAGCGGCGGGCCCGGGTCACATCACGATCCAGGCGACGCCCTGGTGCAACGTGTCGATCGACGGTCACTCGGTCGGTGAGACGCCGGTCGTCGAGCACCAGCTCATGAGCGGCTCACACAGCGTGACGTGCGTGAACCCGGAGCTGAACGTCACGCGCACCGTGCGAGTCGAGGTCCGCCCGGGCGAGACCACGCGAACCCGCATCTCGCTCCAGTAGGGCGCGCCTCGCCGGTCGTCATGGAGCGCGAAAGGAACCTTGCGGGCGCGCCATCGGGCGCCAGCGAGGCGAAGGAGCTGCGCTGGCTCGCGCTCGCGATCTTCGCGTGCTTCGCGCTCGGCGCGGCGGGCGGTCCGCATCCCTACGACGCGGGAGAGCTGGCCGGCGCCGCAGCGATGCTCGGCGGCTCTCACGGACCCGGGCAGCCGCTCCATGCGCTGCTCGGCCATGCGGTGTTGCTCGTTCCGCTGGGCTCGATCGCGTTTCGTCTCTCGGTGCTCTCGTCCGCCGCGGCCGCGCTCGCGGCGTGGGCGGCAGGGCACACGACGCTCGCGCTCGCGGCGCGCGCCGATCGCGGCGCTCGCGTGGCGGCGATGAGCGTGGCGATCTCCGTCGCCCTTCTGCCCGCCGTCCTGCGCAACGCGATGCGTCCGGAGGTCTACACGTCCGCGCTCGCGTGCGTGATGCTCGGCGCCTGGGCGCTCGCGGTGCGATCGTCGCGCGGCGGTCCGGGCCTTCGGATCGCGGCTGTCCTCGGGGGCTTGGCCTTTGCGCTCCATCCACCGCACGCGCTCGTCCTGGGGGCGATGGGTATCGTCTCGTGCTTCTTGCGTCGCCCCACGCGCCGGGAGCTCTTCGGCTCGATCGGGCTCGGGCTCGTCGTCACGCTCTCGATCCTCGCCTACCTTCCCATCCGCGCGTCGGCGGGCGCGGCCATGTGGGGCGACCCCACGACGCCGTCGGGGCTCTTCGCGTATCTCTCCGGCGCGGCGTATCGACGAAACCTGGGCGCCGGCGAGGCTGGGCGGGCTGGCCAGCTCGCGCTCGCGCTGCGCTACCTCGCCGTCGAGGGCGGTGGCGCTGCGTTGCTCCTGCTCCCCGTCGCGTTCGCTCGACGAGCTCTCCGCGGAGCGTGGGCGTTTGCGCTCGTGGCGATCGCCGCCGCGCTCCTCCAGCCGCTCGAGGAGCGGAACCCCGACAACGTCGCCTACTTCGCGCCCGCGCTCGCGCTCACGCTCGTCGCTGCGGGGGCAACGATCGCCGAGCTCTCCGCGCTCCGCCCCAACGCTGCGCTCGCTTCGCCGCTGCTCGCCCTCGCGCCGCTCGCGTTCGGCGTGATCGGCGGGCACCTCGCCTCGGCCGATCTCCCCTACCTCGAGACGCTCGCGTTCGAGACCGTCGACGCGCCCGGACCGCGCGCTCTGCTCGTCACGCGGACGGACTTCGTCGCGGGCGCCGCGATGATGAGCCGCGACGTGGACGGAGCGCGTCCCGATCTCGCGTTGTTCGTCGAGGGCCTCGCCACCTCCTCCTGGCACTGGCGCTCGCTCCGCGGGCATCCGCTCTTCGACGGCAGACCGCGCCGCAGCGGCGACCCCGATCCACGCGTCGCCTTCGTCGAGGGCGCCGTCGAGACGGCCCGCGGCCGCGTCGAGGTCGCGGTCGAAGAGAGCGCGACCCTCCGCGGTCACGGCGTGGTCCGGGGAAATCTGCTCGTCGCGCTCCCGACGAGAGCTTCTGGCGGAGTCGAGCCGCGCTCGATGGCCGAGCGCGTGCTCCCGGCCGTCGTCTCGTCGCTCGCCTGGGCGCCTCCGGGCGATCACGAGGTCGGTGCGCAGATCGTTCGCTTCGTCGTCCTCGCGCGCACCGAGCTACTCTTCGCGCGGCGGGCGGGGGACGTCGCCGCGCGTGACCTCTCGGTCGCTTCGGGCACGGAGCTCGCGGGGCTCAGGGAGATCGGCCGGGGCCCGCTGCCGCGCCGGCTCGCGCCGCTCGTCCGGGACCCCGCGTACTTCCTCTGCTCGCGCGAGGATCTCGTGCGACGAGCGGCGACCGTCCTCGCCGCTGCGGGCAGGCCGGTCGAGGCCGCCGCCGTGCTCGGGGCCCAAGCCGCGCGCGGCGAGGACCGCGCTCTGCTCGAGCTCGCCTGGATCCAGCGCGAAGACGGCCTCTCTCTTGCGGCGCGGACGTCCCTCGACGCGTATCGTGCGGCCCACGTCGACCCGGATCCGGAGGTCGGTCGGCTGGAAGAGGCGTTGTCAGGGCGATGAGCGACGAGAACCCCGTCCTTTCGGTGAGCGCGGAAGAGGTCCAGAAGCAGAAGACGCGCGCGCGGATCTTCCTCGTCGTCCGCATCGCGGTCAGCGTCGCGGCGTTCGCGTGGATCCTGTTCCGCGTCGACCTCTCCGCGATCGCCACCGCGGCGCAGCGCGTCTCGCCGTTCGCGTTCGTCGCGGCCTGCGCGCTGACGAGCGTGAACCTCGTCGTCGGCTCGGTGCGCTGGCGGGCGCTGCTCTTGGCGTATGGCGCGCGCGCGATCCCGCCGTTCTCCACGCTCGTCCGCCTCAACTTCGTCGGCTTCTTCTACAACACGTGGCTGCCTGGAGGGCTCGGGGGCGATGCGGTGCGCGGCGTCGCGAGCCGTGACGCGTTCGGGCCCGACGGCACGACCGGCGCGCTCGCGGTCGTCTTCGTCGAGCGTGTGCTCGGCCTCGTCGGGCTCCTCCTCGTCGTCGCGGTGACGAGCACGCTCTTTCCGCTCCCGTCGGGAGATCGCTCGACCATCACGATGGGCAGCATCGGCGGTGTGCTCGCAGGCATCGCGACCATCGCAGCGCTCGCGATGGGCGCGCGGATCGCGAAGTGGCTCCCTTCGGTCCTCGCGCGCATCGCGTCACGCCTACCGAGGATCGGTCGGCCGGGGCCGTTCGCGGTGGGCGTGCTGCTCTCGCTCGCGACCCAGACGATCGGCGCGCTCACGGGGCACGTGATCGTCGTGTCCCTCGCGCCGCAGGTGACGCTTGCCACGTCCTTCGTCGCGATCCCGCTGGCGATGGCGACGGCCTTCCTGCCCTTCCTCGTGGGCGGGACGGGCGCGCGCGAGATGGCGTTCGTCGCGCTCTACGCGTCGGTCGGCGTGCCCGCCGAGGACGCGGTCGCCGCGAGCTTGCTCGTGTACTCGACTCAGCTCTCGGTCGGCGCCGTGGGCGCGTTCCTCCGCGTGCGGTGATCGCTAGATGCCCTCGGGTCGCCTCGGCTCCGGCGCGCCGCTCATCGTGAACGGGTAGCGCACGAGCACGCTCCCTCCGCCATCGGGCGGCGGGAAGTGGAGGCCGGTGATCACGTGGGTGAAGCAGCGCGTGACGGTCTCGTCGTCGAGCTCGTCCTCGAGCACGCGCGGGTCGATCACCGAGCCGTCCTCCGCGATCGTGAGCTCCATCGTCACGCGGCCCGCAAGCTCCGGATGGTGCTCGAGCTGCCACTCGAAGCAGAAACGAAGCTCCGGAAGGGCTTCGTGCACGACGTCGCG
>JBBSAT010000113.1:0-21590 GCA_038252025.1 Polyangiales bacterium | reverse complement strand
GGCGCTCGGTCCCTCGTGCGCCTCGATCTCCGCGAGCACGGCCGCGAGCTCGGTCTCGTGCAACGGGCGTGCGGCACCGGTCTGTCCGTCCTGCCAGTCGTAGAAGCTGCGCAAGGTCTCGTCGCCGCGCATCTCGTAGAGGCGATCGAAGAAGGCGCGCTCTCTCTCGCGCCCGCGTTTCGCAGTGAGGGCCTTCGTGTTGCGGACCGAGAGCGCCCGCTGGATCGCGCGGGCACGCTCGGGATCGCGGAGCGTGAGCTCGGCCACGATGGCGTCGCGCGCGAGATCGTGCGCCCCTTCAGCCCGGAGTCGACGGCGTTCCCGCCGCGCGCGACGACCGCGTCGGTGAAGCCGGGCAGGAGGCGCTCGATGACGGTGCGGCCGCCGGCGTAGAGGTTGTGGTTGTGGCGTCCCTGCGGCACGCCCTTGCGTGCGGTGATCCCGTCCTCGAGCGGATCGCGCTCGACGATCGTGACCCGCCTCGCGTGCGGCGCGACCGCGGCTGCTGCGAGCATGCCGCCCATGCTCCCGCCGAGGACGACGACCGAATCCAGCTGCTTCGTCATGCGCCCAGCCTGCCCGCCGCGCACGCGGGACGGGAGGTCAGACGCTGCTCACTCGCTGCTCACTCGCCGTTCACTCCTGGCCGTGGCTCAGCTGCCCCAGCTGATCGGGACCGCGAGCACCACGCGCGCGCCGTCGCCCGTCGGGATCCCGTCGCAGTCCTGCTGGCCCGACGTGAGGTAGAGCGCGCCGGTGCCGCTCGTCGTGCCCGCCGTCACGGCGAGGGTGCCGTCGACCGCGAGCGAGCCGTCCCAGCGCGTAGGGTCGTCGGTACGGTCGCTCGATGCGTACGGCGCGCCGACGCGGCCCAGCATTCCGCCCCCCGTCCCGATGTGCGCGTAGATCATGTTGTTCGTGTCCATGAGGGCCCACGGCGACCGGTAGAACGCTCCGGTCACGACTCCGCCGTCGGGAAGCGGGAACGCGACCGAGCAGGTGAGCACGTCGGTCGAGGTCAGCCCGTCCAGCGACACCCAGACGTAGATCGCGCTCGGTCCGCAGTAGACGTCGTAGTGACCGCTCCCGATGGAGAGCGCGTCGCATGCCTTCATCACACCCGTGAAGATGTCCCGCGGTGGGTCGAGCACGTCGCACGCCGTTCGTGCCGCCGTCGGGTCGACGGCTCCGCCGCCGCAGAGCGTGAAGCCGGCCGGCGGATGCGCGCACGCCGCGAACATGTCGAGGCAGCCGGCGTCGGGACGAGGCCCGGCGTCGTGCTCGACGACGCTCCCGTCGAAGGCGGCGGCGTCGAGGCCAGTCGCGTCGAGGCCAGTCGCGTCGAGGGCCTCGTTCGCATCGGTGAGCGCGCCTGAGTCGGCGGGGGAGCCCGCGTCGACGGCACTCGCGGAGCCGCTGCACGCAGCGAGGACGACGGAGATAGCGAGCCACCTGGAGGAACGAAGCATCCGCCTTGGTGGCGGGGGCGCTGCTGCGCATTCAACGTGGCGCTCGAGAGTGGGTCGCGGCCTGGTTCGCCCTCCCGATCGTCTCGATCACCGTGATCGCGCTGGGCTTCTATCTCCTCGTGGGCGAGATCGTGTCGCGCACGCGCGAGAGCGTCAGTCAGCGTCCCCCGCAGTCGTCGTCGGCGTCGGCCGCATCGTCGGCGCCCGGATCGAGCTCGTGCGCGCGGCGATACTCGGCGCACGCGTCGTCGTACTGGTCGACGCGACCGAGGGCGACACCGCTCGATCGCGAGCGCGCCGGCCTGCGTGCAGAAGGCGAGACACGCCATTCACGTTTGGCATGGACTCGGCGCCGGGCGCGTTGGCTCGCCCGTGGACCGCTCGACGTTCGACCCGCGCTTCGACGCGGCCTCTGCGGTGGCGCGGGACTTCGCGCGCTGCTTCTTGAACGAGTCACTCCCCGAGGCGCTCGTCTTCAGGCTGCGGCTCAACCAGTCGAACGATACGAACGCGCGCACTGCGCTCAGAGCCTGCGGAGGTCGTCGGCGGTGCCGCGCATCACTCGGTTTCGCCCAGCCTGCTTGGCGCGGTACATCGCGTGGTCGGCGATCTTGAGGGAGTCGGGCACGCTCATCCCGGCCCCGAGCTGTGCGACGCCCATCGAGATCGTCACGCTGGGAAGGGCCTTCCCGTCGGGCATGGAGAGGGTCTCGGCCGCGACGGCTTCGCGCAGTCGCTCCGCGCCGCCGAACGCGACGTCGATCCCGGTGTCCGGAAAGATGATCACGAACTCTTCTCCGCCGAAGCGCGCGACGAGATCCGTCGACCGCAGGTTGCGTGCGAGCGTCGCCGCGACGACCGTGAGGACGTGGTCGCCTGCGGCGTGGCCGAAGCGGTCGTTGAAGCTCTTGAAGTGATCGATGTCGATCAGCGCGAGCGAGAGCGCGCCGCCGCCCACCTCGTGGCGGTGCGCCATGCGGTGCAGCGTCTCGTCGAGCCAACGCCGGTTGTGGATGCCGGTGAGGCCGTCGAACATCGCCGCGCGCTCGTAGTGTCGGCGCTTCTGGACGTTCTTGCTCACGGTGGCGTTGTTCGCGCGCAGGCGGGCCGCCGTCATCAGCAGGAGGTTCACGGCGAACGCATGGCTCGCGTTCGTGAGCTGCCAGAATCCGTCTTCGGCGATCTCGAGGACGACGCAGTGCGTCTTGGCGACGACGAACGCGCTCGCCTCGCTGCCGTCGAGCAGCGAGAGCTCGCCCACCGTCTCGCCCGCGTCGATCTCCGCGACGGGGTCGCCGTCGGCGGAGTCGAGGTGCACGCTGAGCTCTCCGCGCAAGAGCATGAACATGCGCGCGTGCCGGGTGCCCTGGGTCATGAGCACGTCGCCGGGAGCGAGCGAGCGGCGCTGCGAGGCGGCGATGAGCTCGCGGCGCGCCGTCAGCCCGACGCCTTCCAGCATCGCGAAGTCGTCCAGGGACTCCGGGAGGAGGGACGATTCTCGGCCCCCGTCGGCGTCCTCGTTCGCGTCTGCATCGGACACCCTCACGATGCTCGGTGAGCGGGTTCGAGGGGTCAAGCGTCCTCTCGAGCGTTCGAAGGAGCACGATGGGCGGTTGCGGGGCCGCGCTCGACCGGGTACGGGGGCGGCCGAAACGCCATGATCTCCAGCGAAAAGCTCACGCTCTCCTACGGCAGCCGGATTCTCTTCGAGAACGTCGACATCAAGTTCACGCCCGGGAACTGCTACGGCCTCATCGGCGCGAACGGCGCCGGGAAGTCGACCTTCCTGCGCTGCCTCGCCGGCGAACAGGAGCCCTCGTCGGGCCGCGTCCTCCTGGCCAAGGGCCAGCGGCTGAACATGCTGCGCCAGGATCACTTCGCGTTCGACGACGTGAAGACGCTCACCGCGGTGATCATGGGCCACACGCGGCTGCACGAGGTGATGCTCGCGAAGGACGCGATCTACGCCAAGCCCGACTTCAGCGATGCCGACGGTACGCACGCCGCCGAGCTCGAGGGGGAGTTCGGCGAGCTCGACGGCTGGAACGCAGAGGCGAACGCCGGAAGCCTCCTGAGCGCGCTCGGCATCACCACCGAGAAGCACGACAAGCTCGTCAAGGAGCTCGACGACAGCGAGAAGGTGCGCGTGCTGCTCGCGCAGGCGCTCTTCGGCGAGCCGGACATCCTCCTGCTCGACGAGCCGACGAACCACCTCGACGTCGACTCGATCCTCTGGCTCGAGGAGTTCCTCCTCAACTTCAAGAACACCGTGATCGTCGTCTCCCACGATCGACACTTCCTCGACAAGGTCTGCACGCACGTCGCGGACGTGGACTTCCAGACGGTGCAGCTCTTCAGCGGCAACTACGGCTTCTGGTACGAGAGCAGTCAGCTCGCGCTGCGTCAGCGGCAGGACTCGAACCGCAAGAAGGAAGACAAGGTCAAGGAGCTCAAGGCCTTCGTGCAGCGCTTCAGCGCGAACGCGTCGAAGTCGCGTCAGGCCTCGTCGCGCCGGAGCCAGCTCGAGAAGATCACGCTCGACGACATCAAGCCGTCGTCACGGAAGTATCCGTACATCGTGCTCGAGTCGGAGCGTGAGCTCGGCAAGGAAGTCCTCTTCGTCGACGGGATCACGAAGCGCCTCGATGGCGAGGTGCTCTTCGAGAACCTGAGCTTCTCGATGAACAAGGGCGAGAAGATCGCCCTCACCGGCAACGACGTCGCGACGTCGATGCTCCTCAAGGTGCTCGCCGGCGAGGTGGAGCCGGACTCCGGCACGCTCCGCTGGGGACGCTCGGTGAACCTCGGGTACCTGCCCAAGGATCACCAGCAGTACTTCGACAGCGAGCTCAACCTGATCGACTGGATGCGTCAGTTCAGCACGAACCAGGAGGAGAACTTCGTCCGGAGCTTCCTCGGTCGCATGCTGTTCTCCGGCGAAGAGTCGAAGAAGAGCGCGAGCGTGCTCTCGGGCGGCGAGAAGGTCCGCTGCATGCTCGCCCGGCTGATGCTGCAGGACCCGAACGTGCTCTTGCTCGACGGCCCGACGAACCACCTCGACCTCGAGTCGATCACGGCGCTGAACAACGGCCTGCTCAAGTTCAAGGGCAGCATGATCGTGAGCTCTCACGACGTGCAGTTCGTCGACTCGCTCGTCACTCGCGTCATCGAGCTGGGCGGCCCCGTCTACTACGACCTCTACATGGGGTACGAGGAGTACCTGGCCGACGACGCGCGCCTCGTCCGAGCCGGGAAGAAGGTCTGAGCCTGCGCGTAGTCTCCGCGCCGCACCGATTCCTTCAGCAGACCGAACCGAACTGAAGGCCCGAGGGCTCCATGGACATCTCGACGCTCTACACGATCGCCACCTACGTCTCCGGCTTCTTCGACTTCGTGATCGCCGTCGCCGTGATCGTGGCCGCGCTCACGGTCGTCAGGCGCGCGGATGCGACTGCCGGCTACGTGCTCGCCGCTGCGATGGGCGTGCGCTTCCTCGCGAGCTGCTGCCTCCGCACGATCGCGCAGGTGCCGAACGGTGGCGAAGCCATGGAGATGGTGTCGGGCGGCCTTGCGATCATCCGGCCCTTCTTCGACGTCGCGCTCTGGGGCGCGGTGATCTTCGTGCTGGCGCAGCTCGCGAAGCGGGTGCCGGCGAGCGGCCCACCGAGCTGACGAAGGCGAGCCTCAGCGAGCGGTGACGGCGCTGCCGAAGCGCGTCGCGCTGGGCTCGCTCAGATCGAACGTGAACGTCGCCGGAGAGCCGAGCGGACTCGCGTAGATGTAGACGTGCTCGAGGAGCCCGTCTCCGACGATGAGCTCCGGATGCCCATCACCGTCGACGTCGGCGGCGCTGATCGCGATCGACGTCCGCGCGGTCCCTGCCGGCAAGAGCACGGAGGCCGCGGGCGTGGCCGCGAGCCCGGTCGGGCCGCCCCGGTAGAGGTGCACGCGGGTGGCCGCTGCCACGTCCGACGACACGGCGACGTCGTCGTAGCCGTCGAGGTCGAGGTCGCCCACGCCGACGACCTGCGCGCCGAAGGCCGGGGCCCCCGCAGGTGCATCGACGCGGAGGGTCGGCGTCGCGGAAGGACCGCCCGGTCGCCCGCGGTACACGTAGAGGGCCCCTGTCCCGACGCCCGACGCTCCCACGAGCAGGTCCATCGTGCCGTCGCCGTCGACGTCGGCAGCGCCGAGCGAGCCGTAGGACACGCTCGCGCCGTCGGGACAGAGCAGGGTGGTCGTCGGGCTCGACGCGAACGTGCCGGCCGTCGCGAGCCAGACGTAGACGTGCTCTGCGCTGGCGAACGCTCCCGAGAGGACGAGATCGCCGCGGCCGTCGCCGTTCAGATCGCCCGGGCCGAGCACCCGCGCCAGATCCGGTGGGTTGATCGTCAGCCCGGGCGCCGCCGGAAGCCCCGTGGACGAGCCGCCGCGGAAGATGTGCGCGCGTGACGCGCCGTCTTCGGCGACCGCGACGTCGGCGAACGCGTCGCCGTCGATGTCTCCGAGGCCCGCCATGAACTGTCCGAACTCCGAGGACCCGGTAGCGCCCAGCTCGACCTCGGCGGTCCCGGTGGGGACGGCGCGACCGAGCAGCAGGTAGGCGTGTCCGCCGCCTGCGCCGGTGTGTGCGCCCACCAGCACGTCGTCGAGCCCGTCGCCGTTCGTGTCGTGAACGTCGATCGCCGCGCGACCGACGTACTCACCACCGACGCCGCGCCGGAAGGTCGTCGCCAGCACGGGCCCGGTCGGCGAGCCGCGATAGAAGTAGGCGGCGCCCGTGTTGGACGCCTCGGCCGACGCGCCGACGACGAGATCTCCGTAGCCGTCGCCGTCGAAGTCGAGCTGCGGGATCCGCGCGATGCAGCGGCCCGCGAGCAGGCGTTCGGTCGCGCTGCAGCCGGCCGCATCGACCCCCGCATCGCGGGGCGGAGCCGCATCGATCCCCGCGTCGCGGGGCGGAGCCGCATCGGGGCTCGCCGCCGCATCCACGAGCGTGTCGACGCAGCCGTTGTCCGGGTCGCAGGTCGAGCCTGCCGAACAGAGCTCGTCGTCCGCACGCGCGAAGCACGTGCCGGATGCGGAGCAAGCGCGAGGCGCGCAAGCGATCGTCGAGACCATGCAGTCCGAGTCCGACGTGCAGTCGGGCGTGGGGCAGAGCTCCGGGTGCTCCTCGTCGCACTCGGGAGGGACGCAGCGGCCGCCGAGACACTCGAGCGCGGAGGGATCGCCGGAGCCCGGGCACATCACGCCGTTGCATTCGCGCGTCATGAGCACGGTGACGACGACGACGCGCGAGACGTCACGGATGACCCGCCTGCGCTGGACCTCGACGCCTCGGAGCAAGAGCGTGACGGTGACCGTGTAGCGGCCCTCGGCGAGGTGGTCGAACGCAGCGATGCGGACGGGTCGGCCGAGCGCGCGGTCGACCGGCAGAGGCGTGTCCGTGCTCGAGACGACGGTCGAGCCGCTCGACAGCTCGACGCGCGCGACATCGATCTCGCGGCCCGGCGTCATGTTCGACGCGAGCTGGACGACGATGCCGTGGTTGGTCTCGCAGCCAGCGAGCATCCCGAGCGAGAGAACGAGCCAGAGCGCGGGAGCTCGGAGCCTGGGGTCTCGAAGCATGTTGAGACAGCATAGAGGAGCGCCGCGCATCGGGGCGCCGAATCGCGCTACATCCGCGTTCATGACCAAGCGCGGCCAAGCCTCGGCCCGGGTGAAACGCACGATCGGACCTCGCCGACCAGCTGCGGAGAGCAGTGACCAGTGACCAGTGTCGACGCTCATCGGGGTGAACACGGCACGCGCGTGCCTCGACGGGTCGCACCCCTCGGTCGCGGCGCAGCGTGGTCCGCGTCAGAGCGTTCAGTAGAGAGCACCGGGCGGCGGGCGCGGGTAGCGCCGATCCCACTGGACCGCGTCGACGCACTCGCACGGCGCGCCGACCATCGGGCAGTCGCAGGTAGTGCCCTCCACACAGTCATCGGTCCCGTCCAGATCGCAATCGAGCATACTCGGGCGACACTCCCGGTACCTGCAGAACTCGCCGGCTCGGCACGTGACGGGGTCGGTCGGATCACACGCACTGACGCACGCGTCGAAGTCCCACTGACAGATCTCGCCGGCGGCGCAACCGGTGTCGTCGCCAGGCCAGTTGCGCACCAAGTGGCCGCCGCATGTCCGCAGACAGCGCCAAGGCTCCCTCGCGGGCTGGTCGGGCGCAGAGCAAAGGAACCCCGCGACGCAGTCCGCGCCGAGATCGCAAGGCGCGCCCCCCTCCACGCGGCCCGGCTCCAAGCAAGTGATCCCCACGCAGTTCTCGTCGGCCGCGCACGGAAGCGCGTCCCCGCAGCGGGAGGCGCAGACAAGCCGTAGATCGTCGGAACGTCCACTCGAGACGCACCGCTGTCCGGAGGGACAGCCGCCTGTGCCACCCTCGTCTGCGCAGGCAGTCCATCTCGCCGGCGCACAGCCGAGGTGACAGAGCATCCCCAGCGCCGCCACCAAGACCGTACGGTTCGTCACCTTCCGCATAGGAGGCCTGCACAGCGGGGATCCCGCGGGCAGTATCGCCCGCAAAACGCTGCCGTGGCGCTCTCGCAAACAGCCGGCGGAAGCGCGCTACTCGTACAGACCGTGTCGACCGAGCAATCGGGAACACCATCGTAGTCGCAGTCCCGGGCGGAGTCCTCGCGAAGACAAGTGCCGAAGGTGCAGATCTCCCCCGGATCGCATCCCAGGGCGGGTGGCGTGCATTCCGGCAGACACATGTGGCCGACAGCCTGAGTTCCGGATGGGCACGACCCACCGGCGAGCACAACCCAAACGCATCGGTGGGCGTATGTCCCGCCCAGACACGTCGCTCCGCGCTCGCAATCGATGGCGGCAATGCACCGCTCTCCCACGGCGAGCGCGCCTCCGGGCGCGCAATAGGACGGCATATCGAACCCGCCGACGCAGGCCATCGCGTCGGGGCAGTCCTGCCCCGTCCAGTCACACGCGATCAAGCACTCATTGTGGCCCCACGCCGGGCATCCCCATCCCACGGGACAGTCTGCGTCGATCTCACAGTCTAGAGGGATCGGGGTGGTGGCATAGCAAGCCTGGGCCATCAGGGCGCTCAGGGCAGCTACGGGTCGGATCAGTTGGGCCCGCACGTCACACCCGCGTCGACACCACCGGCATCGAGGAGGTTGAGCGGGGGGCCCGAGACACACTCCGAGTGCATGCAGATGCTCGTACCATGACAGGCCTCGAAGCCAACTGGGTCGACCCTGCACGTCGTGAAGTCACCATTGTAGGTGTAGTGGGAGGGGTCCGCCGCACCTGCACACTGGAAGCAGCTCGGATTCCCGATCGCACCGGGCGGGGCCTCTCCCTCGACCACACAGAAGCCGACTTCGTCGGGCTGGTTCGGGAGGCGGATGATGCAGCCCGACACGCGCTGACAACCCTGCGGTTCACCGATGCCGTAGTCGACGGTGAAGCTCCCTGTGCATGCATTGACGACGCAAGGATGGAGGTCGTCATGACAAGCGCCACTCGACGGAAGGATCGCGCAGGTCGACGTTGGCGACGCGCCGTTACACCCGAGATTGTAGCAGCTGTCCGCGGGCGCCACCGGATCTCCGGTGCACAACGGCGGCCCGCCGAACTCATCAGGGTTGCCCGCGGTACCGAGGGGGAAGTTCGTATGGCTGCAAGCGCCCGTCGCGGGATTACACATGTCAAGGGTGCACACGTTGTCGTCGGCGCACGTCGGAATCGGAATGAAGCCCGGCGGAGTGACGCACGGCGGGTTGAATGCCCCCGGAGCGGAGAACGAAGGCAGCGAGTTGCACGCGAGGCCTACAGCGCTCTGGGCCGCTGCCGGCAATGCGTTGAAGACGCGACACGAGGCCGGGTTCGGCTCGCAGCAGAGCGCGTCGATGTCGCATGGATCGCCGTTCGCATCGCACGCCGCGTTGAAGCCCCCGCCCGGGGTGAAGCGCGGGCCGGGCACGCATCCCGTGTCTGCATCCGAGCCGGGACCGGGAGCGCAGAGTTCGATACCGTTGCACTGGCACTGATCCCAGACGTGCGTGCAGAACGTGTTGCTCAGGATCTGCTGGCACCCGTTCGGGTCGCGGGGCGTCACCGCGTCGCCTGCCGAAACGACGCCGACACCGTTGCACATGTCGTTCACGCACGCTGGTGACGTTGTCGCGCCGCCGAGTCTCGCCGCCGCGCACCGAAGCGGGAACGGTGAGTGCACGCAGGCTCCATGCACGCACTCATCCACGGTGCACGCGATGCCATCGTTACAAGACACCGCTCCACGCTCATCGATCCTTTCGTCGCAGTCGTCGTCGACTCCGTTGCACACGTCGAGACTGACCGGAACACACGCACCGAACCGTCCGGCCACGCAGAACCGTCGTCCAGCCCGGCATGCGCCGGGCGGATCGCACGCGACGCTGGGCGTGGCGCAAGCGCCGCCGGGTCCGGTGCGGCTCCCGATGAGATTGAGCCGTCCCGCTCCGATGAGCGTGATCATGTCGATCTTCCGGATGATGCCCAGGCCCGCGTCCCGCCCGCCGTCTCGACCGGCATCGAAGCTGCCGCCGTCGGGGTTGTCGGTCGGCGTGGGGATCGGTGGCGGCAGTGTCATCGTCCCGCCAAAGTCCGCACGTTCCCACGCGACCGCGAGCGCCGGGGCAGTCACGAGAGAGTAGCCGCGTGCATCGATCGTGCACGTGATGGGATCCCCGTCCGTGCTCGGACACGTGACGGTCTGCCCGCCGGTGCAGTCGGCGAACAGCGCCGGCTGGTCGTCGAAGCGCCCGAATGCCGCGCACACTTCGTAGGTCTCGCCGACGGCAAGATCCGTGTTCCAGGAGACGCGTCGCGGCACGAAGAGCGAGCGCGGCGCGCTGCCGCCGTCGTTCACGAGATCGACCGCCACGATCCCGAGAACACCGTCGGGACTCGACGCCACACGGACGCGGTGATTCTCCGCGCTGGCTGGGACGACCGCGATCGGCTGATCGCCAACGCGTATCTCGATGCGGCCAGCGGCGCTCGCTCCGCTGTCGAGGTGCCACGCCAACGGTGCCTCCCATTCGCCGTCCATGCGGACCGGCTCGACCCATAGTGCCTCACCCAGCGCGCGCGAGTCCAACGGAACTTCGCTGGCTGCGATCGGTCGCCTCTTCACCGCAGACAGCACCAGGCGGTAGCTCGGTCTCACCGCAGCACGCCAGCACTGAATCATACCGGCCGCGGCGGCAATCGCCGTCCAGCGCGACACAGCGTGCGCTGGCGGGACCGGAGACTCGACCGCCCAGGCCCGGGTGAGCCACGCCGCAAATGGGCGTCTCCACCCAGCGTACCGCAACCTGCGCGTCGGTGCAGTCGATGAAGGCTCGATTGGCGTCGCGAACGGCGGCGCGAACCTGATCGTCCGGGTGGTGGCGCGTGAGTTCGAGCAGACGATCAATGCTCCACTCGAGGCGAGCGCCGTGCCCGAAGTGCAGGTCACCGAGGCCGCGCCCAATACGCCCGCTCGCCGACGACCAGAGGTTCAGCGAGAGCGCCGCGAGTTCCTGCTCGTCCAGGCTTCCAGCGCGCGCGAGGTGGTGACAGCGCGATGGTTGACCAAGACCGGCTGCGCAGCGCGCGGACCAGTCCTCTGGAACGTACGTACAGATCGGGCCGGACCCGCCCGAAAGCGCACTGATGCCGAGTTCGGTGTCACGCCCTTCGGAACAGCTAGCCATCGCGAAAACAAGCAACGCGACGGCAGCGCACGACATACGATGTAGCGGCATGGGCCGAGCCTCCCCGAACGTGGATGGAGACCCGACAGTGCCTGACTCCCCCCCCGGTCTACGAATATCGGTCTCGCTCGTGCAAAGCGCTCACCGCAGACGGCACCGAGCCCATGAAGAGCCGGATGCGGTAGTTCCCGGTCCGGATCCGTGGGAGCGGCGGGGAGACCCCCGCCGCGACCCGACATAGGCCTTGTCGCGGGCCGACCGAGCGGAGCAACCGGACCCGCGGCGAGCCGTGCTCCTCCTTGCGGTTGGGCCCCGGGAGGATTGCGAGCAGCGGCGCCGAAGGGGTTGAGCGGGCCGAGCACGCAGTACCGTGCGAGAACCCCGAGCGAGCCATTTGGTCGCGGTCGCGATGGGCTCGGATCTCGAGAGCGAGAGCGAGACGGAGAACCAAGCGCCCCTCACCCCGGCCCTCTCCCCGCACGCGGGGCGAGGGAGTCGGAAGGAGGGCGAGGGCGACGGTGACGGCGACGGCGACGGCGACGGCGAGACGGAGAACCAAGCGCCCCTCACCCCGGCTCTCTCCCCGCACGCGGGGCGAGGGAGTCGGAAGGAGAGCGAGGGCGAGCTCCAGCCCGCGCCCGCCCCGCTGACGCTCATCCTCTGAAGACGGCGACCTCGTGGAGGATGATGCTCGTCTTCGGCCGATCGCTCGCGTCGCGCGGTGAGTGCGTGATCTTCGAGATCAGCGGGAGGTTGTCGATCACGTGACCGAAGACCGCGTGCTTGCCGTCGAGGTGCGGCGTCGGGACCTCGCAGAGGAAGAACTGCGAGCCGTTCGTGTTCGGGCCGGAGTTCGCCATCGAGAGCACGCCCGGACGGTCGTGGCGGAGCTTCGGGTGGATCTCGTCGCCGAACTTCCAGCCGGGATTGCCGCGGCCGGTGCCGGTCGGGTCGCCGCCCTGGATCATGAACTCGGGGATGACGCGGTGGAAGACCGTGCCCGAATAGAGCGGGCGGCTGACCTTCGCGTTCGTCTTCGGATCCGTCCACGCGATCTGGCCGGTCGCGAGCGCGACGAAGTTCGCGACGGTGCGCGGCGCTTCGTGCTCGAAGAGCTTCACGGTGATGTCGCCCATGGACGTCTTGAAGATGCAGCGGAGCTCACCGGTTCCGGGGACGAGCTGCTCGATGGACGGGGCGGGCGTGTCGGGGTTCAGCATGCGGAAACGACTCCTGTTTCGGTGGGTGGAGCGCGCAGCGTGCACCGAGCCGGCTGCGCGAGAAAGGGCTCAGTTCGCGGTCTTCGCGGCGAGCGCTTCGTCGGCCAGCGCGTCGTAGCTCATGTGCGCCACGCGGCGCTCGTCGTCCGCCGAGTAGAGCTGGTGGAGCACCCTCGGCGGGACGCCCATCACCCGCGAGATCGCGGGGCTCGCGATGGGCCCGGCGATCGGGTGGTTGAAGATGTCGAAGAGCGTCCGGAGGAACCTCGAGAACGGCCGCTCGTAGCCGGACTTCACGCCGAGGAGCTGGATCCGCTTGAAGGCATCGAGCAGGCGCTTCCCGTCCGGATCCACCAGGTCCATCGGCTTGAAGAAGACGTCGCGGAAGAACGGCGTGGCGTTCGACATGAAGCCCACGAGCGCGAAGGCGGCGCGCGCGCGATCACGCCGGCGCTTCCTCGGCCGCGAAGCGAGCCACGCGTCGTAGGCGGGCGACGCGTAGTACTCGGCCATGTGGTAGTCGATCGCGATGTGTCGCGACTCGTCGCGGTTCACGAGCTTCATCGCCTGATGGCTCATGTCGTCGTCGACGAAGTCGTCGATGGACCGGAGGAGCGCGATGTCGAGCAGCAGCTCACCCGTCGTGATGTAGGCGTTCGCGATATCCGGCGAGAGCTGCTTCGCCGCCGAGACGAAGTGCTCCGCGAACCTCACGAGGTGCGGGTTGCGCTCGTAGCGCTTGTACCGATGCACGTCGTAGTGCGCGGCGAGGCGCAGCGCGACGCGTGAGTGACGCTTCTCGTCGACCACGAACGTCTCGAAGATCGCGCGCAGGGTCGGGTCTTCCGTGTTGTCGCGCTGCACGGCGAAGAGCGCGCCTGCGAGCAGCTCGATGCCGCTCATGTCGGTGAAGTACTGGACGATCGCCATCTCGTCTTCGCGCGAGAGCGCGCGCGGCTTGGCGCTCCAGTCGAGGTCACGGTCCACGTCCCACTGATCCCGGCGCGACATCTCGAGCATGCGGGGCAGGTCCATCGTCGTCCTCGGCGCTCAGGGGTAGAACTCGAACGTGTAGGCCGTGCTCGCCGGCCCGGCAGAGACAACGAAATAGCCGACATCGGGCGCCTGGAAGGGCTGCGCCGAGGCGCCGAGGCCGAAGTAGCTGCTGTCGGTCCAGCTCGAGACCTCGCACCAGGACTCCGTGACGGGAGCCGAGCAGTCGTCGACGAGGGCGATCGCTCCCTGCACGTCGCCGAAATAGGCGTTGATGCTCTCGACCGTCATCTGACCCATACGGTCCACGCGATAGACGTCCGAGACGAGGGGGGCGCCCAAGCAGGACGGGGTCGGCGCCATGTTCGTGGCGGGGCTCCATGCGACGACGTACGCGCCGCCGGTGAGGTCGATGCCCGTGGTGGCGCACGACGAGGAGTCCGCGACGCTCGTGACCGAGACGTCGAGCGCGAACGGGCCGATGTCGCCCGAGCCGTAGCCGCCCACGAGGACGAAGAGCTGGCTGGAGCCGAAGCGGTGCAGGATCATCCGCGGGTGGTGATCGTCCGGCGAGCGGTCGTCGTTGCAGCTGTAGAACTCGCCGGAGCCGGCGCACGTCTCGGAGAACGCGACGACCGTGTCGGTGGGGCCAGCGGTGGTGATCTCGACGTCGCGCGTTCCGGGCGGAAGCTCGATCGCGTACACGAGATCGGGCGCTCCCGTTTCGTCGCAGTAGGTGTCGTAGTCGTGGCCGTAGGCTGCGAGCTCGCCCTCCGCGTGGGCATGACCCATGGCGTCGAGCGTCAGCGTGATCGGATTCGCGCAGCTGTCTCCGGGGGCTGGCTCGGCCGCGTCCGGCTCGGAGAATGCGTCGGTCTCGATGCCGGCGTCCTCCGCGAACGCGTCCTGATCCGGACCGACGTCCAAGCCGGCGTCGGTCGGTACGGTCGCCGCGTCGTGGCCGGGGCCGGCGTCCACATCGCTCGCGACACAGCGGCCCGCGATGCACTCCTCGGTCCCCGTGCAGTCGGTGCGCGAGAGGCATGCGGTGCTGGCTGGGGGCGATGCGCACGCCGCCACTCCGGCGATGAGCGCCACGATTCCTGGGGTGAGACGCGCGTCCACGAGATCATCGTACACCGATGCCCGGCGCCCTGGGCGAGGCGAAAGTCATGGTTCACCTCCCAACGCGGGGCGGGTACTCTCGACGAACGCGGGGTGGCCATGAGCAAGACTTCCAAGCCCGATCCAGCACAGGGCGCGAGCACTAGCGCTTCGAAGCCGGTCGATCCTGCCGCCGCCGAGTTCGCCCAGGGCCTCCTCTCGCAGATGCAGCGTGACTTCGTCACCGCGCCTCAGGCGGCCGCGGCGGAGCGCGCCAAGTCTGCCAGCGCGGCGCAGGCGCTCCTCGGCCAGATGCACGAGGACTTCGTCACTCGCGATCGAGAGAAGAAGGCGGCCGCTGTCGACCTCGCGGCCGCGCTCCTCAACAAGGTCACGCGCGACTTCGCCACCATCCCGCCTCCGCCCGGAGGCGCGGCGGCAGCGTCGGTGACCTCCGAGACGGACGCCGAGCTGCAGGCGGCTGGAGAGGCGCAGTCGTCGAACCTCTCGGCAGAAGACCTGGCCGAGCTCGACGCCATGGTCGCCCCCACCGGGTTCTGGGGAAAGCTCATCGATCGGATGCGCGGTCGAAAGAACGAGTGACCTCGCCGGGTGGCGCGCAACACTCCGGCCTTGATCGCGCACGCTGCCTCGTGGGATCTTCTGCGCGTGTCCGAGACGAAAGACCGGAAGCGCCGACCGAGCGGCGCCGATTCGACGGTGCAGCTGTCGCCGATGACGACGCTGTATCGCCCAGTGGGCGCAGCGGAGCTCGCGCAGATCGTCGATTCCGGCTACCGACGCTTTCCCGCGAACGAGGACTTTCATCCCGTGCGTGACGAGGCGCGGGCGCGGACGCTCGCGAGCGCCGGCGTCGAGGATGGCGGCGCGTGGGTCGTCCGCTTCGCGGTGCAGACGGACGTGCTCGCGCGCTATCCGCGCGTCGACGATGCGTATCGGATCCCGGCGAACGATCTGTCGTCGTTCAACGACGCGATCGTCGGCCCGATCGCGGTGTTGCGCACGCCCGGGGGCGGCTAGCCGAGGAAGACGCGGTTTCGGCCGCCCTCTTTCGCGCGATAAAGCGCCGCGTCTGCGACGGCGAGGAGCTCGGCGACCCCTGCGTGGTCGCGCTCCGGGCTCTGGGTCGCGACGCCGATGCTGACGGTCACCGGCAAGGACTTTCCGTCGACCCGGATCTTCAGCTCTTCCACGCCGAGGCGCAGTCGCTCAGCGACGGCGAGGACGCCGACGGGGCCGATGCCCCGCACCACGACGACGAACTCCTCGCCGCCGAAGCGCGCCACCACGTCTTCGGTGCGGACGATGCGGCCCAGCACGGCCGCGATCTGCTTGAGCACCTCGTCGCCCGTCGCGTGCCCGTGCGTGTCGTTGACCCGCTTGAAGTGGTCGGCGTCGATGAAGAGCACGGAGAGGGGCGTTCCGTGCCGCTTGGCGTACGCGATCTCCGAGAGCAGACGCTCGTCGAGGAATTGCCGGTTGAAGACACCGGTGAGCCCGTCCTTGACCGTCGCCTCGTAGATGCGGCGCGTGGCCTCCACCTCGGCGACGTCGCGCATCGCGAAGCGCATCACCGTTCGCGCACCGATCTGGATGCGCATCCCGTCCTCGAGCGGCGTCGGCTCCTTGATGCGAACACCCTCGACGAAGGTCCCGTTGGTGCTGCCGAGGTCCTCGACGAAGTAGCGCCGGTGCGCTCGGAAGAGCCGCGCGTGCTTGCGCGACAGCGAGTCGTCGTCGAGCGCGATGGCCGACTCTTCGCCGCGGCCGAGCGTGAGCTCGCCGTCCACGAGCGGGATCAGCAGACCGGGCTGCGGCCCGGCCAGCATGGTGAGCACGCCGCTGCGCTCCGCGCCGCCCGAGGCTGGCTGCACGGTGTGGCGCAGCGTCTGATCGCGCCGTTCTGAGTGGTCCCCCATGCCGGTCTCGGGGGGCAGTGTGTCACGGGCGCGCTCAGAATGCGGCGCCGCCGTCCACGTCGATGCACTGACCGTTGAAGTAGTCGCACTCGATCGCGAATTTCACGGCCTTGAAGAGGTCTTCCGGCTCGCCGATGCGGCCGACCGGGATCTTCTCGACCATCATGTCGCGGGCCTTTTGGTTCATGCCGCGCGTCATCGGCGTCTCGACCATACCGGGCGCGATGGCCACGGCGCGGATGCCGAACGGTGCGAACTCCCGGCACCAGGTGACGGCGTTCGCGGCGAGCGCAGCCTTGGCGCTCACGTAGTTGGACTGACCACGGTTTCCGTGACGAGCGATCGAGCTCATCGCGATCACGAGGCCCGGCTTCTGGCCGCGACGGACCATCTCGGCGACGGCGTCGCGCACGACGAACGTCGCGCCGGTGAGGTTGACGCCGATGACGGCGTTCCACTGCTCGTCGCTGAGGACCTGGACCTCGCCCGTCTCGCGGCTCTTCTTCACGAGCAGACCGTCGCGCAGGATGCCCGCGTTCGAGATGACGACGTTGAGCCCGCCCATCGCGTCCGCAGCCCACTTCGCGAGCTCCACCGACGCGCCGGGCGCCGAGACGTCGACCTTCTTCGTGTGGATTCCCTTCGGGAGCTCGGCGAGCCCTGCCTCGTTCACGTCGACCGCCGCGACCTGCCCGCCCAGCTCGGCGATACGCCGCGCGAAGTGCGCGCCCATGCCCGAGCCTGCGCCAGTGATGATCGCCTTGACGTCCTTCAGCTCCATGTCGACTCGCTCCTGTTCGGGGGGCGACCCACATACCGCGCGAGAGCCGCCGCATCAACGGCGGAGCTACTCCGCGTCTTCGAGCGCGCGTCGGAGCGGACCGCGCAGGCAGCGGTAGCAGTCTTGCTGGCCGAGGAAGCCGCAGCCGCGGCGCGGTGAGTGTGCGACCCGCTCGAGCGCGGGAAGTGCGCGCGGATCGTGGAGCTCGACGATGGAGTCGAGGATGTCGCGCCGCGACGTGCAGCTGCCCTCTTCCTCGAACGCCGCCACGAGGCGGACGACCGGCGGCATCGCCCCCTCCGGCATCGCGAGGAGCCGCGCTGCTGCCGCGTGGCGCGCGCCGCGACCTTCGTCGTGCAGGATGGTCTCGAACTCGCTGCTCACCGTCGTCGGGATCGGCGTCAGCTCCGCCGCGTCGGCGACCGGCGGCGGCTCGACCCCCGTCGGAATCGTGCGGGGCGGTGTCACGGTGGTCGGAACGCCGGGCCGTGGTGGCGGCGGGATCTGCGGCGTGACGGTGGGGACGCCGCCCTCGACCTCCGCCACCGGCGTCTCGCCCGAGCAGAACATGAACAGCATCGATCCGAAGAGGACCGCTAGAAGGCCGAGCGCTCCGGCGCCGATCACGAGGCGTCGATTCTCGAGGAGCGGTTGCCCGGGCACGAAGAGCGTGGAGAGCGCCCGGACGGAGCTGCCCGTGCGGTGCGAGCCGCTGATGGGCCCGTGCGCGCCCGTCGTCGAAGCGGCGTGCGCGCCCGTGATGGTCGCGGCGTGCGGCAGCCCGGGGAGGCTCGCGTGCGGGCCCGTGATCGACGCGAGCGGAATCCGTGGCTGGCTCGGCGGTCCGCCGGGCGCCGTCCAGCCGATGCCGCTCTGGCTCATCCGCTCCATGTTCGCGGCGAAGGCGACCCGCTTGAGGATGTCTCGGACCTCGGTCGCTTTCTCTGGCCGATCGTTCCGGTCACGCGAGAGCAAGCGCGCGACGACGTCATCGAGCTCGATCGGAACGTCGCTCTGGATGCTGGCCAGGCGCGGCGCGTCGGTGGTGAGCTGCTTGGTGACGAGCGCCGTCACCTCGGTCTCGGTGAAGAGCTCGTGGCCCGCGACGGTCTCCCAGAGGATCACGCCGAGCGCGTAGAGATCCGCGCGCGCATCGACCTGCTCGCCGAGCGCTTGCTCGGGCGCCATGTAGCCGGGCGTGCCGATGATCGTTCCGACCCGCGTGAGCTTGCTGACCGTGCCGGATGCCTCCGCCGGATCGAGCACGCGAGCGATGCCGAAGTCGAGCACGCGCACGAGCTCGGTGTCGCCGTCGCGCGGCTCGAGCACCACGTTCTCCGGCTTGAGATCGCGGTGAACGATGCCGGCGGCGTGCGCGGCGGCGAGCGCGTCGGCGATCTGGGCGCCGACGTCGCACGCGTAGCGCCAGTCGCGGGGGCTGCTCAGCGAGCTGCGCAAGCTGGGGCCGCGCGCGTACTGCATCACGAGGTAGGCGCCGCCCTCGCTCAGCGTTCCGTAGTCGAGGGCGCTCGCGACGTGCGGATGCTCGAGCTTGGCGCTCGCCATCGCCTCGCGCGCGAAGCGCTCCGCGACCTCTCCGTTGCCGGCGAACTGCGGGAGGATGATCTTGAGCGCGACCTTCTTCTGGAGCTTGACGTGCTCGGCGAGAAACACGGCGCCCATGCCGCCTTCGCCGAGCAGGCGCTCGACGCGGTAGCGGTCGTCGATGACGCGCCCGAGCCAGGCGCTCTCCTCGAAGGCGTCGGGGGGGCCCGGCGCCCTCGAGCGACGCTTCTCCGCGGGGGAGTCACGCTCCTCGGCCGGCTGCTCCTCGGGCGGCCGCTGTTCGGGGGGGCTCGTGCTCTCGCTTCCGGTGCTCACGCTGACGCTCACGCTCTCACTCGTCGACGATCGCTTTGGCGAGGCCCGCGAACGGGTTGTCCCGAACGAGCTCCGAGAGCGCGTTCGCCTGGGCCCGCGTGAGGTCGCGAAAGCGCACGCCGAAGCCAGCCGGGGCGCCTTCCTTGAGCCATCGAACCTCGGCCGGCAGCTCGAGCGGGTCCCACGCGGTGGGCGAGCCGAAGGTCAGCCAGACGCCCGTCCCGATCGCAGGCGGATCGTTCGTGGTGATGAACGCGCCGCCCATCCCGAGGTCCGAGACCCGGCCGGAGCGCTCGAAGGTCGAGCCGGGTAGGTCCTTCCGGTAGTGCGCGCGGAGCTCCACGGGCGCTCGGACGCTCCTTCGAAAGTGCGGGTCTTCGGCCATCACGGGCGAGCAACATACCACGCGACAAAGCGCGTCCATTTGCTCTCGGGCGCTCCGGACCGCATCACTCCGCCGTGATGGACGAGCTGAGCCGGATCGAGCGGGATCTCGCACGCGGGGTGGGGCGCTGCATCGCCGATTTCGAGCTGATCCGCGAGGGCGATCGCGTGATGGTCTGCCTCTCCGGCGGAAAAGACAGCTACACGATGCTCCACCTCCTGGAGCGGACCCGGAAGAAGGCGCCGATCCACTTCGAGATCGTCGCCGTGCACCTCGACCAGGGACACCCCGGCTACGACGGAGCGCCGCTCGAGGGCTGGCTGAAGGAGCACGGCTTCGACTACCGGATCGTGCGGGAGGACACCTACACGATCGTCGTCGACAAGATGGGCCCGAAGGAGGGCGGCGGGAGCAAGACCTACTGCTCGCTCTGCTCGCGGCTGCGGCGCGGCGTGCTCTACAACGTCGCCGAGGAGCTCGGGTGCACGCGGATCGCGCTCGGCCATCATCGTGAGGACGCGCTCGAGACGTTGATGCTGAACATGATGTTCAACGGCTCGCTGAAGAGCATGCCTGCGAAGCTGCGGTCGGACGACGGGCGGAACGTCGTCATTCGTCCGCTGATGTACTGCGCGGAAGCCCCGATCGCGCGGTTCTCGGAGCTGATGAAGTTCCCGATCCTCCCGTGCGATCTCTGCGGGTCCCAGGACGAGCTGAAGCGCAAGGAAGTGAAGGCGCTCCTCGCGCAGCTCGAGGTGACGGCGCCGTCGGTGAAGGAGAGCATGCTCGCCGCGCTGACGAACGTGCGCCCGACGCACCTGCTCGATCGCGACCTCTGGGCGCGCCTCGGGATCGCGCCGGACGGCGAGGTCAGCGCGGCCCCGCCGCGTGAGGCGGCCGCGCGATCTCTGGCCGCGCCGGACGGAACGCGCCGTCTGCCGGTGGTGAGCTGACGCGAGAACACGGGAGATGATGATGCGAGCCGAGTCGAAGACGATCCTGGTCGGAGCGATGGTGCTGAGCCTCAGCGCGTGCGGCGGCGCGGCGTGCCCTGACACCACGAGCGCGGGCACGAGCGGCGGCGATGCGACCATGCTGCGCGCGCCGTCGAGCGCACCGGAGACGCTCACGGTGACGATCGGAGGCCTCGATCCGGAGGGGCAATTTCTGAATGGGCAGGTCTTCGGCGGCTTCGGCTGCTCGGGCGACAACCAGAGCCCGGCGCTCACGTGGTCGCGCGGCCCGGAGACGACGCAGAGCTACGCGATCGTGATGCACGATCCGGACGCCCCCACGGGCGTTGGCTTCTTCCACTGGGTCGTCGCCGATCTGCCGCTGAGCACGACCTCGCTCCCCGCGGGCGCGTCATCCACGGAAGGCGCGATGCCGGCGAGCGCCATCCAGGCGTACACGGACTTCGGCGCGACGGGCTATGGCGGCCCGTGCCCGCCGGTCGGTACGACGCACCGCTACGAGATCACCGTGTATGCGCTCGATGTCCCGAGCCTCGGGATTCAGGCCGGCGCCACGGGCGCGCTGACGCGCTTCATGCTCGGTGCGCACACGGTCGCGCTGGGCCGTGCGGTTGCGACCTACGGTCGCTGATCGTCAGCAGGAGTGCTCGCGGAGCGGACCGATGTACCGGAGTGCTCGCATCGAGCACGTACGGGAAGCGGTCGGCGCAGCGAGCCGATCGGTGATCCTCAGCAAGCGCGCTGCTACGCCGCGCTCCCGACCGCGTCCTGAACTTTCGCGAAGCCCTCGCGCCTCGCGCGGTCGAGGAGCTCTCTCGCGATTCGCCCCGGCGTGTCCGGCCCGCCGTAGATGAACCCCGTGTACAGCTGCACGAGGCTCGCGCCCGCCGTGATGCGCGCCCACGCGTCGTCGCCCGTCTCGATGCCGCCGACCGAGACCAGCGTGAGGCGGTCGCCGACGCGCCCGCGCAGCAGCCGGAGGACGTCCAGCGATCGCTCCTTCAGAGGCGCGCCGCTCAGCCCGCCCACGCCGGCGTCGGCGACGAGCGCCTTCGGTGAGGCGAGCCCCTCTCGAGCGATGG
>JBBSAT010000112.1:0-21632 GCA_038252025.1 Polyangiales bacterium | reverse complement strand
CCGTTCAGGAGGTCGAGCACGCGGAGAGCTGCCATCGGCTCGCAGAGCTCTACCTGGGTCGGAGCGTGGACATGCCCCGCCCCAAGAAGGTCTCGGTCCCAGCACACGTCGGAGCCACCGATGCGCTGCGAGCGACGCTCCACCTGATCGGTCTCTCCTGCATCAACGAGACGCTCGCCGCCGAGTTCGTCGCGCGCTGCCTGGACGAGAGCGAGCACGCGTCGGTCCGAGAGGCCTGCTCCACCCACCTCCGCGACGAGATCGGCCACGCGCGCGTCGGCTGGGCGCACCTCGCTTCCGGCGTCCTCGACGTGAAGGATCGCGAGGCCGTAGCGCGCTGGATGCCGCGTCTCGTGACGGCGAACGGACGCATGTGGCTCTCGCGCGTTCGGGCGCTCCCGGAGGACGGCGTTCGGGGACACGGCTACCCGCCGGTGCGCGAGCTCGAGGCCGGCGTCCGAAAGGCCCTGAAGGAGATCGTCGTGCCCGGCCTCGCGCACGTCGGCATCGACACCACGGGCGCCTCACGCGCCGTGTCCGCGCTCTGACCTCTCAGCCGGGCTCGGCGAGCGCGATCGGGAACCGCCGTACGAAGAGCAGGTGCCGCGCGGCGCTCCACGGCGTCGTGGGCATGCGCCCGAAGTAGCGCACGGCGGCGGGAAGGGTGCCGAACGTGCGCTCGATCGGCGCCCAGCGCTCGGACCCCGCGACGTTCGAGCGCACGGGTGGGAGCGCGCGCGCATCGGCTCGGTACGCCTGCACGAACTCGAGAAGCCGCGCGTGATAGTCCGCGTCCTCCACCGTCGCTCGGAGCGAACGAGTCTTCTCGTGCGTTCCCGCGATCACGGCGGCGGTCTGTGCCTCGAGCTCGGCGAGCCCGCTCTCGTGGATCTCGAGGAGCTGGAGATCGTAGGCAGGGTTGGCGTGAACGACCTGCAGCAAGTGGTCGATGACGACGTCGCGCTCGGTGAGAAAGCCGGTCGGATCGACCATCGACGCTGGCTCTTCGAGGATCCTCAAGATCTGGTGGAACCCGAAGTGGATCCCGCGCTCGCCGTAGTACTCGGCGGCAGCCGGAGAGATCCAGAACCGGAGCATGTCGATCGAGCCGACCACGAGCTGGAGGCGCGTGGGGACCACCTGCACGTGGCCGAGCGCACCGAGGCGCGCGAGCCGGCCCGTGAGAAGCGGGCCGTTCGCGTAGCCCGAGAGCGCGCTCGCGAGGCGACCGAGCTTGTGGCGCAGCTCCCGAGGCGACCCCGCCGCGAGCCGGAGCAGCGCGAGCGGCGACTCGGTCAACCGCGCGGGGCCCGTCTCGGTCATCGCCATCGCGACGAAGCGTGCACGGAACCTAGTAGAGGAAGCGAGCGGAGATGGTGGTCTCGAGCGCGCGCATCCGGTCCGCGACGGCGCTGGTCACGTGGTTCCCTTCGTCCTCGACGTCCATGAGCAGGTAGCCGATCTGCGAGTCCGTCGCGAGCACCTGCGCCACCACGTTCGCCTCTGCGTCCGAGACGATGCGGTTCACGTCGCGGAGAACACCCGGGACGTTCCGGTGCACGTGCGCGATGCGGTGCACGCCGTCCCGTCGCGGCATCTCCGCGTTGGGGAAGTTGACCGCGCCGGTCGTGGTGCCGAGCTCGAGAAACTTGATGAGCGAAGCGGACACTTCATGCCCGATCGCGACCTGAGCCTCGCTCGTCGACCCGCCGATGTGCGGTGTCAGGATCACGTTCGGCAGGTCCTGGAGCTCCGAATGGAAGACGCCGTCGTTGCCCTCGGGCTCGACGGGGAACACATCCACCGCAGCGCCGCCGACGTGGCCGCTCGTGATGGCCTCTGCGAGCGCCGAGATGACGACGACGGTCCCGCGGCTCGCGTTCAGCAGGCAGGCGCCGGGCTTCATCTTCGCGAGCTCCGCCGCGCCGATCATGTCCTTCGTGGCGGGCGTCTCCGGGACGTGCAGCGTGACGAAGTCCGACTCCGCGAGGAGGGTGTCGAGCTTGCCCGCCGATCGGTTGTTGCCCATCGGAAGCCGCGCGGCGACATCGTGAAAGATCACGTGCATGCCCATCGCTTCGGCGAGCACGCCGATCTGACGCCCGATGTGGCCGTACCCGATGATGCCGAGGGTCTTCCCGCGGACCTCGCGCGAGCCGGCCGCGCTCTTCGTCCAGACGCCACGGTGCATCTCGCGAACACGATCCCCGAAGCGCCTGGAGAGCATCACGATCTCGGCGAGGATCATCTCGGCCACGCTGCGCGTGTTCGAGAACGGAGCGTTGAAGACCGGGATGCCGTTCCTGTGGGCGTCCTCGAGCGCGATCTGGTTCGTCCCGATGCAGAACGCGCCGATGGCGCGGACGCTGGGGCGAGCGGCTTCGATCACCTTCGACGTGATGTGCGTCTTGCTCCGGATGCCGATGGCGATCCGCCCCTCGACCGCCTCGACCAGCTCGGCCTCCGGGAGCGCCTTGGCCAGAAGATCGACCTCGAAGCCTTCGACCTCGAGGTTCTTCTTCGCATCGCCGTGGATGTTCTCGAGGAGAAGGATCCGTCCGCTCACTTGCACGCCTCCAACTGCAGATTCGCGCCCTAACTAGGACGACGGTCGCAGGTGTCAAGACGGCGTGTCAGGCGGCAGTCGGGATCGCGACCGCGTCGATGTCGCGAACGGCGACGCTGACGGTGGCGCCCAGCTGATCGCGGAGGATCTCGCCGAGCGCACGCTGCGCCAGCTCTCCCCGGGGGTCGGACGCCGCGAGCACGAGGCTTCCTCCGCCGGCCGTCGCCAGGAACGCCGCAGCCGCCTGAGCGACCTGAGCGCGGGCAGCGATGCGGGCAAAGTCGTGGACGGGGCCCGCGAGGAGGATGACGCGCTGCAGGGTGTCTCCCAGGAGCGCCGCGCGAACACGCCCGGCGAAGCTCGACGGGACCTCGCCCTCGATCTGGGTGATGACGCGCGCGTGCGACCCGAGCCCGAGCGAGGTCGCTCCCGACTCGACGACCACCAGCGTGCTGTGACCCATGTCCATGATCCCATCCATCGCTTAGCAACGAGTGTGCCCAGATCGGTATTTCGACATTTCCCGCATTGTTCGACGTTTGGCGGGCCGGAACGGTTTGACATGGCGTCAAACGGCAACACCAGACGCCATCGTTGCAAGCACAACGCGTCACAGTGACGCAGCGCGTCACTGGGGTGACGCCTCCGGGATTTCGCAGTGTTCGCCCGCGAACGACCTTTGACGGGCCGCCCGGGCGCGCCAAGAAGAAGGATGGACGAAGCGGCGGCGCGGCTGATCGAGACAATCCGGGACTCGATCATCGGAGACGATGAGGTCCTCCCCGGTCCGTTCGGGCCTCGGCGGGTGACGTACGCCGACTACACCGCGTCAGGTCGGTCCCTGGCTTTCATCGAGGACTTCCTGAGGGCCGAGGTGCTCCCTCGCTACGCGAACACCCACACCGAGTCGAGCGGCACCGGGCTCCAGACCAGCCGGTTCCGCGAGGACGCGCGAGACATCATCCGCCAGTCGGTCGGCGCGGACGCCAGCGACGCCGTCATCTTCGCGGGCGCCGGCGCGACGAGCGCGATCCACAAGCTGATCGACTGCCTGAACCTCCGCATCCCGCGCGATCTCGACGCGCGACTGAACCTCTCTGCGCAGATCCCGGAGAGCGACCGACCGGTCGTGTTCATCGGACCCTTCGAGCACCACTCGAACGAGCTGCCGTGGCGAGAGTCGATCGCCGACGTCGTCACCATCGGCGAGGATGCCGACGGCCACGTCGACCTCGCCCACCTCGAGCGTGAGCTCCAGCGATTCGCGGAGCGGACGGTGAAGATCGGCAGCTTCTCCGCCGCTTCGAACGTGACGGGGATCGCGACGGATACACGGGCCGTCGCCACGCTGCTGCATCGCCACGGCGCGCTCTCGTTCTGGGACTACGCGGCGGCGGCTCCGTACGTCGAGATCGTGATGAACGACGCGAAGGATCCGCTCGCGAGCAAGGACGCGATCTTCATCTCGCCGCACAAGTACATCGGTGGGCCGGGAACTCCGGGTGTGCTGATCGCGAAGCGCGCGCTGTTCACCAACAAGGTCCCCGCGATGCCCGGCGGCGGCACCGTCAGCTACGTCAACTCGGTCGAGCATCGGTACTACGACGACGTCGAGCATCGAGAGGAAGGCGGCACGCCCGCGATCATCGAGTCGATCCGCGCAGGTCTCGTCTTCCAGCTGAAGCAGGCGGTCGGCGTCGAAGCGATCCGGGAGCGCGAGCACAGCTTCATTCGCCGCGCGATCGATCGCTGGCAGAAGAGCCCTTCGCTACAGATCCTCGGGAACGCCGCGTCGGAGCGGCTCTCGATCGTGTCCTTCGTCGTGAAGCACAACACGCAGTACGTGCATCACAACTTCGTCGCGCAGCTGCTGAACGACCTCTTCGGGATCCAGGCGCGGTCCGGCTGCGCCTGCGCAGGGCCGTACGGGCACCGGCTGCTCGGCATCAATCTCGAGCAGAGCCGAGCCTACGAGGACGAGATCGTACGCGGCTGCGAGGGCATCAAGCCCGGCTGGGTGCGCGTCAACTTCAACTACTTCCTGAGCGAGCCGGTCTTCGAGTACATCCTGCGAGCGGTCGAGCTCGTCGCGGAGCGCGGCTGGCGGTTGATCCCCCAGTACACGTTCGACGTCGAGTCGGGCCGGTGGATCCATCGCCAGCCCTCGCTGACGCCGCTCATGCGCCTGTCGGACGTCCGCTACGACGGGGGCAAGCTCGAGTACCGCTCGCGGCATGCGACCGAGCCCGAGTGGATCCTCGCGAACTACCTCGAGGAAGCGGTGCGCATCCTCGAGGCCGCGCGCGGCTCCGCGAGCGATGGGGCCGTCGACCCGGAGGTCTCGGAGGACTTCGAACAGCTGCGCTGGTTCCCGCTGCCGACGGAGGTCGCGCGCGAGCTCGGTGCGGTGCGCGCCATCGGGCGAGGGATCTGAGCTCACGCCTCGCTCACGCCGCGCCTTCGCTCACGCCGTGCGGCAGTGCGCGAGCTCGTCCAGGAACGTGCCGGCCCACTCCTTCGGCGTGTGGAGCCGAACGCGCGCGGCGAGGGCTGCGTGGCGAGACAGGCGCTCGCTCAGCGGCATCTCGAGAGCGCGTGCGAGATCGCGCGCGACGCCGGTTCGGTCGTACGGGTTCGTGAGGATCGCAGCGTCGAGCTCCTCGGCGGCTCCCGCGAAACGGGACAGCACGAGCACGCCTGGGCGCTCCGGATCCTGAGCGGCCACGTATTCCTTGGCGACGAGGTTCATGCCGTCGCGAAGTGGAGTCACGAGCGCGACGTCCGCGGCGCGATACAGGCGTGCGAGGTCGGCGCGCGCGTACGAGCGGTAGACGTAGCGGACAGGGACCCAGTGAGCCTCGCCGTACTGGCCATTGATGGATCCGACGAGCGCCTCGATCGCACGACGTTGGGCGGCGTACTCCGGCACGTCCGCCCTCGAAGGAACGGCCACCTGGATGAACGAGACCCTGCCGCGCCAGCTCGGGTAGTGCTCGAGGAAGCGCCCGAAGGCCTCGAGGCGCTCGACGATCCCCTTCGAGTAGTCGAGGCGGTCGACGCCCAGCACGAGCCTTCTGTCGCCGAGCGACATGGCCAGCTGGCGGATCTGCGGATCGTAGGCCCAGTCCGGCCCGAGCTCGAACGCCGAGGCATCCACGCCCAGCGGGAACGCGCCCACGCGAATCGTTCGGCCCTGATAGGCGACGCCGCCCTCGGCGGGCGTTGCGCCTGCGATCTCCTTCGCGCACCGGACGAAGTTCTCGACGTAGCGGCGCGTGTGGAAGCCGATGAGATCGAACTCCAGCATCCCGCGGATGAGCGCTTCTGCCGACAGGATCGTCTCGAATAGGTCCAGGGACGGGAAGGGGACGTGCAGGAAGAGCCCGAGTGGCCCGCGATGTCCGCGACGGCGGAGGCCCTGCGCGACGAGCAGCAGGTGATAGTCATGCACCCAGACGCCGCCATCGGGCGCGACGAGCCGAGACGCATGCGCGGCGAATAGCTCGTTCGCGACCTCGTAGGCATGCCAGTCATCGTCCTCGTAGCGCGCGCGCCCGGGGAGCGAGTGCAAGATCGGCCAGAGCCCCCGGTTGGCGAAGCCGTTGTAGAAGCGCGCGTGGAGCTCTGGATCGAGGTCGAACGCCGCGACCGGAGGCGACGCGTCGAGCCGGATCGCCAGCGTGGCGGGATCGGCGACGTGATGTCCGCTCCAGCCCAGCCAGAGGCCGTCGCGCGCTGCCAGCGCGGGCGCGAGGCCGGAGACGAGCCCGCCCACGTTCTTGGCGCGTTCGCTCTCGCCAGCCTCGAGCGACGGAATCTCGGGCAGCCGGTTCGAGATGACGAGGAGGTCCACCCGCGTCTCGCCGGGTGCGGCGTCGCCCGCGAAGATCTCCCCGCTGTCGCCCGTCGCGCGTAGCGTCGCGATCTCGGAGAGGAACGCCTGAGCTGCGCTCGTGTCCGGCAGACGTGCGCTCGCTCGCGTCGGTCGATCGGCACGCCCGATCCGAATCGCTGCATCCTCGGGTCCGAGCTTCGCGAACGCGTCTTCGTCCGTGACGTCGTCACCGATCGCGACGAGGGCGGTGTCGCCGGGGAGACGCGAGCGGAGCCAGTCGATCGCGGTCCCTTTGTTCGCCCCTCTGTGCCGAACCTCGAGCACGTTCGCGCCCTCGAGCACGCCATACTCGGGATGGGAGACCACCCAGCGGCCGATCGCTTCCGAGGCCTCGATCGAGAGGGCCTCGCGCTCGCTCTCGGCGACCCCTCGGTCGTGCAGACAGACCGACCAGCGCTTCCTCTCGACGAACGCGCCGTCGTACGGCGAGGCGATGCTGCGGAGCTCTTTCTCGATCGGCGCGGGCTCCACGCCGGCGAGCGAGACCGCCTCCCACTCCTTGCCTGGCTCCCGGCGAAAGGCGCCGTGCTCGGCCACGAGAAAGAGATGCGGCACCGCGCCCAGCATCTCGTCGACCTCTTCGCGGCGTCGGCCGCTCACCACCGCGACGAACGTCTCTGGCGCGGCGGCGAGCGCGGTTAGACGGCGTCGCCCTTCGTCGTCGATCCGCGCATCCGCGGGCCTGACGCCGTGGGGGATGAGCGTCCCATCGAGATCGACCACGACGGCGAGGCGAGCGGAGCGAACGACGCTCGCAACGCGCGCCGACTTGGAAGTCGTGTGGCCTGCGAGCATGATCGCGATCAGACCATGCAGGGGGAGGGCGCGCAACCGCTTGCCGTGACGGATACGGGACGATACGGTTTGAGCTCAAACTAAAACGCGTCGCGCGCGAAGAGCCGCGAACGGGGACAGCTCGGCACCGTGCGCTCGCTGAACTATCACCACCTCTACTATTTCTATCGGGTGGCGCGCGCCGGCTCCATCGCGGCGGCAGCGCGCGAGCTGCACGTCACGCACTCTACGCTCAGCGTGCAGATCCGCGACCTCGGCGCGATCCTCGGCGGACCGCTCTTCGAGAAGCGCGGGCGCCGCCTCGTGCTGACCGCGCGCGGGGACGAGGCGCTGGCCTACTCGGAGGACATCTTCCGAATGGGGGCAGAGCTCGTGGAGGCTGCGCGAGCCCGGGATGGTACGCGCTCGCGCCTGCCGATGCGCGTGGGCATCGTCCCTGGCCTCCCCCGGTCGCTCGCCTACCGGCTGATGGAGCCAGCCCTCGCTGCGCTCGACGGGCCGCTCGTGCTGCGGACCGACAGCTACGCGCGCCTCCTCGACGAGCTGGCGTCGGGGAAGCTCCACGTGCTGCTCGCTGACGAGCCCCCCGAGTCGAGCGCTGGCCGCGGGAAGACGTTCACGCACCCGCTCGGTCGCTCGGGGATCTCGTTCTATGCGGCGCCGGCGCTCGCGCGCGCGCTGCGGGGTGGCTTCCCGCGATCGCTCGCATCGCAGCCGCTCGTGCTGCCTTCGCCCGGGAGCGGGCTCCGTCGCCTCGTCGATCGCTGGCTCACCGCGCAGGGGGTTCGCGCTCGCGTGGTCGCAGACGTCGACGACGCCGCGATGATGCGGGCCTTCGGAGCACGCGGTCATGGCGTGTTTCCCGTGCGGATGGCGTTGCGCGCCGAGGTCGAGGACGCGCTGGGCGCCGAGCTCGTCGGCGTGCTCGACGGGGTCGAGGAGACCTACTGCGCGATCTCGATCGAGCGGCGCGTACGACACCCCTTCGTGTCTGCGCTGGTCGACCACGCGCGGGAGGCGCTCGATCCGCGCTGACCCTCTGCCCTACGCCGCGCTCAATTGTCGCCCGGCGGAGCTCCGGAGGGCGTCGAGAAAGGGCCGGTAGCACTCCTCCAGCGACGCGTCGTCGGCGAGCGGCATCGGCAGCGTCCAGCCGACGAGACGCGCGACGACGGTCCCACGGACGGTCGGCGGCGCCTGCTGCCCCGTCATCCGGGCTCTGGTCCAGATCCCGATCGCGAGATCCTTCCCGCGAACCTCTCGAAGGAGCGGGAGCGCCACGGCGAGCTCGTCCGCGAGATCCTCCGCGCGAACCGGCGTTCGCCCGCACGTCGGAGACCAGTCGGCGAGGGCGTGGATCGCGGGAAAGCGGCCTGAGGGCTCCTCGTCCTCCAGCCAGTGCATCACGTTGTCGCGCAGGAGGGCGGCGGCCGACCACTCGCAGAACATCGCTCCGTTGGGTCCGCCGATCTCGATCCGCTCCATGGGTCCTCCTTACTGTGAGAGGTGCCCGATACGCGTCGATCGTCCATCGCGAAAGTCCGACGGGATCCGTCGGTCGAGCGCACGCAACGCCGGCGCTCGGCGCGACCGACTCGATGACTGACGTCCCCAGAGGGATTCGAACCCTCGTAGCCACCGTGAAAGGGTGGAGTCCTGGGCCTCTAGACGATGGGGACTGAGGTGGGGTGTGGTGAGGCGCGGACTCAGCGCCGGTGTGCTCCAAAGGATCGAGGGATGGGCCGTGCGGGACTCGAACCCGCTACCGTCAGGTTAAAAGCCCGCTGCTCTACCTGCTGAGCTAACGGCCCGTGGTCGCGGACCGCCGCCGTCTAGCACCGCGGATCCGCCCGTCAACTCTGACACGCGGTCAGAGATCGACGAGCGGAAGGCCCGCGAGGCTCGCCACCGCCTGGCGGCCGCGGTCGATCAGCGCGTCGAGGTCCATCCGCGCCACGTCCTCGGCGCTGATCGGCGGGCCCATCCGCACGTCGATCCGGCTCGGCATCGGCGCGAGGCTTCCGCGCGGCCACGCCTCGAGGCTGCCGCGGATTCCGATCGGCACGATCGCGGCGTGCGCCTTCTTCGCCAGCACGAACGCGCCCTTCTTGAAGCGCCGGATCTCGGGTCGCGTCGCGCGCGTGCCTTCTGGAAAGACGGCCAGGGGCGAGCCCGGCGTCAGGCTCGCCGCCGCGCGCTCGATCGACTCCATCGCTCGCTCGTGCTGACCGCGATCCACGAAGACGTGGCCGGCTGTCGACATGACCCGGCCGAAGAGAGGCAAGCGCTGGAGCTCGCGCTTGGCGAGGAAGACCGGCACGCGGGGCAGCGTGGCCAAGAGCGCGACGACGTCGGCGTAGCTCTGGTGGTTGATGATCAGCACGCAGCGCTCGTCGAGCGGCAGGTGCTCAAGGCCATCCGTCCGAACGTCGACCCTCCAGCCGCGCACCAGCACCTTCGCCCAGCGCCGCGCACGGCGATCGATCGCGGCGCGATCGTTCCGAACCGAGCGTCGTGTGAGGATCTCGGTGCAGGTCGCGGCCGTCCAGGAGTACGAGAACGCCGCGGTACCTAGCCGCTCGAGCACGACCGGGAGCCTATCCGTCTCCAGCACCGACCGCAACGGACACGAGCGGCCGAGACCACGGCTGCTACATTCGCCCGCCGATGCGGATCGCGGTCGCACTCCTCGCCACGATGATCGCCGCGTCCGCGAGCGCTCAGGACTCCGAGCAGCCTGTCGCGCCCGAGCAGCCTGAAGCGACGGAAGAGCCCGGCGCCGAGATTGTGGCGGACGCGCCCGATGCCGACGCCGCCGTGGCGGCCACCGAAGCGCCCGTGCGTCCGGCGCGTACGCCGCGCGTCGCGCTCGTGATCGCGGGGGACGCAGACCCGGAGATGGTGGCCGCCGCCGAGACGGCCGAGGCCGCCCTCCGAGTGGAGACGCCCGTGACGATGCCGAGCGACGAAGCGCTCCGGCGCGCGCTTCGCGGGGAAGGCGAGAGCTCGGACGGCCTCGACGAGGTGCGCGCGGAACGACGCAGGCTCGGGCTCGGCGAAGCGCGGGACGTGCTGGTCCTGACCATCCTGGGTGAGCGTGCAGGCGCCGACCTCGTGCTCGTCGTGCGCCGTCACCACGGCGCGATCGAGGCGACGAGCTTCGACGTGGCGCGCCGCTCGTTTTACGACGGCGAGGTCGATCTCGACGCGCTCGATCCGAGCGCGCTCCGCCAGTTCGCCGCGCGAAGAGCCGCCCGCGCAGCCCGCCCGCTCGTGGAGGGGGAGCGCGCGCCGGCGCCGGAGGTGGCTACGCTCGCGGCGACCCCGGAGGAGACGCCGCATGAGCCGGACTGGTTCGAACAAAACTGGCCATTCTTCGCCGCCGGCGCGCTGCTCGTCGGCGCCGTCATCTTCATCGTCTTCGCCACCACGGGGAACGCCGAGCCTCCGCCGGTGCTACGATTCGAGGCTGGCGGAGGCTCGTAGTTGACCACCCGCTTCTTCGGTCTCTTGCTCTCGCTCTTCGTGACGCTGGCGGCGGTCGCGCCCGCTGGCGCTCAACCCATCCGGGAGGTGTCGGCCGAGGAGCAGACCGAAGCAGCGCAGAGGCCGAGCGACGTCGGCGTCGCGATCGCGATCCCGCCGGCTCCCGAGGGGTTCGAGGAGACGCGCGATGGCTCGATCGTCTGGCAGTTTCCCGGCGCAGCCCGGGGGGTCGTCGATGCGCTCCGCGAAACGACCCGCGCCGACCTCGTGCGCATCAGCGGGGACCTCGGCGCGGCCGATGCCGAGGTGACGCTGCGCGTCGCTCGAGATCCCGACGAGATGCGCGCTTGTGCGCCGCCCGAAGCACCGCCCCCCGCCTACGCCGTCGGCGTCGCCTACCCGGGGCTCTCGCTCATCATCTTGACGCTGAGCGCGCCGACGACCTGGGAGAGGCCTCCCATCGATCGCGTGCTCCTCCACGAGTGGAGCCACATCGCGCTGTACCGTGCGACCGCGGGGCGGCCGGTGCCGCTCTGGTTCAACGAGGGGCTGGCGATCCACGAGGCCCGCGAGCGGAGCATGGACCGCGTCCGCACGCTCTGGGAGGGGACCGTTCGCGACACGCTGATCCCGCTCGACTCGCTGTCCGCGCGCTTCCCTTCGCGTCCGAACTCCGTCGATCTCGCCTACGCCGAGAGCGCCGACTTCGTCGGCTGGCTCTTCGAGCGGGGCGATGCGGGCTCGGCCGAGGTGGGCCGGATGCTCGAGCGGATCGCTGGCGGCCAAGGCTTCGAGGAATCCATCTCGCAGACGTTCAGCGCCGGCATCGGGCAGCTCGAGGACGAGTGGCGCGCGGAGCTCGGGCGTCGGTATGCGGCGCTCCCGTTGTTGCTCGGGTCGAGCCTCGCCTGGATCATCGTGCTCGTCCTTCTCGTGTTCGCCTACCGTCGTCGCCGCAAGGACGACGCGCGCACGCTCGCCCGCTGGGGCGCCGACGAAGCGCGCGAAGAGGTCGCGCGGATCGCGCAGGCACGCGCCGAGCTCGAAGCGCTACGAGCGGCGAGCGATGCCGAGGTCGACGCAGAGACCGACGACGGGGAGCGCCCGCCGCCGCGCCCGCTCGAGGACGGCGTACCGCGCGTCGTCCACGATGGGCAGCGTCACACCCTCCACTGAGGCTCAGCTTCCGCCGAACATGTCCGGATCGAGCGGAGCGGCCCCGAGATCAGCCGCGCCGCCGTGCCGCACGAAGGCATCGAGCTCCTCCATGAAGTTCGCCGCCGCGACGTCGCCGCTCGTCTGCGGCGTGGGTGGCTCGGTCGCGAGGTGGAGCCCGACGACGAGCGCGACGTCCCGGCTCGAGACGTGGGAGTCGAGGTTCGCGAGGGCGTGGTCGAGCTCGGCCACCAGCGCAGCCGCGCTCGGGGTTCTCTTTCGCGGATCGGGCAGCAGCACGCGCGCGACGAGCTCGTCGACCTCGCGCGTGGCGCGTCGGTTGAACCTGGATGGTGGCGGGACGTCGCACGCGGCCACCGCGCGCACGGTCCCGGCGTCGGTGTCACCGAGGAAGAGCCGCCGTCCGGAGAGCATCTCCCACAGCACGATCCCGGCGGCGAACACGTCGATCTGCGCGGTGGATGGCTGCTGCGCGATGATCTCGGGCGCCAGGTAGCCGAGCTTGCCGCCGAGGAGCCCCTCGCCGAGCTGCGTGGAGTGGACGCTCGCGTCGGCGAGCCCGAAGTCGGCGAGCTTCACCGCACCGTCCTTGCCGAGCAGGAGGTTGTGGGGCGACACATCGCGATGGATGATCCCGAGCGGCTTCCCCTCGGCATCGACCGCGGCGTGCGCGTACTCGAGCGCGCGCGCGAGCTCACGTCCGATGAAGAGCGCGGTCGCAGGCGGCATGCACGCAGAGCGCACGTGCGCTCGCTCGAGGACGGCCTTCAGCGACGTCCCCTCCACGAGCTCCATGATCATGATGAACGTCCCCGCGACGTCGCGACCGTCGTACACGCGCACGATGTTCGGGTGACGCAGGAGCATGCCGAGGCGCGTCTCGTCGACGAACATGCTGCGGTAGACCTCGTCGGCGGCGAGCTGCGGGAGCACTCGCTTGATCGCCACCGGATGCCGCTCTCCGTTCTCGAGGAGCGCGTCTCCCTTCCAGACCTCCGCCATGCCGCCCGCCGCGATCCGGGAGATCGGCAAGTAGCGCGTCGGCGCGCGGCGGAAGCTCGTCGAGAGATGCGCGCGTTCGGCCATGCGCCCCGAGCCTGAACTTCCGTCGTGAACGGGTCAATCGCGGCGAAACCTCACGCGACGGCGGCGAAAGCCTTCGCGGCGGCCTTCTCGGTGTGCGCGAGCGCCTCGTCGTCGTGAGCCATCGAGACGAAGCCGGCCTCGAACTGCGCGGGCGGCCACATGACGCCGTTCTCCAGCATCGCGCGATGCCAGGCACCGAACTTCTTCGTGTCCGACGTCGTCGCGTCGTCCCACGAACGAACGGGACGGTCGGTGAAGAAGGGCGTGATCATCGAGCCGACGCGCTGGACGCGGAGGGTCACTTTCGCGGCCTTGGCAGCGTCGACGAGGATCTGCTCGAGCCGCTCGCTCTTGTCCTCGAGCGACTCGTAGAATCCTTCCGCCTCGAGGAGGCGCAGCGTCGTCTCTCCGGCGGCGACGGCGAGCGGGTTCCCGCTGAGCGTCCCGCCTTGGTAGACGGGCCCGAGAGGCGAGACCTTCTCCATGATCTCGCGCCGACCGCCGTACACGCCGACCGGGAGCCCTCCGCCGACGATCTTGCCGAGGCACGTCATGTCGGGGCGGATGCCGTATCTCTCCTGCGCGCCTCCGCGGGCGACGCGGAAGCCCGTCATGACCTCGTCGAAGACGAGGAGCGCGCCGTGCTTCTCCGTGAGCGTACGGAGGTGCTCCAGGAACCCGGGCTCCGGCGGAACGAGCCCCATGTTTCCCACCACCGGCTCGAGGATGAGCGCTGCGATCTCGGCGCCCCGCGCCTCGAAGAGGGCTTCGGCAGCCGCAAAGTCGTTGAAGGGCAGCACCAACGTCGTGCCCCCGATCGCCTCCGGGACGCCAGCGCTCGTCGGGACCCCGAACGTCGCCAGGCCGCTCCCCGCCTTCACGAGCAGGTAGTCGGCGCCGCCGTGGTAGCAGCCCTCGAACTTCACCACGAGATCGCGCCCGGTGAAGCCGCGCGCCGCCCGGAGCGCGCCCATGACCGCCTCGGTGCCGCTGGAGACCATCCGCAGCATCTCGATGGAAGGCACGAGCCTCGCGATCCGCTCGGCGAGGTCGATCTCACCTTCGGTCGGCGCGCCATAGCTCGAGCCGAGGGCCGCGGCGTTCTGCACGGCCGTGACGACCTCGGGATGCGCATGTCCGACGATCATCGGTCCCCAGCTGCCGATGAAGTCGACGTACTGAGCGCCGTCGGCGCCGAAGACGTGAGCGCCGGCCGCCCGCGAGATGAAGATCGGCGAGCCGCCGACCGCCCGAAACGCGCGGACAGGCGAGTTCACGCCTCCTGGGAGGATGTGACAGGCGCGTTCGAAGAGAGCCGCGGAGATCGAGTCGGTCATGGCGGCGAAGGGTAGCGATTGCGGCTCGCTTCGAGCAAGCGCCGCGCTCGCGCCGCGCTCGCGCCGCGCGTCGTGATCGCGAACAATTCCCCTGAAAATAAGCTGGTTCGGGGCGGGTCCCCCGTCCTTGACGGTATTTCCGTCGGGTGCTACATGGCGCGCGCGTTCGGGGACGAATGGCGTTATTCGGACCTGAGCAGCGAAAACAACTCCGCATCGCGAACCGTGTTTCGACGGTCGGGGCTGAGCTCGCGATCGCCACTCTGCTCGGACTCTTCGGCGGCTCCTGGATCGATGCCCGCCTCGACACTCGACCGCTCTTCACCTTCCTCGGCCTCGCGCTCGGGATGGCCGCCGGGATGAAGGGCCTCTTCCGGCTCGTCCGCGCGGAACGTCAGAAGACTGCGAAATCAAAGGCGAATCCGCCGGCGAACGACCCCAAAGCTCCATGAACACGATCGACCGAATCACCCTCTACGTGGCTGGCCTGGGCGCGATGCTCACGGCGGGCGCGTTCATGGTGTCCGCGAGCGTGGGCGTCGGAGCGCTGGTCGGGGCCGCCGTGTCGCTGGCGGACTTCCTGGTCATCCGGTGGGTCGCGGCCCGCATGATGGCCGTCGGCGAGAAGGCCCGGGCGATCCTCTCGCTGGTCCTCGTCTTGAAGATGTCGGTCCTTCTCGGCGGCTGCGCCGCGATCCTCTTCACGGGCCGGGTCGATCCGTTCGGCTTCATGGTCGGCATCGGCGCGATGGTGCTCGGCGTGCTCTTCGGGGGCGTCCACGAGCACTTCGCTGCGCCTACAGCGCCCCCCTCCTCTGTCTCTCCGCACCCAGAAGGCGAGTGAACGATGCCTGAGCACCAGTCGTGGTTCAGCGTTTGGTTTCCCGGCCTCTTCCGGATGATCGAGGGCTGGACGATCTCGCTCAACCACTGGATCACTGGCGCGGACGGCACCTGGATCGCGCACGAGGGCTACGGTCACGACGGCGCGAACGTGCAGCACGTCGTCGGCGCCTTCTTCGTCCTCATTCTCCTCACGGCGCTGGCCTACTGGACCCGCTCGCAGATCGCCGACATCAAGGCGGCGATCGTTCCCGAGGACAAGCTCACGTTCCGTACGTTCGTCGAGCTCTTCACGGGCACGATCTACAAGATGATGTCGGACGTCATGGGGAAGGACGCCGCGCGCTTCTTCCTCCCGCTCATCGGCGCGTGCGCGTTCTTCATCTTCACGTCCAACGCGCTCGGCCTCGTGCCGGGGCTCATCCCGCCGACCGAGTCGCTGAAGACGACGCTCGCGTGCGCGCTCGTGATCTTCTTCGCGACACACATCTTCGGCATCTCGCGCAACGGGATGGCGCACGTGAAGCACCTCTTTGGCCCGTGGCTCGGGCCGCTGGGGATCCCGCTCAACCTCTTGATGTTCGTGATCGAGTGCATCAGCCACGTCGCGCGGCCGATCTCGCTCTCGCTGCGTCTGATGGCGAACATCTTCGCCGACCACCTCGTGCTCGCGATCTTCGCGACACTGATTCCCTTCTTCCTTCCCGTGCCCGTGATGCTGCTCGGCACGATGGTCGTGGTGGTGCAGACGCTCGTCTTCTGCCTGCTGTCGACGGTCTACATCGCGATGGCGATCGAGAACCACGACCACGGCGGTGACCACGGGGATGGTCACCACACCGAGGGCGGCCCGCACGGCCACGCCCCGGCAGAGATCTGAGAGACGGTTTTCCCGCGCGAGCACGCGCGGTTTGGTTCCGCCCGAAAGGCGGGCGCAGATGACGAAGAGATCGGATAGGAGGCTCTCGATGACGAAGAAGATGCTCGGTTTCACGACGTTCCTCGCCACGCTGGCGATCACGGCCACTGCGTTCGCGCAGGATCATGTCGTTACCCCGGAAGAGTGGGGCGCGCGCGGTTGGGGCCTCCTGGCGGCCGGTCTCGGCCTGGGCATCGCGGCGCTCGGCGGCGCGCTGGGTCAGGGCCGCGCGGCGGCCTCGGCGCTCGACGGCATCGCCCGCAACCCGAACGCGTCGGACAAGATGTTCACGCCGTTCATCCTCGGCCTCGCGCTCATCGAGTCGCTGGTCATCTACGCGCTCATCATCGCGTACCTGATCACGGCGTGGGCAACCGGCTGAGCCGGCGAGCGCTTCGGTAGGGAAGGGGGACGCGATCCAGGGGATCGTGTCCCCGTTTCTTTGTGGGGGACCGCTTGGCTGGCCGCGTGGCCCATGGGCGCGCATACTCCGGCTCGATGGACGGCGAAGAACGGTCGAAGGACGCGGCGACGGAGCCTGCAAAGGCGACGGCACGCCAGACGGCCCCCTCCAACACGGCTGCCATCGTGAAGATTGGGGCGGTCATGCTCGCGCTCGGCGGGGTGGTGACCTACCTGCTCGTCTCGAATCAGGACGTCTTCGTCTACTCGCACACCGTGAACGAGGTGATGGCGGCCCCCGCGGACTTCGCCAACCGCACGCTACGCGTCGAAGGCGACCTCGTGGATGGGACCGTGCAGTTCCGCGAGGACCCCTGCGAGTATCGGTTCACGATCGCGCGTGAAGAGCGCCAGATGCGCGTCGACTTCCCGCAGTGCATCGTGCCGGACACGTTTCGCGAGGGCATGGGCATCTCGGTCGTGGTCGAGGGCCGTCTCGCCGAGGACGGCAGCTTCCACGCATCGCAGGTGATCCCGCGCTGTCCTTCCCGGTACTCCGAGGAGGAGCAGCGGCGTGGACGCCCCGAGGCGACGGCGCCGCAGGGGATGCCGCAGGGGATGCCGACACAGGGGATGCCGACGCGGGGGACGACGGTCCCGCCGCTCGGTCCCTCGCATCCGCCGTCCTGAGCGTCCCGTTCGGGGCTGCGCGGTTGACCGGAGGGGCCCTTCGCTCGTAGAAACGCGCTCGCGATGAGTCAGGGCAAGCCGCTTCTCGATCGCGATGGCGTGGCGCTCGCTCTTTCTGCGCTGACGACGGCGATCTCGACCGGCGTGGCCAGCGATCGCCTCGCGCTCGTCGGCGTGCGGCGGGGAGGCGTGCCGATCGCCGCGCGTCTCGGACGGTCGCTCCCTGGGAACGTCCCCGTCGGCGCGATCGAGATCGCGCTCTATCGCGACGACGCGGCGACGGCACTGCCGGACCCGAAGATCGGGCCGAGCCAGATCACGTTCGACGTCGAAGGCCGTGACGTCGTGCTCGTGGATGACGTGCTCCAGACGGGGCGGACCATCCGAGCCGCGATCGATGGACTGCTCGACTACGGCCGGCCGCGGCGCATCTGGCTCGCGGTCTTCGTCGATCGCGGCGGCAGGGAACTGCCCATCGCCCCCGACTTCGTCGGCCATCGAATGGGCCCGGAGGTGATCGAAGCGACGCGCGGGACGCGGTTGGTCGTGGACATGACGGAGGGCACCGAGTCCGTGACCGCGGAGCCGCGCAAGTGAGCGCACGCGGACACCTGCTCGGCATCGAGGGCCTCACGAAGAGCGAGGTCGTCGCTCTGCTCGATCTCGCCGAGGTCTTCTTCGAGGTCAGCCGACGGCCCGTCCGGAAGGTCCCGACCCTCCGAGGGAAGGGCGTGATCAACGTCTTCTTCGAGGCGAGCACGCGGACCCGCACCTCGTTCGAGCTCGCGGGCAAGCGCCTCTCGGCCGACGTGGTGAACATCTCGACGTCGACGAGCAGCGTGACGAAGGGCGAGACGCTCTACGACACGATGAAGACGCTGGAGGCGATGCATCCCGACGTGCTCGTCATCCGGCATCCGGCCTCGGGAGCTCCGCACTGGGTCGCGGAGCGTCTCGGAGTCAGCGTGGTCAACGCGGGCGACGGCGCGCACGAGCACCCCACGCAGGCGCTCCTCGATGCCTTCACGATCCGTCGAAGGAAGGGTCGTCTCGATGGGCTCGTGGTCACGATCTGCGGAGACGTGATGCACTCGCGCGTCGCGCGTTCGAACGCGCTGTTGCTCAAGCTCTTCGGGTGTGACGTGCGCGTCGTGGGGCCGCGAACGCTGATGCCGACGGCCGTCGAGTCTCTCGGCGTTCGATCGTTCGACCGTCTCGAGGAGGCGCTCGAAGGAGCAGACGTGGTGATGGCGCTCCGCATCCAGCAGGAGCGACTTCAGGGCGCGCTGTTGCCGAGCCTGCGCGAGTACAGCCGGACCTTCGGCGTCGGGCCGCGAACGCTGGCGTACGCGAAGGCCGATGCGATCGTGCTTCACCCCGGCCCGATGAACCGCGGCGTCGAGATCGACGGCGGCATCGCCGATGGGCCGCAGAGCGTGGTGCTCGATCAGGTCGAGGCGGGCGTCGCCGTTCGCATGGCGGTCCTCTACAAGTTCGCGGGCGATCCCGCAGAGCCGCCGAGCGCATGAGCGTGAACGTGCTCACCGGGCTCGATCGGATCGCGCAGGGCGATCGGGCGGCGGTCGCCTGCGTGAAGGGACGACGCATCGGGCTCGTCGCGCATCCTGCGAGCGTCGACCGGAACCTGGTGCACGCGAGCGTCGTGCTTCGTCGCGCGGGCGCCGACATCGCCGCCTACTTCGGGCCCGAGCACGGGTACGGCGGCGAGGCGCAGGACATGATCGGCGTCGAGGGCGCCCGTGACGACAGAGGCGCTCCCATCCACTCGCTCTACGGGGCGACCGAGGAGGCGCTCTCGCCGCGCCCAGAGCACCTCGCCGGTCTCGACGCGATCGTCGTCGACCTTCAGGACGTGGGTGCTCGCTACTACACGTACATCTGGACCGCAGCGCTCGTCCTGCGAGCGGCTGCACGCGCGGGGATCGAGACCGTCGTGCTCGATCGTCCGAACCCGCTCGGCGGCGCGATGGTGGAGGGGGCGCCCCAGCGACCGGGGTATCGATCGTTCGTCGGGCTCTACGACGTGCCGGTGCGACATGGGCTCACGATCGGTGAGATCGCGCGCACGGTTCGCGTTGCCGACGGGCTCGACGACGCAGCGCTCGTCGTCGTGGCGATGAAGGGGTGGCGGCGCGCGATGACGTTCCCGGAGACCGGGCTCCCGTGGGTGCTGCCGTCTCCGAACATGCCGACGTACGAGACCGCGCGCGTGTATCCGGGTGGCTGCTTGCTCGAGGGGACCAACGCGAGCGAGGGACGCGGGACCACGCGGCCGTTCGAGATCTTCGGCGCGCCTTTCATCGATGGGAAGGAGATCGCGCGGCGGACGAGCCTCCGCGGTGCGGTGCTGCGGCCGACGACTTTCTCCCCGACGTTCCACAAACACGCCTCCATGAGCTGTGGAGGCGTCCAGGTTCACGTGACCGACGAGCGCACGTTCAGCCCCTACACGGCGTACGTGCAGATCCTGGATGCGATGCGACGCCAGGCCGGGGATGGCTTTGCCTGGCGCAGCGACGCCTACGAATTCGTCAAGGACCGGCCCGCCATCGATCTCCTCACAGGGGGCGCGGAGGTGCGCACAGCGATCGATTCCGGCGCTGGGCTCGACGCCGTCTTCGCGCACGAAGAGATCGGCGCGCGCGCGTGGCTCGAGACGCGCCGTCCCTTCCTCGCCTACTCATGAGCCTTCACGCGCGCGGTGTCCGCGTCGAGGGCGTCGACGTCGCCCGCGGGCTCGCGTCGGCGATCATGGTCCAGGGACACGCGTACGACGGCTGGGTCCTTCCGTCCGAGAAGGCTAGCGCCGGCTACCTCTTCACGCGCGTGCTCGGCACGCTCCCCCTGCCGTCCTTCCTGCTGCTCGCCGGCGCGGCGGTCGCGCTCCGCGTCGAGGCGGCGCATCGAAAAGGCGAGAGCGCCGCGACCGTTCGCGCCGCGCTGGTTCGGCGGGGGCTCTTCGTGCTGGCCGTCGGGTACGCGGTGAACGCCGCGTCGGCGCTCGTCGACGGCTTCGAAGGCCCCGAGACGTTCCTCCGCGTCGACGTCCTGCACGTGATCGGACTCTCGCTCGCGACGCTCGGCGCGCTCGGCGTCCGGAGCTCGCCAGGGGGCATCGATCGACGCGCGTTGCTGGTCGCGGCGGTCGGTCTCGCGATCTTGCCGATCGCGCTCTGCGTTCCCATCTCGCGCGCGCTCTGGGACACGCCGGCTCCTGCTGCGTGGGTGATCGGGCTCTTCTCGTTCGTCCCAGGAACCACGCTGATGCCGTTCGTGCCGCTCGCGTCGTGGGCAGGGATGGGCGTCATCCTCTCGCTGGGGATGATCCGGGCGAACCGCGAGCTCCGGTCGCTGGCGGGCGCTCCGGATCGCGTGCTGCTCGCGGTCGCGGCAGGCGCGCTGCTCGTCTCCATGGTCTTCACCGCGCTCACCGGGGAGATGATCGAACGATTGGGCGGCACGTTCGATCAGCGCCACTGGGCGGTGGTCCCGAACGCGATCGAGCTCGGTGCGCGCGGCGCGCTCGTCCTCGCAGCCGGCGCGCTTCTCGCTCCGAGGCTTCCGCTTCGGGTGCGCGCGATCGCGTCGCAGCTCGGTCGCGGATCGCTCGTCGCGTACGTGTTCCACGTGCCGTTCTGCTACGGCGCGCTCGGAGAGCTGGTGCGCGGGCGGCTGACGATGCTCGAGGCCACGGGGCTCGTTGTCGTCCTCGAGGTCGCGAGCTTCCTGATGGTCGTCGCGCGCGATCGGCTCTCGGCGGCGCGTGCGTCGCGCGTCGCCGCGGGGCAGAACGGGACTGCGTGAGCGAGCCCTGGACAGTGAGGCGCGTCGTGGCCTGGACGCGTGAGGACTTCGCTTCGCGCGGGATCCCGTCGCCTCGGCTCGACGCCGAGCTCATCGTCGCGTTCGCGCTCTCGATCGTCCGCGTGAAGCTCTATCTCGACCTCGATCGCCCGCTGCTGGTGGAGGAGCTGGAGGCGATCCGTGGGCTCGTCGCGCGTCGTCGTCAGCGAGAGCCGATCGCCTACATCCTGGGCCGCCGCGAGTTCTACGGGCGCGACATGATCGTCACGCCCGACGTCTTGATCCCGCGACCGGACACCGAGACGCTCGTGGAGCAGGCCCTGGCGGTGATACCGGCCGACGTCGACGTTCGCATGGTCGACCTCTGCACAGGGAGCGGGTGCGTCGTCGTCACGCTGCTGGCGGAGCGGCCCCGCGCTCGTGCGATCGCGACCGATCTCTCGGAGGCCGCGCTCGAGGTCGCGCGACGCAACGCGGAGCTCCACGGCGTGGCGGAGCGGCTCGAGCTGAGAGCAGGCGACCTCTACGCGGCGCTCGACGCGCGCGGTGAGCCCTTCGACGTCCTCGTCGCGAACCCGCCCTATCTCGCGGCGGCCGAGCGCGCCGCGCTGG
>JBBSAT010000111.1:0-21844 GCA_038252025.1 Polyangiales bacterium | reverse complement strand
GCGAGCTCTCCGTGGGCGATGGCGCTGTGCGGCGTCGGCTCGGGGGGCTTGACCACCTTCGTGCACCCCGCTGCGTGGGCGGGGCCGTGCTTGCGAGTGATCATCGCAGCCGGGTAGTTCCACGGCGTGTTGGCGGCCGACACGCCGACCGGCTGACGCAGCACGAGGATCCGCTTGTTCGCGTGCGACGAAGGAACGATGTCGCCGTAGATGCGCTTGCCCTCCTCGGCCGCCCACTCGATGAAGGACGCGGCATAGGCGATCTCGCCCCGTGACTCGGCGAGCGGCTTGCCCTGTTCCTCGGTCATCACGCGCGCGAGGACCTCCTTGCGCTCGATCATCAGGTCGGCGAGCTTGCGGAGAGGCCTCGCGCGCTCGCCGGCGGTGCGATCCCGCCACGGGCCGAGGGCCTCGTGCGCTGCGTCGATCGCGGCGCTGGCGTCGGCAGCGCCTCCTCTCGGGACGCGCGCGATCACCTGATCGGTCGCGGGATCACGCACGTCCATCTCGTCGCCGTTCGCCGCCGGGGCCCACTGGTCGCCGATCAGGTTTCGTCGCTGCATCGAGGCACCCTACCATCCGACCGGCGATCGGCTCGCGCCGCGGCAAGCTGTCCCTTCGGTCGGGTCACGGCCGCAATCGGCGGTGGCCCCGCAGCGGAGCGGGCCTACTCTGGCCGCTCGTGGATGCGGACGTCATCGTGATCGGAGCCGGCGTAGCGGGCCTGGCCTGTGCGCGACGCCTCGCCGCTGCGGGACTGCGCGTCATCGTGCTCGAGAAGGCGAAGGGCGTGGGCGGGCGCTGCGCGACGCGGCGCGTTCTCGATGGGCAGCCCGTCGATCACGGCGTCGCGTTCCTCCACGGAAGCGATGCGTCCTTCCTCGCGGCCCTCGATGCGGTCGACGCAGCGCGGCTCGACGGCTGGCCTTTTCGTGTCGAAGGCCGCGGCGTGCCCTGTCAGCCGGATGCGTATGTGCTCGGCTCACGTCGGCTCGCGTTCGTCGATGGAGTGTCGGTCTTCCCCAAGCACCTGGCGCGCGGGCTCGACGTCCGGAAGGGCGTCGCCGTCTCCGAGGTGGAAGCGGGGCGCGTGCGGCTCGCGAACGGTGAGCAGCTCACCGCGCCACGCCTCGTGCTCACGCCGCCGGTCGAGCAGCTCGCCGCGCTCCTGCCGCATCTCCCCGAGCTGGCGGCTGCGCACACACTTCTCGGGTGGCTCGCGACCGTGCCGTGCCTCGCGGTCCTCGCCGCCTACGATCCTGGACTGCCTCCGCTCGGGTTCGACGTGCTGCATCCGGAGGACGGTCCGCTTCAGATCGTGAGCCACGACTCGAACAAGCGAGCTGCGGCCACGCATCGGGTCCTCGTGCTCCAGGCCGGAGCGCGCGGCTCGGAGGCGTGGCTCGAGGATCCGCCCGACGTGTGGCAGGAGCGGCTCCTCGAGGCCGCCGCCGAGAAGCTCGGAGCCTGGGCCGGCGCGCCCGTGTGGGCGACCGCGCATCGCTGGCTGCACGCGCGCTTTCCAGCAGGGCTCGGCCTCGGAGGACCGCTCCTGGTCGAGCTGCCGGAGGGCCGCTGGATCGGCCTCGCCGGAGAGGCCTTCGCCCCGTCGGGCGGGGTCGAAGGCGCGTTCGCTTCCGGTGAGCGCCTGGCTCGCCGCATGCTCGGAGAGCCCTCGTGATCGAATCCTCCCTCGACCAGCTCGTTCACCACGACGCCCGCCACGACTGCGAAGGCTTCGGCCCTCACAAGGTCTGCGTGCGCGTCGTCGGCGTGGCCGAGCTTCCGACGCGCTTCGGCGACTTCCGCATCGTCGCGTTCTGGAACAACCGGGACGCGAAGGACCACGTCGCCATCGTGAAGGGCGACGTCGTCGGGCAGGAAGACGTGCCGATGCGGCTGCACTCGGAGTGCCTCACGGGCGACGCGCTCGGCTCGCTCCGCTGCGACTGCCGCGACCAGCTCGAGGCCTCGCTCTCGAAGATCGGAGCCCTCGAGCGCGGCGTGGTGCTCTACCTCCGGCAGGAGGGGCGCGGCATCGGTCTGATGAACAAGGTGCGCGCATACGCGCTCCAGGACCGCGGCCTCGACACCGTCGACGCGAACCTCGCGCTCGGCTTCCGCGACGACGAGCGCGACTACGCGATCGCGGCGCACATGGTCTTCAGCCTCCAGATGCGCTCGATCCGTCTGATGACCAACAACCCGAACAAGATCGCGCAGCTCACGCAGTACGGAGTGAAGGTGAACGGACGCATCCCGCACCTGCTCCCGCCGAACGCGCACAACCGCTTCTATCTCGAGACGAAGGCGAGCCGCTCCGGCCACTTCATCGACTTCGGCGGCAAGCCGCACCTCCCCGAGCAGTCGGACGCGGTCGTCGTCGAGGGCATGCCGAGCGCGACCGACGAGAGCTGAGGCGCTCACGCGGTCGCGCGCGCCAGCCCTCGAACGATGTCGACAAGCCCCCGTGGGTCGAAGGGCTTGCTGACGTACGCGTCGAAGCCAGCCGCCAGCAGTCGATCGCGCTCGTCCTGGCCCCCGAGCGCGGTGAGCGCGAGAGCGGGAATTCTGGGCTCGGAGATCCTGCGGAGCTCGCGGATCATCCAGTACCCGTCGTGCTCGGGCATCGCGACGTCGCTCGCAACGACGTCGCATGGATGGGCGCGAAGCCAGGCGACCGCATCGTCGGCGCTGTTCGACACGTGGACGTCGGCGCCTGCGTTCGCGAGGACCTGCGAGATCATCTCCGCGCCATCGGGGTCGTCTTCGACGACGAGGACCCGCGTCGCGCTCAGCGAGGTCGTGGACAGCGCTTCGTTCTGGGCGACGGCCGCGGGCGCGGCGCGGTGGTAGGCCGGAAGCTCGAGACGGAACGTTGCTCCCTGTCCAGTGCCCGGGCTCTCCGCGGTCAGGGTCGCTTCGTGCAGATCGGCGAGCTCCTTCGCGATCGCGAGCCCGAGCCCCAGCCCCCCTCGCGTGCGGCGAAGCCCTTCGTCTTGCTGCCGGAACCGCTCGAAGACGTGGGGCAGGAACGCCGGCGCGATCCCGAGCCCGTGGTCCCGGACCTCGAGGATCACGCGCCGCGCGTCGTGGCGCATGTCCAGCTCGACGGTCGCGCCATCCGGACTGAATTTCACGGCGTTGGTCAGCAGGTTGGTGAGGATCTGCCCGAGGCGCGCCGGATCACCGTGGACGATGACGGGCTCCGTCGGCGCGACCACCTTCAGGTAGATGTCGCGCCGCTTGGCGAGCGGGACCAGCGCATCACACGCCGAGCGAGCGAGCGCGCCCAGATCGGTCTCGATGGCGTCGAGCCGAAGCTTGCCGGCTTGGAGTCGCGTCAGATCGAGCAGGTCGTCGATCATCTGTGTCTGCGCGCTGGCGTTCCGCTCGATCACCTCGAGACCGTGTCGGTCTTGCGGGCGTGCCTTCTCGCGAAGGAGCCCCGCCCAGCCGAGGATCGAGGAGAGCGGTGTTCGCAGCTCGTGCGAGAGCGTGGAGATGAAGTCGTCCCTGAGGCGCCCGGCGCGCTCGAGCTCTTCCTTCGCCTGGATCTCGCGCGCGAGGAGCGCGGCGCGCTGCTCGAGCTGCTCCTGCGCGCGTGAGAGCAGACGACGCCGACTCTCGCCCGCCCAGATGAGCACGGCGCCGATGAGGAGGAAGAGCGCGAGGCGCGCCTGGTCGGTCGGAAGCTCGACGAGGAACGAGCGCGACGGGGCGGCCGCCCAGACGAGCCCAAGCCCCGCGATGGCGAACGTCAGGAGGCCGGCCACACCGCCGCCGAAGATGGAGGCGACACCGACGGCCAGGATGAGGAGGAGATAGACGTCGCCGAAGACTGCCGAAAGAGGTTCGAGCTCCACGCACGTGCCGACCGCGATGAAAGCTCCTGCCGCTGCGGCGAAGAGTTGCTCGCGTATCCCGCTCTTCAGCATGGCCTCTCCTCCACGTACGCACGTGCCGTGCGCGCGAGCGGTCCGCGCCCGGAGCTAGAGGCGAGACGTCACAGAGGTCTCACGACTCGCGGTCACGGCGGGCGATCAGAGCGAGCCCGAGAGCGAGGATGCCGAGCCCCACGGGTAGCGACCCGTGGCGCTCGGGTACGCTGCAGCCGCAGCCGCTCGAGACGGGAGCGCGGCGCGAGCCGGCGTCGAGCCCCGACGTGCCGCCGTCCATCTCGCCCGTCGCGCCGGAGTCGGTGGTCTCGGCGCCAGCGTCGGTGAGCGAGGTGCCGGCGTCTGGCGCGGCCGCGAGCGGGACGCACTCGCCCATCGTGCACGTCAGTCCGCTCGGACAGACCGCGCCCTCGCACGGATCGACGCACGCGCCGCCACGGCAGATCGCCGGAGCATCGCAGCTCATGCCCACGCAGCCCGCGTCGATGCACGACCCCGAGGCCGTGTCGCACGCGTGCACGCCATCGCAGCCCGCGCAGACGCAGCTCTCGCGGCAGCCTCCCGCCTCGCAGACCTGCCCGGTCGGGCACGTCACGCCGGCGCACGCGTCGAAGCAGCCGCCGGCGCGGCAGACCTGCGCGCCCGGGCAGACGACGCCCGCGCACGCGCCCGCGCACGCGCCGCCGCGACAGACCTCGCCCGCGGCGCACGTCACGTCGATGCAGAGCTCGTCCACACAGAGACCGCGCGCGTCGTCGCATGCGAGGCCGAGGCCGCAGCCGAACTCACCGCCGCAGCGATGCACACAGATCCCGCGATCACAGACGTCGCCGACGGTGCAGAGATCGCCCTCGTCGGTCGTGCCATTGCAGTCGTCGTCGAGGCCGTTGCACGCCTCGGTGCGCGGCAAGACCGTCACGCGACACGTCGTGCCGGAGGTCGTGCAGTCCGTCGCCCCTTCTGCACAGATCCCCAGCATCCCGGTGTCACAGCGCTCGCCTCCGCCGGAGCAGACGAGCCCTTCCAGAAAGAAGACGTCGTCGTTGTAGTCACCGTCGTTGTTGAAGGACGAGGCGGTGACGTTGCCGTCCTCGAACGCGACGTAGTAGGCGCTGGGCGACACGGTCGAGCGGTACATGACCGCCGTGATCCACGGGCCAGGCGCAGCGCACGAGGTGCACATCGGGTCCCAGCGCGCCTCGCTGTAGTGAGTCTGGCCACCCACGAGCGCGAAGCCGATCTCGCCGCCGAGGTAGCTCGGATCGACGCGGATGTCGGCGCTCGTGATCACCGTGTCGACGGCCGTGCCTGCCGGCATGATGACGTGAAGATCCGCTCCGCTCGGCGCGGTCGTCGCTCCCGGGACGGCGTTGTACCAGGCGAGCCCGAAGCGAGAGCCCGCCTCGTTGAGCACGAACGTCGCCCGAAACTCACAGAGCGGCGAGAAGGTGCTCGGGGTCGCCGCGCCATCGCGTACGAAGTCGATCGCCTCACTCCGCGACGAGAACAGCGTGTAGAGCTGGGTCTCGCCGTTCATCGAGTCGAGCGGCGTCACGAGCCCGTTCGGCTGGACGACCTGCGCGTGCGCGGTGGGCGAGAGCGCCGAGAGCGAGAGCGCGACGAGAAGGGCGGACGAAGTTCGAAGCATCCTTCGATGCTAACGCGATCCAGAGGCTACGCACGACGCCGGCGATCCAAGACGCACGCCCCCTTGGCGCTCTGCTCATCGCAGCAGCGCGGTCGCGGCCGATGCCACAGCCACCAGCGCCGTCCCCAGCAGACCGTCGCGCCAGATGGTGGCGGCCACGCGGCGGCTGGCTTCCGCGAAGGCTGCGTCCACGCGCGTCGTCGAGAGGTCCTCGTTCTCGAGCACGCCCGACGACGCGTGGGCGACGCATGTGTTCCGGCGCACCTGCAGGCCGCTCACGAACGCAGCCCCGGCGGGCAAGCCCACCAGGAGGCGAAGGGGCCAGGACGCGTCGATCGCCACGAGCACGACGAAGCAGGCCACGGCGAGCGCGGCGCCAGCCCACGCGACCCGCGCGCGGCGGCGCCGTCCCGCGGCACCGAAGTTCGGACGGTATGACCCGCCCTCCTCGAGGGCGGCGCTCAAGGAAGGGTCCCCACGCGCGCCAGCTCGGACGCGATCGCAGCGCGGAGCTCCTGAAGGTTGATCGGCTTGGCGAGGAAGCGGTCTGGATGTTCTTCCATCGCGTCCCGAACGGCGGGCGTGAGGGCGCCCCCCGTGATGAAGAGGAAGCGATCCCTCATCAGAGGCTCCGCGCGTGCCCGCACCTCCAGCCCGCCCAGACCGGGCATCGTCACGTCGCAGAGCACGAGGTCGAAGCGGCCGCGCGCGAGCTCCTCGAGCGCTTGTGCACCGCTCCCCGCGACGTGGACGTCGTGATCGTGAAGCGCCCGCTTGAGCGCCCTGGCGACCATCGGCTCGTCGTCGACGATGAGAATTCGGGCGGGCTCGCTCGGACCCGTCTCGGCCGCCGGGGCGGGCGCGACCGTGCTGGCTCGTGCGGTGTCGAGCGGGATGAGAACGCGAAACGTCGAACCGACGCCGAGCTCGCTCCGTACCTCGATCTCACCGCCGACCTGCGTCACGAAGCGCTGGCAGAGGGAGAGACCGAGGCCGGTGCCGAGGCCCGGCGACGTCGTGGTGTAGAACGGCTCGAACACGTGAGGGAGTGACTGCGCGGCGATCCCGACGCCCGTGTCCGAGATCTCGACGAGCTGTCGCGCTCCCTCGACGGCGAAGCGGACGCGAATCTCGTTCGACTCCGGCGCGCCTTGAGCGATGGCCTGCGCTGCGTTCCGCAGGAGGTTGGCGAAGACCTGGGCCAGCCTCGAAGCATCGATCAGCACGGGCTGAGAGCCGTCGTCGATGCGCACGATCCGTGCGCGCTGACGCAGCTCGGTGATGGTCATCTGGATCGCGGAGTCCACGACCACCCGAAGATCGGTGGGGTGGCGCTGCTCGTCGTCGGCAGCGCGAGCGAACATCCGAAGGTCGCCCGCGATGCGCTGCACGCGATCGGCGCCGCTCCGTGCGTCCGAGAGGAGCTGCCTCAGCGCGACCGGGTCCGGAGGGGTTCCGCCCTGCTCGGCCCGATCGAGCTCTTCGAGCGCGAGCCCGACGTTCGCGACGATGAACGTGAGCGGGTTGTTGATCTCGTGCGCGACACCCGCCGCGACGCTGCCCACCGTCGCCATCCGTTCCGAGATCGCGAGCTGCCGCTCGATCGCCTTCCTCGCGGTGACGTCGCGCACGATGACGAGCACCTCGCGCGACTCTCGAGGCAAGAAGCGGCACTCGTAGTCGCGCTGAGGACCGAACACATCGGAAGAGAACTCGAAGAGCCGCAGCTCGCCCGTGTGGATGGCCTCCTGCATCAGTCGGAAGCCCTCCGTGATCGTTTCGACCCGGAGGTTCGGCAGCGCGCTCGTGAGGCCGAAGACGTCGGTCCCGACGAGACGCTCGAGGAGCCGCGCGTCGGAGTGCTCCGAACCGACGCGAACGTCGAGGATGCGTCCCTCCTTGCTGCACCAGAGGAGAAGATCCGGAAGGACCTGAAGAAGGGCGCGATTGGTGTCCTCGCTCTGCTCGAGCGCCGTCTCGGCGGCCCTGCGAGCGCTCAGATCGATCGCGAAGAAGAGCCCGGCGCGTGCGCCGTCGAACACGACGTTGCGGAGCGCGCTCGCTTCGACGGGTACCGTGTCGCCGCTCGCGCCGACGATCAGACGCAGCTCCTCGGCGCTCACGCCTTCCTGCGCGAGGACGAGCTCGGCAAGGCGCTCGCCGTCGCCTTCCACCACGAGCTCGGAGAGCGGCCGCCCGGTCGGATCGTCACCCCCGACGAGGCGCACGAACGCAGGGCTCGCGTAACAGACGAGGCCTCCGGCATGGACCGCGACCGCGATGGGGAGCGCGTCGAGCACCGAGCGAAAGCCGCGCTCGGCGCGCTGCTGCGCGGCATAGCTCGCGGCGAGCCGCGCCTGCTGCTCCGCGAGCTCCTCCGTGATGGCACGCGCGCCGACGAACGCGGCTCGCGTGCGTCGAACGAAGCCCCCCAGCGTGCGCGACCCAGGCGGGTGGACGATGGCGCGCAGGCGTCTCGGCGTCAGCTCCTCCACCACCACGCTCGCGGGGGGCTGGCCAAGAAGCTTCGGCAGAGATCGGAGCGAGCCGATCCCCATGCGGAGCCAGGGCTCGCACGGCCGCATGGGCTCGGGGATCTCGACCACGAACTCGCCCGCGCCCATGGGAAGGTCGCGAAACGTGAATCGGAGCCCGCGATAGTTGGACGGACCGAACCAGCGCGCGCCGACTCGATAGAGCTCACGAGGATCGGCCACCAGACCGACGAGCTCGAGCATCGGGCCCAGATAGCGCGAGTCGATCACGAGCGCGCCGCTGTTCTCCACTTCCTCGGGCGTCATCCCTTCGGCGAACCGCTCGGTGACCTGGGAGAACAGCTCCCAGCTGACCCGCTCGCGAGGGTTCTCGAGCAGGGAGCGCGTGACGGGAAGGCCCGCGATCAACGCGTCGATCTTCGGCCCGCCGCCTCTCTCGGCAGCCTCGAACAGTGCGAACATGCGACAGCTGATCTCGGACATGGTCAGCCCGAACGGAGCGGGCCCCTGAGTGTCGGGCATTTGCGCCCGATCCTGAACATCGTTCGTACGAAGCGAGCGGGGCTCGCGCGGGGACGCTCAGCCCGCATTGCGCACGCCCGCCGCAATTCCATGGATCGAGAGCAGCAACGCGCGCTCGAGGAGCGGGTCGACCGCTCCAGGCGCGGCCCGGGCGCGACGGAGGAGCTCGACCTGGATCCGATGGATCGGCTCGATGTAGGGGCTTCGGAGCGCGATCGATCGGGCCATCCGGGGCTCGTTCGCGAGCAGTGGACCTCCCACCACCTCGGCCACCAGGCGGATCGCCTCTTCGCGCGCCTCGAGGAGGCGAGCGCCGAGGCGATCGCCAGCTGGTGCGAGGGCGAGGTAGGCGCGGAAGATCATCGCGTCGCTCATCGCGAGGCTCATCTGGACGTTGTCCATCATCGTTCGGAAGAACGGCGCGCGCGCGTAGAGCTCACGCGAGAGCTCGGGCCCGAGCGAGCGCAGCGCGACCTCGATGCCGTACCAGCCGGGTACGTTCGCGCGGCACTGCGTCCACGACATCACCCCCGGGATCGCTCGGAGGTTCGCGAGCGTCGGCGTTCCCGGCCTCCTCACCGGGCGAGAGGCGATGCGCAGGCTCGCGATCTCGTTGATGGGCGTCACCGCCTCGAAGAACGGAAGAAACCCCGGGTCTTCCACGAGACTGCGGTACGCCTTCACGCTCTCGTCCGCGGCGACGATGAGCGCCGCGGACCAGGCTGGCGGAAGCGGCTCGCTCTTCGTCGCGGCAGCGACGAGGAGCCCGTAGATGGCCTGCTCGAGGTTTCGGCGCGCGCGCTCGGGGCGACTGAACTTGTCCGCCAGCGCTTCGCCTTGCTCCGTGACGCGGAGCCCGGCGCCGATGGTCCCGGCCGGCTGTCCGAGGATGCCGCGCACCATGGGGCCGCCGCCGCGCCCGATGCTCGTCCCGCGACCGTGGAAGAAGCGCCACCGCACGCCCGCCGCTCGGCATACGTCCGCCATGCGGCGCTGCGCCTCGTAGAGCGCCCAGTGTGCGGCAAAGAAGCCGGCGTCCTTGTTGCTGTCGCTGTAGCCGATCATCACCTCTTGCACGTCGGCGCCGAGGTAGGCGCGGTACTCGGGGATGGAGAGGACCGCGGCCATGACCTCCGGCGCGCGATCGAGATCGTCTCGCGTCTCGAAGAGCGGCACCGGCAGCGCGCGCACGCCGACCTCGCGCGCCAGCACGAGCACCTCGAGCAGATCGGAGGCGTCCTCGCTCATCGAGGTGATGTAGCGACCGAAGGCGCGCGGGCCGGACGCCTTCATCGCGTCCCGCGCCGCGCGGAGCGGCGCGAGCACGTTCTCGAGGTCGGCCGAAGGGACCTCGGAGACGGCGAGGAGCGGGCGTCGCGTCGCGAGCTCTCTCTGGAGAACGGCGCGGCGCGCGGGCTCGTCGAGGGACGCGTAGTCGTGGACGCCGGCGTGCGCGAGCAGCTCCGCGACGGCCGCGCCCGTCTTCTGGCTGTGCTCACGGATGTCGAGCGCGACGAGGTGCGATCCGAACGCGCGCGCTCGGACGCGCAGCGGCAGCGCGAACGCGTCCGCGCTGCGATGCTGAACGGCCGCATGGAGCGTTCGCTCGACGCGATCGAGGGAAGGGAGCGGATCGAAAGCTTCGACCTGGTCGAGCGCGCGGTGGATCTCGAGGAGCGCGGCCCGCCACGGCTCGGGCGGCCCAGCGATCGCGTCGGGCACCACGCGCATTCGAGAGGCGTGCTGGCTGAGCGACGCGTACGCGCCCGCGATCGAGGCTTGCAGCGAGCGACGCGCTTCCTCGCCATGGTGCTTGAAGGTCTCGCGCGTCACTTCCGGCGTCACGTTCGGGTTCCCGTCGCGGTCTCCGCCCATCCACGAGTGGAACGAGAGCGGGAGCGAAAGCGGTGCATCCTCACCGTACACGCCGGCGAACGCGCTCCGTAGCTCTCGCTCGAGATCGGGAAGAACCGAAGCGATCACAGGCACATAGGCGAGCCCGCCGCGCACTTCGTCGTGCACCGTGGGCTGAGCTCGGCGCAGCTCGAGGGTGCCCCAGAGCGCCTCGACGTGAGCGAGGACGCGCTCGGTCGAGCGAGCCTCGAGCAGCGTCGGGATCTCTTCGGCGATCGCGGCGAGGTGCTCGCGTACCGTGCGCCGGCGCATCTCGGTCGGGTGCGCGGTGAACGTGAGCCCGAGGTCGACCGACGCGACGAGCGCGCGCGCTTCGGCTGCGTCGAGGCCGCGTGCTGCGAGCTCGGCGAACGCTGCCTCGAGCCCCTCTTTGCGCGGGCCGGGCATCTGCGCGAGGCGCCCGACGCGCTCGTGCTCTTCGGCCATGTTCACGAGCAGGAAGTAGAGCGAGAACGCGCGGACGAGGCCTTCCGCCTCGGGAAGCGTCGCGCGCGCGGCCAGCTCTTGCAGCGGCGCCGTATCGGCGTTCGCCTCGCGAAGCGCCTTCGTGCGCGTGCGGACCTCTTCCACGAGGAGGAAGAACGGATCCCCCGCCTGCTCTCGCAACACCGTCCCGAGCAGCTCGCCTAGCCGATGCACGTCCTCGTTGATGGTGCTCATGGCGAGAGTGGGGGCCGCGCCGAGACCAGCGTCAAGCCTCCGCGCGGATCGGGGGCTCGCTCGGAGCAGCCTCCAGCGTCACGCGCACGCCGCTGAAGCTCGCCGTCCCGCTGAGGCGATCGAGGAACGTCTCGTCGGTCAGATCGTTCGCGCTGACGCCGGCGTGCGCGCGCGCGACGTCCATGCGCGTGCCGGGGCGATCGTGACCCCAGCCGTGCGGCAGGCTCACGACGCCTGGCATCATCTCGTCGGAGACCGCGAGCGGGACCTCCACCTCGCCGACGCGAGAGCGCACGCGCACACGCTCCCCATCTCGAAGCCCGCGCGCCTGTGCGTCGGTCGGGTGCACGAGCAGCGTGCAGCGCTCCGGCCCCTTCACCATCCGCTGCGCGTTGTGGAGCCAGCTGTTGTTGCAGCGGAGCGCACGCCGCCCGACGAGCACGAGGCCGCGATCCTGCGCAGGCTGGAGGAGCTCGCCCGCGAGATGCCGAGCTTCCTTCGCGAAGAGGTCGGTGACGAGGTGGATGCGTCGATCGCTCGTGAAGAGCAGCTCGGGTAGACGAGGCTCGAGCGGTCCGAGATCGACGCCGTGGGGCTTGTCGCGGAGCTTCCGGAGGGAGAGCCCGCCCCGGCCGCGACGCAGGCCGTGAGGCCCCGCGCGCAAGAGGATCTCGAGCACGGGCTCCGGGCCCGCGAGCGCTGCCCGACGTGCAGCGCGGCGCAGCGGGGCGGGCACGAGGAGCCGCGTCGAGAGGTGCGCGATGATCTCCCAGTCGTGCCGCTCGCCCTCTCGTCGCGGGAACACGGGCTCGACGTACTTCGCGCTGTTGCGCACGCCGAAGACGTTGAGCGCGAGATCGTAGTGCGAGCGAGAGAGGGGCGAGACCGGCGGAAGGATGACGTTCGCGTGCCGCGTCGTCTCGTTGAGGAACGCGTCGATCGACACCATGAAGTCGAGCTTCGGCAGGGCGCGCTCGAGCCGCGGGCCGTTCGGCGCGGAGAGCGCGGGGTTTCCGGCGATGGTCAGGAGAGCGCGCGGCGCGCCCGGCCCGGGGGTCTCGATCTCTTCGGCGAGCGCGGCGATCGGCAGCTCACCGGCGACCTCGGGCAGCCCGCGCACGCGCGAACGCCAGCGATCGTAGCCGCGCGCCATGCCGATCTTCTCGAGCAAGCCGAGCAGATCGGCGGCCGGCGTGCTGAACATGACGCCGCCCTCGGTGTCGAGGCGACCGGTCACGATGTTGAGCGCCTGGACGAGCCACGCGGCCGTCGTGCCGTGCTCCTGCGTGCACATGCCGACGCGGCCGTACACGGCGGCGCGCCGTGCGCCGGCGAGCTCCCGCGCGAGGCGCCGGATGTCGAGCGCAGGAACGCCCGTCAGCGCGGAGACCTTCTCGGGCGCGAAGGGCTTGGCGAGCTCGCCGAGGCGGTCCACGCCATTCAGAAATCCTGCGACGCGCCCTGGCCGGACCCGCTCCTCGTCGAAGATCACGTGGAGCATCGCGAAGAGGAGAAACGCGTCGGTGCCGGGGCGAACGAACACGTGCTCGCTCGCAGCCTCTGCCGTCTCGGTGCGGCGCGGATCGATCACGACGACGCGCCCGCCGCGCTCACGGATCTCGCGGAGGCGGCGCTTCATGTCGGGCGCCGTCATGAGAGACCCGTTCGAGACGAGCGGGTTCGCGCCGAGGACCACGAGGAAGTCGGTGCGATCGAGGTCGGGCACGGGAACGACGCCGAGGTGCCCGTAGAGCTCGAGCGAGGCGAGCATCTGCGGCATCTGATCGGCCGTGCTCGCGGAGTAGAGGTGCCTCGTGCGGAGCGCGCGCGTGAACGGGAGCGCGTGCGTCAGCAGCCCGAGGTTGTGGGCGACGGGGTTCCCGTAATAGAGCGCCAGCGCGTCCCGCCCGTGCGCGTCACGGACGCTCGCGAGCCCGTCGCCGGCGAGCCGCAGCGCTTCGTCCCAGCTCGCCTCGCGGAACGCGCCGCCCTCGCGCACGAGCGGCCGCCGCACGCGATCGGGATCCTCATGGAGATCGGCGAGCGCAGCGGCCTTCGGGCAGATGTAGCCGCGGCTCTGCGGGTCGTCGTCGTCTCCGCGGATGGAGACGACGCGCTCGCCATCGGTCTCGACGACCACCCCGCAGGCGGCCTCGCAGAAGGTGCAGGTCGCGAGGTGCTTGGTCGCCATCGTTTCTTCGCGTCAGCTACAGGTGTCGCTGACGCTGATCGTCAGGACCGAGCCGCTGCGGATCGCGTCGCACGAGGCGCCGCTGAACTCGAGGTGTGCGCCCGTGAGCGTGTAGTTGCCCGCCGGGACGACGAGCCCGTTCTGACGCACGACCAGGCTGCTCGGCCGCACCGGCGCGCTGACCAGGTCGAACGCACAGTCGGTCGCCGATGCGAGGATGGCGCGGAGCGCGCGCTCGAAGGCCGGCCCATCGACCGCTTCGTAGTAGCGGAGCGCGCCGGAGCGCGAGCGCCCGCCGGCGTCCGCCATGAGGTTCAAGGCCGCCTGCAGCGCCGGAATCCCCGAGGTGTCGCCGGTGCGATCGGGCCCGACGAAGCCGAGCACGAACGTGTCGACGCCGAGCGAGGTGCGGAGCGCCGCGATGGCCGCCACGGTCGCGGGCACCGTCGCGCCGCAGTGCGGCTCAGGCAGACCGTCCGTCGCGAGGACCACGAAGCGCGTCATGGTCGTCGGATGCGATCGGATGTACGCGTCTGCCGTCGCGAGCGCGTCCGGCGTCGGCGTGTCGCCGCCACGCGGATCGACCACCACGAGCCGAGCGCTGATCGCGGGGCCCGTGCCGAGCGCGATGCCGATGTCGGGCGTCGAGTCGACGCTGCAGCTCAAGAGCTCGCTCGTCCCGTCCATGCGCGGGAACGTGAGGAGGCCCAGCGGCAGATCCACGAGCGAGGGAAGCACGCTGCCCATCGCCGTCTCGAGCTCCTGCCACCGCGTTCGGGTCGTGCCGACGGCGGGCCAGTCCATGCTGCCCGAGCGGTCGACGACGAAGAGAAGCTCGACGCTCGTCGGGAGGACAGGCACGACCTGCGAGAACGCAGTGCAGCAGGACGGATGCGTGTCGCAGGTGCTGTCGGCGCAGTCGACGAGACCGTCGCAGTCCTCGTCGATGCCACCGGTGCACACCTCCGTGTGCGGGATGACGGTGCCGGTGCAGGTGCTCCACCCCGAGGCCGAGCAGCTCTGCGTGCCCGCGCGGCATGCGCCGACGCCGACCGTGCCGACGGGACCGCCGTAGCAGCTGCGGGTCGCGCCCGGCGTGCACGTGCACCCTTCGTCGATGAGCCCGTCGCAGTCGTCGTCGCTCATGCCGTCGCACGCTTCGCTGGTGGGCGTCACCTCGCCCGTGCAGGTGCCGCTCCACCGGGAGCCGGTCGCGAGGACCTCGCAGGTCTCGACGCCGTCACGGCAGAGGCCGACGCCCGCGCCGCTCGCGCCCGAGTAGCAGGGACGCGTGGCGCCAGCGACGCACTCGCAGTCCTCGTCTGCGACGCCGTCGCAGTCGTTGTCGATCGTGTCGCAGATCTCGGTGGAGGGGGCACCGTCGCTGTTGCAGACGTCCCAGGTGCCGAACTCCTCGCCGGCCACGCAGTCCTGCACGCCCCAGCCGCACCCGCCGACGCCCGCGAGCGAAGGATCTCCGCGGAAGCAGCGCTGCTGCGCGCCCGCCGCACAGGGGCAGTTCTCGTCGACCAGCCCGTCGCGATCGTCGTCGAGGCCGTCGTCGCAGTTGTCGAGAGGGCCTCCATCGAGGTCTGCGTCGATGCCTTCCGGCGCCGCATCCGTCTCGAGCGGACCGCCGTCGGCCCGCGGCCGGATCGGAGTGCCCGCACAGTCGCAGCCCGTCGCGAGCGACGCGAGGACGAGGACGGAAGAGAAGGAGAGCGCGAGCGCTGAGCGCAGCGAGAGGGAGTTCAACGGCATCATTCCTCGGTGCGAAGGGCCGCCGACAGTAGCACTCCCCGGCGAGGAGGGTCGCCCGTGGGGTCCGGCTGCGATCATCGGCTCGCGAGAGCAGGCACTCCTGCCAGGATCAAAACTGGAAGTCGATGCCCGCCATGGCCTGATACGCCGCGCTGGCGTGCCAGGGATCAGGCCCCGGCCGGTCCCACTGGAAGAGGATGTCGAACGCGACGGGTCGCAGCCAGAAGACGACGACGCGCTCGGCGACCGCGAAGCGGATGTCGAAGGCGGGCTGTAGAACGAGGTAGCCGAAGGGATGGGGCGCTCCGTTGAAGTCTCGCGCCGCGACGCCGAAGAGACCGCTCGGGCGCAGCAGGATCCCGAAGTGGCGATCGCCGTGGACCTCGATGTCGCCGCCGAGCCGAAGCCCGCCCATGAACATCCAGTACTGCGGGCCGAGCGTGGCGGAGACCTCGATCGCCATCATGAAGCCGGTGTCGTCGCCGCCGAAGTGCCAGCCGAACTCGCCTTGCACGCGCCCGTGCATCTCGCAGCACTCGAGGTCGGCGTAGAGCCCGCCGCCGAACCCGACATAGATGGGCCGGAAGCGGTTGGCGGACGCCGCGCTCGGCATGGCGAGGACCAAGAGCATCACCAGAGCCGGGAGCGACCACGGCGCGAAGGACCGAAGCTTCGATGTGGCTGACACGGCGCCGATTCTACCATCGCCTCGGTGTCGACCGAACTCCGATCGAGCACGTGCCGCTCAGGCGACTCACGTGCCTCCGGCGCCTCGGCGGGTAGCCGACGAGGTACGGCGCGTGCACGGGGGCGCCGCCGAGCTTCGCTCGGGCGCCGACCCGATCCTAAGCCAGGACACGACGCCGTCCCACAGGATGAAGGCCGGCGGCAGGTACGTGAAGGGGCGACATCCGCAGCAGACTACGAGGGCGGGAGAGGGCTGGGGTGAGGGGTCTTCCTCGGCGCAACTGGATTGATTTTCGCTTCTCTCTCTTCGCAATCCCTCACCCCCCGCCCTCTCCCACGTTCGTGGGAGAGGGAGCCTGTCTGGCTTGAAGGGACGTTTTGGTGGGCTGGTCGCGAAGGCAAGCTTCGACGTCTTGGTAGGCTGCTCGAGAGGACGCGCTCCCTCGCCCCGCTTGCGGGGAGAGAGCTGGGGTGAGGGGTCTTCCTCGGCGCAACTGGTGCTCGCGGGACAGATCACCGATCGCGCAGGGCGCAGCGCGACGACCGAGCGTATGGTGCGCATCGCGTGGGGCACCGGGGTGTGCAGCTGATGCGAGGAGATGCTCGTTGAGCGCGCCGAACGAATCGCTTCGGGTCGTCTCGATCGAAGGAGGCGTGCGCTTCGAGGTCCAGGTCGCGCCACGAGCGAGCCGCGAGGCGGTTCTCGGCGTGCACGACGGCGGGCTGAAGATCGCGCTCAAGGCGCCGCCCGTCGACGGCGAGGCCAACGCGGCGCTGATCGCGTTCCTCGCGAAGAGGCTCCGCGTGCCGAAGCGCGACGTCTCCATCGTCTCGGGCGCGAGCTCGAAGCGAAAGAAGCTCGAGGTCGTCGGCGCGGAACCCGAGGCCGTGTACGGCCTGCTGCCCGAAGGCTAGACGCGAGCGCTCAGCTCTTCACCTGGAACCGCATGCCTGCCTTCACGAGTCGCTCGCGCAGGACCGGGCCCATCGCGACCGCCGTCGTGATCACGCCGTAGGTCTCCGGGAGCTTCTTGCGATCGAGCGCGAGACAGAGAGCGCTCTCCGAGATCATCTTCGCCGTCTCGCTGTAGCCCGGGTCACCGCCCGCGACCGCGGTGGTCACGCGGAGATCGCCCGAGCGGCCGAGGAAGGTGACCTCGAACCAGCCCTTCTTCCGCTGCGCCTCGCTCGGCCCGTCGCCAGACTTCTTCACCCGCTTGAGCAGCTCGCGCGTCGGGCCGAACTGAGTGAGGCCGACGATCACGCCGACGGCCGACACCGCCGCGATGACCGTCGGTAGCGCGCGCACGCGTGCGTAGTGACCGTACCGGAAGTCCGAGCCGAACTCCGGGAGACGCGACGCGCTCCGCAGCACGATCTGCGGATCGATCGTCGGAAGGGGACAGCCCCAGGACTGGAGCTCGGGGACCCACTTGATCCGCATCGGCATGCCGCGCGCGCGCCGTCCGTCCTCGGGCTCGTCCCGACGGCGCGACGGCCTCTGATCACGCAGGTGCGACATCCCGTTGATCGCCGACTGTCACGTGCCGCCCGAGAACGTGCCCCGGCTGCGGATGAACGCCTCGATGGTCATCGGGCCTTCGCCCGCGCCGAGCTCGACCAGCTTCTCGGCCGTGAACTGCGCGCCGAGGTCGTGCGGGATCGAGTCGAAGCCGCAGCAGCTCACGAGGCGAACGCGCGCCGCCTCGGCGTCGACCGAGAGCTCCGCCATCGTCCGATCGACGAACGAAGGCTCGCCCGTGATGTCGACATAGTCGGCGCCTCCGCGGACGGCGGCGCGCGCCACCGGGAACCCGTAGAGCTCGTAGGGCCCCACCGTCGTCGCGATCACGCGGCTCGCCCGCGCGACCTTCTCGAGGCTGGCATCGTCCGACGCGTCGGCCTGGAGCACGGCGCTGGGCGGACAGGCCGTCCCTTCGAGCGAGCGCCGCACCGCGTCGAGCTTCCTCGCGCTGCGGCCTGCGATCGCCCAGAGCGTCCCTTTCGGCGCGTGCTCGGCGAGGTAGCGCGCGGCGAGCGCGCCCGTGAAGCCAGTGGCGCCAAAGAGCGTGATCGCGTGGGCTCGGTCGTTCATGTGGCCGCGAGGATAGCTGAGGCGACCCGAGCCGCCCGTGCTCGTCAGACCCTTCGAAGGCTCGCTCGAGCGAGCGCTCTCGCCCTAGAGCGCCGAGTCATTTGAGAGCGTCGGGAAATCCAAGCATTCGCGTCCGGTCCGAGCGCGCCCGGTGCCCTAGACCCGCCGCACGCCGTCCTTGCCCGCGACGATCACCACGTCGGCGCGGCCGACGAAGAGCCCGACCTCGACCACGCCCGGGATGCTCTTCATCGCAGCCTCGAGCGCGTGCGCGTCATCGATGGGCCCCGTGTGCACGTCGTAGAGCAGGTTCCCGGCGTCGGTGCGCACGATCGCGCCTTCCTTCTCGCGCAGCACCGTACGACCGAACGCCTCGAGCCTACGCGCGGTCGCGCCCTGACCGAAGGGCAACACCTCCGTCGGCACGGGCCACTTCTCGCCGAGCCGGCTCGAGAGCTTGCTCTCGTCGACGATGATCACGTTCCGTCGCGCGGCGTAGTTCACGATCTTCTCGCGCGTGTGCGCCGCGCCGCCGCCCTTGATGAGATCCTTGCGATCGTCGATCTCGTCGGCGCCGTCGACGCAGACGGCGATGTCCCAGGGGCCCTGATCGGGGAGCAGCGGGATCCCGAGCGAGAGCGCCTGGGTCCGCGTGCCTTCCGAGGTGGGCACGCCGACCAGCTTTCGTCCGGCCTTCACCAGCTTCGCGACCTCGATCACGAAGAGGCGGACCGTCGAGCCGGAGCCCAGCCCGATCACGCCCTCGTCCGGTAGCTCCTCGATCGCCGCGCGTGCGGCGCTGAGCTTGTTCTCGTTCGCGTCGTTCGTCATGACGCGTAGCCTACCCGGGCCGCGTCACGGCGTCGTGTCGCAGCAGACGGCGCAGTCGTACGACGCGAGGTGAGGCAGGGCCGCGCAGACCGTCGGATCGCACGAGTCCCCGCCGGCAGCGCCGCAAGAAGGAACGCAGCGATCGCCGACGAGCATCGTATCGGGCGGAGAACACGTGGGGAGCGGGGGACCGATGGGCCGATCGGGCGTGGCCACGCGCTCGCCGCGCAGCACCCTCGACGCCTCGCCCGCCAGGCTCATGTAGAAGTCGCTCGGCAGCGACTCTCCATCCGCGTCGAGCGTGAGGAAGCGGCCCGTCGTGGGCACGTCCGCCGCGGTCTCGGCGACCTCGAACATCGCCGTGCCCTCGTCGACCTCGTCGAACATCGCGCCGAAGAAGAGCGACGCGCCCGCGGTGTGCTCCTCGTAGAACTGCGTCCACCAGAAGCGCCCGCCGCGGCGTGGGATCTGGTTGATCGGCATCCCGCGCATCAGGTTCGACCACGAAAACCCGGGGAACACGACGGGCATGTAGCGACGCCCGACGCGGGCCGCCTCGACGACGTCGCCGTCGATCACGTCGCGGCGGAAGGCGCGCGCGCCGGCGTCGTCGCCGAACCGGCCGACCATCCACGGGTTGATGACGTCGTAGCGCCGATAGACCGCGGCCCATGCGGGATCGGACGCCGAGTCCGCGGTCAGCGTGCGCCAGTAGGACGGCACGCCGCCGATCACGAACGCGCGCTCGCCGTCGGGCGCATCGCGCTGGAGCCAGTCGAGCAACGCGTTCGCGTCGCCGGGTGAGCCGACCCGATCCGAGAAGCCGTATCCCCAGATGCCCACGACCGGCAGGCCGTCCTGGTGCAGATAGCGATCGCTCGCGAGCACGCCCGAGCTGGCGAGCCCGGCCCAGTGCTCGCGGATGCGCGCCACCGTCGTCGCGGCCGGCGCGCCGCTGATGTCGTACATGACGGCCCAGACGCGCCCGTGCGCTTCGGCCCCCGCGCGCACGTTCGCGAGCACGCCGTCGCGGAAGGCGCGCGGCGGCGTACCGGGATCGAGCTCGCTCACGAACTCCTGGAGCAGCACGCCGTCGAGGCCGTGCGTCTCCATCCACGCGAAGTGGCGATCGACCGTCGCCGGCGTCCACGCGCTGAAGAGCCCCGCCGGTCTTCCGTCCGCGAGCATCATCGAGGTCGCGAAGAGCTCGGGAGCGGCGAGCTCGCGCGTGTCGGGCCAGCACTCGAAGCTCACGTTCGCTGGCGCGGGGGTCACGCCCGGAGACCAGTGACGCCATCCGTCTCCTGCTGCGTCGAGCGGCGACCCGTCGCCCTCCGCGGCGAACCAGCCCTGGTATCCGAAGAGGAGCTTGCCGTCGATCGAGGTCGAGTCGACGACGGCCGGCGGAGGCCCTGCGTCGGGAAGCGGGCCCGCATCGTCGTCGCTGGCGTCGATGCCCGTCGCGTCCGGGTGTGTGCCGCCCGAGTCCTCGAGCACGATCGGCGCGTCGAGGCCCGCACCGTCTGGCCGCGGCCCCGCGTCGAGGGCCTCGCGCGGCGTGGTCGCATCGCAGCCGAGAGCGAGGACGACCAGGAGCACGAGCGAGCGCGGCATGTGCCGAGGATCGATGCGCGCCGCTCCGCGGTCAACCGACCCACGCCAGATGTTGGGAGCGCTCGTGCGGTCAATCGGTGCGCCGACTCTGGGCTTCAATCCGTCGCTCGTCGTCCGATCGAGCACGGAGGACATGCCGCTAACGAAACACCTCGACGAGCGCGTCTCGCTCGGCGGCCCGGCCGCGCATCATGCGTTCGACCTGGAGGATCACCCAGACCGTGAGCCCGAGCGCCACGAGCTCCGTGACCACGACGACGACGTTCGTGACGAGCGGCCAGGGGAACTGTCCTTCGGTCCACGGAATCGCCGCTACCGCGAGCCGCCAGACTGCCTCTCCGATCAAGCCCGCCCAGAGCATCACCCACCAGAGCAAGATCACCCGATGGGGCTGCGCGCCTGATGGAGACGCCGCGCGCTCGACGTCGCGCAGGACGCGAAGGCCGACCAGTGGCCACACCGCGACCGCGACGAGGGGCCGATGGCGGAACGTCTCTCCCCCGAGCGTCCGCGCGTTCCGAACCACCGCGTAGATCCACGCGAGGAAAGCGAGCGCGCACGGGAGGCTCGACCGGAGGAACGCACCGAGGAGCATGCCGGCGCGAACGGTGGGGTCGGCAAGCACCTCCGGGCCCCCAGCACGCAGCATGCGGAAGAGAATGTACTGCTCCGCGAAGCGCAGCAGCTCCGCCGCCGGCCGCAGCAAGAGGCAGGCGATCGCGACACGTGCGCGCGTCGTCGAGGAGAGGTAACCAGCCACCTACTGCGAGTCTCGCACGCGAGGGGCGCCGTTCGAAAGACGCCACGGTGAGCCAACGCGACCGGGAGACGCTCATCGTGCGCGCGCTATGCTCGCGGGCCCAAGAGGAGACCGACCCGATGACCCGATCGTTCGCCGCCGTGATCCTCGCCGCAGGCCAGGGGACGCGCATGAAGAGCGCGCTTCCGAAGGTGCTGCACCGCGTCTCGGGCGTACCCATGATCGCGCACGTCGTCAGCGCGGCGAAGAACGCCGGCGCGAGCCGTGTGGTGGTCGTCGTCGGCCACGGACGCGAGGCGGTCGAGCGAGATCTCGAAGCGCGCTTCGGCGACTCCGTGCAGACGGCGCTCCAGCCGGAGCAGCTCGGAACGGGGCACGCGGTGATCTGTGCGCTCCCGGCGCTCGAGGGGTTCGATGGAGAGGTCGTGGTGCTGGCCGGCGACGCGCCGCTCCTCCCGGCGGAGGCGATCACGCTGCTCGCGAAGGCGCGCGGCGAGCACGCGCTCGCGATGCTCACGAGCACGCTTCCCGACGCCACCGGCTACGGGCGCGTGCTGCGCGATGCCGAGGGCCGCGCGACGGGCGTGCGCGAGCACAAGGATGCGAGCGAGGACGAGCGCGCGATCCGCGAGTGGAACACCGGCGTCTACGCGATCGACCTGGGGTTCCTCCGCCGGTCGCTGCCCTTGCTCTCGGCCCGCAACGCGCAGAACGAGATCTACCTTACGGATCTGGTCAGCATGGCTGCGGCCGAGGGTGGCGCCGCG
>JBBSAT010000110.1:0-21854 GCA_038252025.1 Polyangiales bacterium | reverse complement strand
GGGGCTGCTGTGGCGCGAAGCCCTGCTGGGGCTGCTGTGGTGCGAAGCCCTGCTGGGGCTGCTGTGGTGCGAAGCCCTGCTGGGGCTGCTGTGGTGCGAAGCCCTGCTGGGGCTGCTGTGGTGCGAAGCCCTGCTGGGGCTGCTGTGGTGCGAAGCCCTGCTGCGTGGGCGCGGCCGGCTGGCCGAAGCCCTGCTGCGGGGCGGCCACCTGCGCCGGCATCTGCGTTGCGGGCATGAACCCGGTTGCTGCTGTGCCCACGGCGCTGCCCTGCGCTGCGTGCTTGGCTTCGAACTCCTCGCGGGAGAGCGCGTTCGTCTCTGCGAGGTCGTCGTAGTCGAGGTCGCTGGCGGGCGCGGCGACAGGCGCCGGCGCGGGCGCGGGCGGCACGGCGAGACCGGTCGAAGACTGGCTCGCGGGCCCGAGCATCGTGAGCGCTGACGCTGAGGCTCGCGCTTGCCCTGGCACGGGCGGCGGAAGCGACTGCCGCTTCTCGCCCGGCGCGGGCGGCGGCGCGCTCGTTCGCGCCTGTCCGGGCACGGGCGGCGGCACCGAGGTGCGGCCAGCTGCGATGGGGGGCATCAGATCTCCGGGCGTCAGCGGCATCGTCTCATCGCGACGCTGTCCCGGCGGCTTCGGTCGGAGCGCCGCGGCAGCCTGGTGCAGATCGAGCGCCGAGAGCTCCTCGGTCGCATCGGGCCGCTTCACGGGCGAGGGGATGCCCAGCAGCGTCTTCTTGCCCCCGCCGCCGGACGCCGAGGCGGCCTGGACGAGCGCGCCCTCGGGGATGAGCGGCTCGAGCGCTCGGCGCACCTGCTGCGCGGAGAACGGTCGGTCGCGCGGATCCTTCGCGAGCAGCTGCGCCAGGAGCGTCGCGATCGCCGCCGGTGCGGCGAGGTTGGGTGCGCTCGCGGCCAGCGTGGGCGCCGGCATCGTCCGCTGCGCCTCGAGGACCTGCTCCGTCGTGCCGCTGAAGAGCGGCGAGCCGACCAACATCTCGTACAGGATCGCGCCGAGCGAATAGAGATCGCTCCGGAAGCTCACGAGCTTTCCGGCTGCGTGCTCGGGGGAGACGTAGGCGGGCTTCCCGGTGACCTCGAAGATGGAGGTGCCCTGGATCCGGGTCGCAACGCCCGAGTCGATCAGCGAGATCTGCGGCAGCCCGTTCGGGCCCGTGCCGACGATGACGTGGCCGGGCGAGAGATCTCGCTGGAGCAGGCCGGCGCGATGCAGCTCGTCGAGCGCCGACGCGAGCTGCGCGGTCACCGTCACGGCGTCCGAGAGGGACATCGGCCCCTGTGCCATTCGCTCGGTGAGCGACTCTCCGTCGACGCCCGCGCGGAAGATCCACGGCACGTCGTCCACGATCCCCGTCGCGAAGGGCGAAGCGAGGTACGGGTGGTTCAGCGTCGCCTGCTTCTCGAGCTCGCGCGCGAGGCGGCCGCGCTCTGCCGGAGTCCAGATCGTGGCCTGCGAGACCAGCTTCAGGACGCCGGTACGGCCGCTCGCGACCTCGGTGGCTTCGAGGACGACCCCGGAGCTTCCGCTCCAGAGCTCGGAGCCGATCCGGAATCGCGCTTGTAGCGCTGCGGGAATCGAAGTCGGCATGGCGGCGGCAGGTTATGCCCCTGGTTTCCGAGGGTCAACGCAGGACCGGAGTGTCCGTGCGCAAACCTCTACCGAGAAACCCGGCGCGATCTTCCTTCGAGGCATGAGCCCCGCTCGGCCTTGGGCGCGTCTCGTTCGCCACTTCCGCCGCCGTCCGCCGCCGCGTCGCCGTTTTCTTCTCGGATCTCTCGCGATCCGAGCGATCGAGCGACGGAGCGGCGCGTGAAGAGGTCGGGGCCATGGTGCTTCGAACGCATGCGAGCTGTCTCGTCGGGCTGACCGCACGGTCCGTGGAGGTGGAGGTCCACCTCGGCAAGGGCCTGCCGGCCGTCGACCTCGTCGGCCTCCCCGAAGCGGCGGTTCGCGAGAGCCGCGTTCGCGTCCGCGCCGCCATCACCGAGGCCGGCTTCGCGCTGCCGCTCAAGCACGTCGTGCTGAACCTCGCGCCCGCCGATCTGCCCAAGCGCGGTGCGAGCTTCGATCTCGCCATCGCGATCGCGCTCCTCGCCGCCGCCGGCGTGTGCCCGCCGAACCTCCTCGAGGAGACGCTGCTGCTCGGAGAGCTCTCGCTCTCGGGTGAGCTGCGTCCCGTGCGCGGCGTGCTGCCGCTCCTCGCCGAGGCGCGTCGAAATGGCCGCACGACCGCCATCGTGCCGGAGGCGAGCGCGCACGAGGCGAGCTGGGTGACGTCGCTCGACGTCCGCGTGGCCCGGACGCTCTCCGAGGTGGTGGCGTTCTTGTCCGGGATGCACGAGCTGCCGCGGGCGCGCGCCGTCGAGAGCGAGGAGATCTCCGTCGACCAACCCGAGCTGGCCGACGTCCACGGGCAGGGCGTGGCTCGAAGGGCGCTCGAGATCGCGGCCGCCGGCGCGCATCCGATCTTGCTAGTCGGCCCGCCCGGCGCGGGGAAGACGATGCTCGCGCGCCGGCTGCCCGGGATTCTTCCGCCGCCGACGCGTGAAGAACGCGTCGAGATCGCATCGATCGCGAGCGCGGCTGGGCTTCCCGTCACCGGCCAGCGGCCGTTCCGCGCTCCGCATCACACCGCGAGCACGGTCGCGATCGTCGGCGGCGGAGATCCGGTACGGCCGGGGGAGGTCACGCTCGCGCACCACGGCGTCCTCTTTCTCGACGAGCTCCCGGAGCTGGCCCGCGCGAGCATCGAGGCGCTGCGGACGACCATGGAGTCGGGGGTGGTCGCCATCGCACGCGTGAACGAGCGCGTCGTCATGCCGGCGCGCCCGCTCCTCATCGCCGCGATGAACCCGTGCCCGTGCGGGTACGCCGGCGACTCGAGCCGCGAGTGCCTCTGCCCGCCTTCGCGGATCGAGTCGTATCGCGCGCGGGTCTCGGGCCCGATCGTCGATCGGTTCGACCTGCACGTCGTGCTTCCGAAGGTGCCCATCAAGAGCTTGTCGCGAGGAACGGTCGGCGAGTCGAGCCGAGACGTTCGCGCGCGTGTGATCGTTGCACGGCAGCGGGCGATCGCGCGGGGCTCGTCGTCGCGGCCCGCGCTCGACCGCGAGCTCGCGGGGCTCTGCCCGGAAGCGCGGACGCTGATCGAGCGCGCCGGAGAGCAGCTCGGGCTGAGCATGCGTGGGCTGTCCAAGGCCCTCGGCGTCGCGCGAACGATCGCCGATCTCGAAGGTCGAGACGCCGTGTCGGCGGTGCACGTCGCGGAGGCGCTCGGCTACCGGTTGCTGGATCGGCGACCGCGCGCGCCCCGGACTGAGGTCAGCGCGTGATCACGGTGATCGCGCGCGTCGATGAGAGACAGCGAGAGAACGAGGAGAAGCGAACATGTCGATGAAGGAAAAGCTCAAGGCAGTGCAGGCGGCGGTCGCCGCGATCGAGAAGCAGTTCGGAAAGGGCGCGATCATGGCGCTCGGAGAGGACAGGGTGATCGAGCCGGTCGCGACCTTCGGCACGGGGACGCCGTCGCTCGACGCCGCGCTCGGCTGCGGTGGATATCCGCGCGGTCGCGTCGTGGAGGTGTTCGGTCCGGAGTCGAGCGGCAAGACCACGCTCACGCTGCACGCGATCGCGGAGTGCCAGCGCGCCGGTGGCATCGCGGCCTTCATCGACGCCGAGCACGCGCTCGACCTGCGCTACGCGGCGTCGCTCGGTGTGCAGACCGACCAGCTGCTGGTGAGCCAGCCCGACAACGGCGAGCAGGCGCTCGACATCGTCGAGACGCTCGTTCGCAGCGGCGCGATCGACCTGATCGTCGTCGACTCCGTCGCGGCGCTCGTGCCGAAGGCGGAGATCGAGGGCGAGATGGGCGACAGCCACATGGGGCTCCAGGCGCGACTGATGAGCCAGGCGCTCCGCAAGCTCACGGGCATCGCGCACCGCTCGGGCACGACCATCTTCTTCATCAACCAGCTGCGCATGAAGATCGGCGTGGTCTTCGGCTCCCCGGAGACGACGACCGGCGGCACGGCGCTCAAGTACTACGCGAGCGTTCGCCTCGACGTGCGACGCGTCGGCCAGGTGAAGGTCGGCGAGGAGGTCGTCGGTCACCGGACGCACATCAAGGTCGTGAAGAACAAGCTCGCGCCGCCGTTCCAGATCGCCGAGCTCGACGTTCGCTACGGCATCGGCTTCGACGCGGTGGGCGATCTCCTCGACCTCGCGACGAGCCAGGAGATCATCGAGAAGAACGGCTCCTACTACTCGTTCGCAGGTCAGAGCCTGGGTCAGGGACGAGAGAAGGCGCGCGCGCAGCTCGTCGAGAACGCTGTGCTGCGCGAGAAGGTCTGGGCGCAGGTTCGTGGCGCCTCGGCAGCCCTCGGAAAGAGCGCGGCACCGAGCGACCGCGAAGTGGTGGTGGCGTGACGATGGTCGAGCGCCAGCGGTCCCCGATCGCTGGCGCTCGGGCGCGCGGCGTGCGGATCAGTTCGCGAAAGTGACCGGGTTGAAGGCATCTGGGAAGTCACAGAAGCCGCTCGCGGCGCTGATGTCCGGCGTGAACTCCCAGATGCCCAGGCTCGGTGCGGTCTCGCGGTAGGTGCAGACGAAGTCGTCGCGGCTTCCGAGCTCGTGCTCGGGCGTGCCCTCGACACAGCTCGCGTCGGTCGCCGGACAGTCGGCGTCGATGATGAACTCGATCTCGTAGTCCGCGCCGGTGTCGATCGGGCCGCGGGGCTCGCCGAGCGCGTTTCCGCCCATCTGGAACACCGTGACCGCGTCGACCTGAGGTGGCCCGAGCGTCACGCAGCTTCCCAGCGCGCTTCCGGACGGGATCACGCAGGTGCCGCCGTTCGTGCTGAAGTCCGAGCACTCGGGCGAGGTCATGCACGTCCGCGGCACCGGGAGCGCGTCGACCACGCGGAGCGGAGCCCGGCCGGCGGGCGTCGACGCCACGTAGGGCGCCCAGCGGAAGTACGCGCGGGTCTGGCGACGGTCGCCCTCGATTCGCGTCGCGCGCACCGACATCCGGAAGGTGTTGAAGAGATCCGCGTTCGTCTGGATCTCGGTCGGGATCAGCACGCGGAAGATCGCGCCGTCGGAGCGCGCACCGCGCACGTTCTGGAACGGCGTCGTGTGCGTGAAGGTCAGCGAGCCGTCCGGGCAGATGGGCCGCAGCCACTGGTGATCCGGCGGATCTGGATCGACCGCCATCGGATCGGGGATCGGCGTGAAGACGCCGTCGAAGTTCGTGTCCATCCAGAACGCGAACGTGGACGGCTGCCCGGGAAGAAGCTCGGGGATCCTCACGTGGAGGTTGGGATCGTCGAAGCCCGAGAGCACGACGACGGCCTCGACGACGCGCTGTTCTCCGACCTGGACCGCGCCGAACATCACGTTGTTCACGTGCGCGTTGGTGTTGATGAATTGCAGGTCGAGGTCCTGACCCTCGAACGTCGAGCCACGCGGATCGCACGCGTCCGGCACGACCGTGTAGTTGTTCAGGTCGGACAGCGTGGTCGAGCACGACGCGAGCAGGAGGGCGAGCAAGCAAAGAAGTCGGGTTCTCATCGGCTCACCTCAGAAGGACACGGTCACAGCGGCCGAGCAGCCGGTGGAGGAGCAGCCGGCGGTGACCGGCGGCGTCGAGCCGGCGTACTCGTCGGGAAGGGCGAACGCGAGGATCACGCCCGCGACGGCGATGAGACCGCCACCGATCCAGAGGGCATCTCCGGCCGTCGCTTCTGTCTGGATCGTGCTGCGCCGGCTCTCGAGCCCGACGCTCGGGCTGCAGTCGGTGCCCGGGAGGAGCGGCTGCTCGAAGCCGGCCGTCGGTGTCGCCACGACGCAGTCGTGCCGGAGCTGCTCCGCGTCGAGCGAGGCGACGACGTCGAGGATCACGCCCACGACGACGAGCCCGAGGCCGCCGCCGACGAGGCCCCACGGCCAGGCTGGACGGCTCGGCGCCTGTGCTGCGAGCGCCTCGGCGTCGACGGCTCGCTGCTCTGCTTCTTCGAGCTGCCGAGCCGCCTCGGCGGCCTCTGCGACGCGCTGCGCCTCGGTCTCTTCCTCTTGGGTCACGCTCTGCTCGATCTGCGCGAGGCGCGCCTCGAGGTGCGCGCGATCCGGGGCGTCGGGAACCGATGCCAGATAGCCGCGGAGCGCGCGCGCCGAGTTCGGCAGGTCCTGCGCGTCGCGATAGGCGAGATAGACGTTGTAGAGAAGCGGCGCACGCCCGCTGAGGCCGTAGGCGATCTCGAACTCCTGCGCGGCATCGGCGAAGCGGCCCTGCTCGTAGTACTGGCGACCGAGACGAAAGTGTCCGCGGGCCTGGGCATCTCCCATGTCCTGCTCGCTCGTCGTCGCCTGCTCCATCGTCTCGGCCGGCGGAGTGGGCGTCGTGTCCTGTGCGGCAGCGAGCATGGGGGCGCACCAGAAGGCCGACGCGATGAGCGTCCGGACCAGGCTGCGCTCCAGCGCGCTTCTTCGAAAAGCGACGCCTCGACCGACCGTGTCTCGAAGACAGTCCAAGCAGACCTCCCTCGCGCGTGATGCTAGCGCGCTCGCAAGGTACCTCGAAAGTGCGTCGCAGCTCGAAAACGCTGCCAGGAGTACGACTCGGAGCTTCGTGGGGATCGCGCGATTCGTTACCTCGGCTGCAGCTCCGCCGCCCGCGCAGGCGTTCGGACCTCAGTCGGGCCCGCTGCAGCGCCACTCGATGCCGATCCGGGCGAGCCGCGGAGCGCCGAGCCGCGACGCGCTCCGCAGCGTCACGCGCACCTCCAGGACGCCGCCGGCCGTGAACGAAAGCGGGAAGGGGCTGGTGCTCTCGGGGAGCACGCCGATGAGCACGAACGGCTCGGCATCGAGCCCGGTCGCGTCGGCAGCGCGGCGAGCCTCGATCGTGATCTCTCCTGCCGAGCCGGGATCGGCCTCGACGTGCAGGTTTCGCCACTCGGTCGAGTCGTTCTCGCACCCCAGGAAGACGTGCGTCTCGCTTCCCTCCTCCACGAAGGCGCCGTCGAGCGTCGAGCCCGTGAGGTCGCCCTGCGTGTGCGGGGAACGCCCCGTGGAGACCGCCGCCGACAGCACCCCACCCGGAAGATCGATCCGGCTCGCGACGCCGACGCCGCCCTCACCGCCGTCCTCGCTCACAGCCCAGACGTGGCCGAGCGTGTCCGCAGCCATCCCGATCGTGCTCGTCGGCGTCGTGCCGAGAGATCGCAGATCGATCGTCCGGCGCACCTGGAGCGGCGTGACGCCGAGCTCGGACACGAGGCCGCTCGTGTGCGCGACCCAGAGCGAACCGCTGGGCGCGAAGACGGCGCCTCGCGTGCTGGGCTGCGTCGTGACCCGCGTGATCGCACCCGTCTCCGGCTCGTAGAGGGCCACCTGGTCACACGAGAACCCGGTGAGCGCGACCCGTCCCGCCGGATCGATCGCGATCGAATAGAGGAGCCAGCACGCGAGCGGGATCTCGATCACGTCGACGGTCGGCGTCGCGAGCCGTGGATCGATGCGCGCGACGTAGCCGTCGCGCGACATCATCCAGAGGGTCCCCCACGGATCGAAGGCCGCTCCGTACGCTTGGAAGTCCGGGACGCTCACGCGCCGCAGCTCGTGGCCGTCGCGCCCGTCGAGCTCGATCACGGCCTGGCCAGCGAAGAGGCCGACCCAGGCGTTGCCGGCCGAGACGCCGTCGAGCCCACCCCCGTCGACCGCGATCGCTCTCGGCACCTCGCGTTCGCCGCCGACCAACACGGTGAAGAGCACGCACTCGTCGTCCGCGCGAACGTCGAGCGGACCGGCCGAGGTCGAGATCGACCCGTCGCCGTCCAGGTCGACGCAGTGCGTGAGGTCGCCCGCGATCTTCGTGACGCTGCCCTGTCCGTCGAACGCACGGTTCACGATCCACGCGTCGCCCACCCAGTCGACCGCGATGCGCGCCGGCTCGGGAGCCGGATCGTCGAGGCCCGGCGTGGCCAAGGTCGATGGATAGCGCGCCGTCTCGGTCGCCGACGCGGCGTCGATCCGCGAGACGGTTCCGTCAGCGCTGTTCGCGACCCAGAGCGTGGAAGCGCTCACCTCGGTGCGGGCCAGCGTGAGGCGGCCGTAGGGCGTGAGCTCGAGCTCCGTCGTGGCGAGGAACGGATCGGCGGACTCGCCCCAGACGCCGCCACGGCAGTCGTCCCGACAGCCGCCGCAGGGGCTGCGCGTCCCCTCGTCGATGCGGCCGTCACAGTCGTCGTCCACCGCGTCGCAGATCTCGATGCCAGGCCCGACGGTCCCGGTGCAGAGCCCCCAGTGGCTCGAGCGACAGAGCGCTCGGCCGGACCGACACGGCCCGGCGCCCGCGATGGCTCCATCGATCTCGAAGCAGGCCGCGACCGCGCCTGGGAGACACGGACAGCCGGTGGCGCTCGGGTCGACGCTGCAGTCGGGGGCCGGCACCGCCTCGCAGTCGACGTTGCGCGACGCGTTGTCGTCGTCGCAGTCCGCGCCGAGCGGGCAGGCGAGCCCGAACCCGTCGTCGTCGCGATCCACGCACGACGTGTCGCAGCCGAGGGCGAGCACGAGAACGAGCAATCCGGCGCGCATCTGGTTGGATCGTAGGCGACGAGCGGGAACCCGGCGAGCCCCCGGGGGTCGGTGGGAGATGCCCCCTCGACCGCCGCGAGAGATGCGACCTTCCGCCCGTGCCCGGTCACCCGCGAATCGCGCTATGGAGGGCAGGACCATGAAGGCGCTGGTTCTCGGTGGGACGGGCTTCGTCGGCGGTGCGATCGTCCGCCGGCTGGTGGAGAACGGCGGCGACGTGTCGGTGCTCGCCCGCGATCCGGGGCGCGCGACGGGCCTCGGAGAGGTCCGCATCGTCCCGGGCTCGATCCTCGATCCGAACGCGATCGCCGAGGCCGCCTCAGGCGCGGACGTCATCTTCCAGGCCGTCAGCGTTCCGCCGGGCGCCGATCCGCGCGTCTACCCCTGGGTCTACATCGCGGGCTCCGAGAACGTGGTCGCTGCGGCGAGGAAGGCGCGCGTGCCCCGCGTCGTCATGATCTCGAGCGCGGACGTCTCGCTCACGAACCGGGATCGGATCCACTGGAACGAGAAGCGCGAGATCGGTGATCACCCGATAGGGGATCGGTCGCGCGCGATGCGCCTGGGCGAGGAGATCGCGCTCGCGCTGAGCGACGGTACGGTCGCGGTGAGCGCGATCCGGCCGGGCTGGGTCTGGGGACCTGGGGACCGAGCGCAGCTCCCCGAGCTCATCCGCGAGGCCAAGAGCGGCGGGATCCGCATGTTCGGCGAGGGACGCAGCCTCGTCGCGACGTCGTACATCGATCTCGTCGTCGACGCCGCGCTCGGGGCGTCGCGCTCGCCGCATGCGCCGGGGCAGGCCTACTACGTCGCGGACGCCGAGTTCCTCGAGCTGCGTGAGTTCCTCGCGTCGCTCACGAAGGCGCTCGGGGTTCCCCCGCCGCGGTCGGGCACACCCTTCGCGCTCGCCTATCCGATGGCGACGCTGCGCGGCGACGTGGCCGAGCGTGAGCGAATGCTCCGGCGCGCGAAGGGCACGCACTTCGATGTCTCCCGCGCGCAGGGCGAGCTCGACGTCGGCGCGACCGTCAGCGTGGAGGAGGGCATGAAGCGGCTCGCCGCGTGGGTGGAGGAGGCCGGCGGCGTCGAAGCGCTCGCCGCGATCACGCGGCCGCTCCCGGACGCCGCCGTGATCGAGGCCGAGGCGCGCAAGGCGGGAGTCGCCGAGCCGAAGATGCCGCGCCGCTAGAGCGAGTCTAGCGAGCGAAGACGAGCGCGAGCATCCCGAGCGCGCACGACATCGCCAGGGACGAGATCACGAACAACAAGAGCGTCTTCGCCGTGACGAGCCCGAAGAGGAGCGCACCGGCGCCGACGATCTCGTCCAGCCCGCCGGCGGTCGACTGGCCAGCGTTCGCCGGGGGCGGGCTCGCGGCGCCCTTGATGTTCGGACCGAACACCGGTGCCTGCACGCTCGACATGTTCGCGATGGTCGCGGGGATCGCGGGCGCGCTCGCGTCGACGGATGCCCCGGGGCTCGGCGTGACCGCGCCGCACGCAGCGCATCGCACGAGAACCCCGGGGGGGCTGTCCGGCAGGGAGGACGGACAGAACATGCAAGGGAACGACACCCGTCGAGCGTAGCGCCGCGCTCAGTGCCAGGGAACGACGCGCTGACCGACCGTCAGCTCGATCCGCGAGACGCCGCCGCCGGACGCGACGTAGAGGTGGTGGCAGTCGAGCGGCCCAGCGCCCCACTCGAGGTTCGCGACGGCGGTGAGCCCGCTCGCGAGCACCATGTCGACCGTTCCGTCCGCCGCCATCTGCAGCACGCGGCCGTTGTTGTCGCCGACGTAGAGCACGCCGTTCTCGTCCACGGCGATTCCGTCGGGCGCGCCGACGCCCGTGGCGGCCGTCGTGCGGCCGGTCTCGTGGTGAGAAGCGTCGAGCGTCAGCTCGAAGACGCGGGCGCCCGCGTAGGAGTCGACGAGGAGCGTGCCCGTGTCCGTGAACGCGACGCCGTTGGCGTTCGCGATGGGCGTCATGAGGATCGACTCGCTGGTCCCGTCCGTGACGTCGACGCGAAGCACGTCGTTGTTACCGAAGTCCGAGACGTACAGGAAGCCATCGGTCCCCATCGTGAGGCCGTTCGGCTGCGCGATGGTCGCGAGCGTCACGAAGGACGGCGTCGCGTCCAGGCCGCTGACGGTGACCACCTGGCCGAGGCTCGGGCTGCCGACGTAGAGGTGCGTGTTGGTCGCGTCCAGCACCAACCCCCACACCGTGCTGGCGCCGGGGATGCGGAGCCAGCTCGTCTCGAGCGTCCCGTCGGGCGTGATGCGGGCGACGCCGCCCGACACCGAGAAATAGATCGTCCCATCGCGTCCGATGGAGAGGCCTTCCGTTGCCGGCGTCGCCGAGACGTCCGGCGCGGCCGTCCCGCAGCCAGAGCTGCCCCCGTCGATGCCGACGTCCTCGCCCGGCGTGCCCGTGTCCTCCGTCGTGCCTGCGTCGGAGGTCGCCGCGTCGGTGGGGTTCGCAACGGGTGCGTCGCAGCCGAACGCAAGGAACAGAAGCATCGTGGGAAGAGTGAAGCGAGTGCGCATGGAGTCTCCGGGAAAAAGGTGGGCGAGCATACTCGCGCCGGGGTCTCTCTGCATGGGCCGCGTTGCAGACGAGCAACGGAGCGTCGCCGTCTGGAGCGCTTGAGCCCTCCACCGGGGCTGCACATGGTTCAGCCCATGATCACCCTCAGGCGCGCTCAGGACCGCGGACATGCCGACCACGGTTGGCTCGACTCGAACCACACCTTCTCCTTCGGGGACTACGTCGATCCCGATCACATGGGCTTCCGAGCCCTTCGCGTGATCAACGAGGATCGCGTCATCGGGGGCGACGGCTTCCCTCGGCACCCGCATCGCGACATGGAGATCGTCTCCTACGTCGTCGAGGGCGCGCTCTCGCACGCCGACTCCATGGGCACGGGCTCCATCATCCGGCCTGGCGACGTCCAGCGAATGAGCGCGGGCACGGGCGTCAGCCACAGCGAGGAGAACGCGTCCAAGACCGAGCGCGTTCACTTCCTCCAGATATGGATCGTCCCCGAGCGGCGCGGCCTCGCCCCGGGCTACGAGCAGAAGACCTTCACGGATGACGAGAAGCGCAACGTGCTCCGGCGTCTCGCTTCCCGTGACGGGGCTGAGGGGAGCATCACGGTCCATCAGGACGTCACGCTCTACGGCTCGCTCCTCGGCGAAGGCAAGAAGGTCGAGCACCCGCTCGCGAACGGTCGCGGCGCCTGGGTGCAGGTCGTCCGCGGTGACGTTCGCGTCAACGGCGAGGCCCTGCGCGAAGGAGACGGCGGCGCGATCGAGGGGGAGTCTCTCGTGACGATCGAAGGCCTCGCCCACGAGAGCGAGCTGTTGCTGTTCGATCTCGCCTGACGCTCGCGCGGCTTTGGGCATACTGCCGCCGATGAAGATGCCCTACGCGATCCTCGCCGGGCTCGGCGTGGGCCTGTCGGTGATCATCGTCGGGACGTTGGTCGCCAGCGCCCAGCTGCTCCCGCCTGGCGTCGACTGGGTCGCGCACATGCCCGGCAGGACCTACCTCGCGGCGACGCTCGGCCTCTCGTTCGGCGCGGCGGTCGTCGGGGGATACGTGGCGGCGCATGTAACGCGCGCGCATCGCTTTCGGGCCGCCGTTGGCGTGGCGCTCGCGCTGGCAGCGTTCGTGCTGCTCTCGTTCGTCCTCCCGTTCACCGGGCAGCCGGCGTTCTTCCTCTGGCTGGTCCCGCTGCTCGTCGTCGTCGGCGCGCTCTCCGGCGGCGGCGTGCGCTCGCTCGTTCGCGACACCTGAGCCGCCGGCGCTCAGCGCTCTTCGAGGTGCAGGCCCAGGTCGACGTGGAGCGCTTCGATGGCGAGCCGCGCCTCGTCGATCGATCGCGCATCCGGCGGCGCATCCGGGCTCGCGGCCGACGCGCGGCCTTCGAGGACGACCGCGGAGGCTTCCCCCGGACCGCTCCGATCGATCCAGTGGATGCTTCGCGCGCGCACGTCGACGTGGACGAACCCGCTGGTCGGGTAGAAGCCGACGCCCGTCTCGGGCTGCGCGTGGAGGAACGCGCGGACGGCTTCGATCGCCTCGCCTCGCACGCGAAGATCGAGCGCGCGCCCGTGCCGATGCCGACTTCCTTCACGCGCATCCGGGCGGTACCCGCTCACGATCTCGACGCCGCGGTCGGGAAAGCGGTCTGCGAGGCGCGCGAGCCGAAGCAGGAGGCCGGGATCGAGCCGCCGGATGCCCGGTGAGACGAAGCCCGGGTCGTCGCTGGTGGGCGTCTCCGGAGCGGGTGTGCCTCGCGGGCGCGCGAGGATCGAGAGGCGATCGAGCGCGCGAGGATCCGGCGCGCCGCGCGCATCGAGCAGCGTCAGGCGAGCTTCTTCTCCGCTGCCATCTCCGACGCGCACGAAGAGCACCTCGCGACGGGCGGGCGCGTCCGGCAAGTGCGCTGCCGGCGAGGTCGCTGCCGGCGAGGTCGTCTCGGGAGCTCGGTCTTCCGGGGCCCGGCCGCCGACGGACACGAGCAGCGGGCCCGGTGGACTGTCCGTCGCGTAGAACACCGTCAGATCCGCCCGCGCCGTGCCCGCGACGAGCGAGACGAGGAGGCCGGCAGCCATGGATACGCGGCGGTTCATTGCGCTCGTGATCGTCCTCAGCCGGCGTGCACGCCGTCAAAGAAACCGGTGATCTCTGCACGGAGGATCAGCGTTCCGGAACCGCCGCTCGAATGGGCGATGCCTTGGGCTTCACGACGATCGCGATCACGGCAGGGACGATGAGGGCGATGGCGATCGCGACGCGCGCATCGACACGCTCTCCTCCGAGCACGGCGCCGAGGACGACCGCGAGCACCGGGTTCACGTACGCGTAGCTCATCGCGAGCGCGGGCCGCGCGTGCACCAGGAGGTAGTTGTAGGCCGTCAGCGCGATGAGCGAGCCGAACGTCGCGAGGTAGACGACCGCGACGATCGCCTCGGTCGGCACGTGCTCTGGCATCGTCTCCGAGCGCGCCGCCGCCACGAGGAGCGTGGCGAAGCCTCCGTTGATCATCTGGATCGCGGTGCCCATCGCGCCGCGACCGATGTCGAGCTTCTTCACCAGCATCGAGCCGAGCGCCCAGCCGATCGGGGCGAGGAGCAGGAACATCGCCGAGGCGGGCTCAGCGCGAAGCTCCCCGCCCATGGCGAGCACGAACACTCCGAGGAAGCCGATGCCGAGACCCACCCACTCTCTCGGCGACGCGCGCTGGCCGATCAACGGCATCATCACGGCGCCCCAGAGCGGCATCATCGCGCAGACGACGGCGATGACGCCGGAGCCGATGTGCTGGGACGCCATCGCCACGAAGCCGTTGCCGACGACGAAGAAGAGCACCGCCACGATCAGGGAGCGCCCCCACGTCCTCGCGTCGGGGATTCGCTCTCCGCGAAGCTTCGCGAACGCCAGCATCACGAGGCCGGCCGCGAGGTAGCGCACGCCTGCCATGAGGAACGGCGGCATGGACTGCACCGCGATCCGGATCGCGAAGTAGGTGGAGCTCCAGATGACGTAGACGGACGCGAGCGCCAGGACGACCTTCGGTGAGAGGCGTGGCGCTCCGTCGCTCGCGTCCTGCATGGCGGACGAGACATGGGCCGCGTCCCGCCGGAAGAAAAGGAACCATTCGCTGCGGTGATCACGGGCCAGTCGGGACTGCCGTGCGAGCGTCGCCCAGCCGAGAGCGAAACGAGTAGACTCGGCCCCGCATGACCGAGCCCAACGACTCCTCGCCGGACGCGCTCCGGACCCGCATCACCGAGCTCGAGCGACAGGTCACGATCCTCGAAGAGCGCTGGGCGCTGAACGACGAGGTCGACGATCTCGCCGAGGTCGCCATCCGCGACCGCCTTCCGCTCGATCACACCCTGCGTCTCGTGCTCCCCGCGCTCTGCCGCGCGACGGGCGCGACCATCGCGTTCATGCGGACCTACGACGAGTCGCTCGACCTTCACGACTACGTTCACGCGATGAACGAGGAGGAGCTCCCCCTCTCCGCCGACGCGATCGTCGAGGGCGCATCGAGCGCCCATCCGTGGATCCACGAGACCCCGCTCGGGACGATCGTCGGCGAGGCGCTCGACGTGGCGGGCGAGCCGTTCGGCGCTTGCGCCATCATCGTCCCGGGGCGCGCAGACGCTGCCGAGGGCGCTCGTCTCGCCGGCCTTCTCCACACGTTCTGCGAGGAGATCGACAATCACCTCGGCTCCATCGCGGTCGCTCGGAAGAAGGCGATGCTCACGCAGGACATGAGCGACGCGCTGAAGGACCCCGTGCTCGATCAGGGGCTCTCGCGCGCGATCGACGTGCTCAAGGAGAACATTCCGTTCGAGGACATGCTCCTGGTCTTCCGGCACGAGGACGACATGTCGGGCGTCTCCCTTCGCTACAAGGTGCTCAAGAACCGCGTGGTCGTGCACGACTCCGGCGTGAAGGAAGCGGCTGGGACCGAGGGCGGCGACGTCGATGCGTTCATGCGCTCGCGCGCGTTCCGCATGATGGCGGGCGACGACGAAGAAGTGCGCGAGCGCTTCGGAATCCGCCGCTTCCGCGAGGAGGTCATGATCACCGGCGTGCGCAGCGCGCGCGTCATCGGGCGTGTCGTCGTGACGAGCCGGCTCGGTGAGTTCAACACCTTCGATCGAGATCTCCTCGACCGCTTCGCCGACTCGCTCCGGCAGCGCATCGTCGACTTCAACCGCGAGTGGAAGTCGCTCTCGAACGCCTTCTCCAAGACCGTCTGCGAGCGCCTCCTCCTGGAGGAGGGCTACACGGAGAAGTACCTCGCGCCGCGCGAGCGCAAGTGCGCCGTGATGTTCGCCGACATCGCCGGGTTCACGCGGCTCTCCGAGCAGATCCTCGTCTCTCCCGAGGCGATCGGCCGCCTCGTCGACACGTGGAGCGAGCAGGTCGTCGCCATCCTCTGGGAGACGGGCGGCGTGTTCGACAAGATGGTCGGCGACTGCGTCATCGGGCTCTGGGGCCCGCCTTTCTTCGACGAGCCGCCGGAAGAGCTCGTGCGTCGCGCGGCGCAGGCGGCGAGACAGATCCGGGAGTTCACCCGCTCTTTGACCTCGCACGAGGCGCTCCCCGAGCTCGTCGGCGAGAACGTCGACGTCGCGACCGGCCTCAACTTCTGTCCGCTCTTCGTGGGCACCTTCGGACCCGACGCGGACTACACCGGCTTCTCGGCCGGCATGAACAACACGGCGCGTCTCCAGGGTCAGGCCAAGGGCGGCGAGATCCTCTGCATGGACAGCTTCGTCGATCTCTATCGCGACACGAGCGCGTTCGGCGAAGAGCGCGAGGCGAAGGTGAAGAACGTGGAGCGCCCGCTCAAGTTTCGTCCCCTCGCGTGAGCCGCGCCGGGCTCCCGTGAGAGGCCAAGGGCGCTACTCCAGGCGTCGCTCGATGGCCGCATCACGGCGCAGCTCTTCGATCATCGTCTCCTCCTGGTGCTGCATCGCGGCCTGGCGCATCTCGTTGTAGATCTCCATGCGCACCGCGTCGTAGGGCTCGATCTCCGCAGACGCGAGCTGGCGGTTGCGAAGCAAGAAGACGAAGAACCCGCGCGTGCCGCGCACGACCTGGCTCACCTGCCCGGGCTCGAGCGCGAGGAGCGCCTCCTCGAGGTCCGGATCGAGGTCGCCCTGCTCGAGGCCGCGAAGCTCGCGCCCATCGTAGGTCTCGAACGCTCGCTCGAAGTCCGCCTGATCGTGGATCTCGCCGCGGATGCCTTCCGCCTCGCGCTGCGCCCGCGCGACCTGAGCGGGGCTCGCCGTCGGCGTCAGGGGAACCATGATCTGCGCTGCGTCGAAGCGCGCGCGTCGACGGGCCTGGGCGAGCTGTTCGTCGTAGCGACGACGCACGTCCTCCTCGGTGATGTTGATCCGGCTCCCCATCCGCTCGTTCAGCACGCGGAAGTGAAGCAGCTGCGCGCGGATGTCGGTGCGGTACTCGGTCTCGTTCCCGAAGCCCTGCTCCGCGACGGCGGCCCAGAAGTCCGCTTCCGACAGCCCGGCCTGCTCACGCACGGTCTGGATCGCGCGGTCCACGTCCGCATCGCTCACCACGATGTCGGCCTCGTCCGCTGCTTGCTCGACGAGCCGCTGGTCGATGAGGTGGTCGAGGACCTGCGTGTAGATCTGCTCGATCGCCGCCATGCGCTGCGCTTCGGTCGGAGCCGACATCGCACGCGCCACGTAGGGCGCCGCCTTCTGTCGCACCTCGGAGAGGAAGACCGCATCGTCGTTGACCACGGCAGCGACGCGCTCGATCACGTCCGCGCGGCTGGTGTTCGCCGCCGCGAGCGTCGAGCACACCGCCGACAATGTAACGAGCGCGAGGAGCCGAGCGCGCATCACTCGGCTCCGCTGGGAACCGCGGGAACCGGCTCGCTCGGCGCGTCCGCAGGGACGGGAGGGAACGAGCCCTCGGGAAGCTCGAGATGGATCTGCGAGAGGAGATCGAGATGCTCTTCGACGTCCGCCTCCGAGCGGAGACGCGTCACGAGATCGGCGATGCCCGACTCGCGCCGCTCGCGGAGGAGGCGTTGCCGGATGGGCCGCGAGGCCTCCGCCAGTGACCGATCGAGCGCGGCGCGCCGTCCGGTGAGCTTCACGATGTGCCAGCCGTTCGCGCTGTGCACCACGGCCGGGCTCACGGCGCCGATCGTTCCGAGCGAGAAGGCCGCAGCGGCCACTTCCGCCGGCACCGCTGCCCCCGGGCCAGCCTCTTCGGGTCGAGCGAAGAAGCCGAGGTCGCCGAACCGATCGCGCGTCGCCGCGTCCGTGTTGTGCTGCTCCGCGAGCGATCGGAAGAGGCGGACGTCGGTCGGGCTCGCGAGGATCTGCCGCAGCACGCGCGTCGCCTGCGCCTCGGTGGCGAACAGGATGTGGCTCGCGCGGACCTGCTCGGGCTGGTGGAACTCGCGCGGGTGGGCCTCGTAGAACGTGCGCACTTCGTCGTCGGTGATGTCCGAGGGCTGAAGTCGCTCCTCGTACTCTTCCTCGAGGAATCGCCGGATCATCAGCTGCTTCCGAGTGCGCTGCACGTCGGGGAGCGCATCGAAGCCCTGAGCGTGCGCCTCCTGAGCGAGGAGCTCGAACCGAACCAGCTGGTCGAGGAGCTCGCGACGCCGCTCCGGACTGTTGTAGCGCGCGCGCAGGAACGGGCCCTTGTTCGCGATCTCCTCGGCGAACTCGCCGACGGTGATCTCGTGATCGCCGATCTTCGCGAGCGTCGCCGCCGCCTCGGCCTCGGTGAGGCCGTGCACGCGCGGTCCGTCGTGGCCACCGGTGCTGGGCTCGTCGGTGCCCGAGCAAGCCAGAGCGACCGAGGCGATGGTCGAGAGCATCAGGAGCACGGCGAGACGGGAGCGCATGAAATCAGGCGTCGAGGTAGCACGCGGCCTCGAACGCGGGCAAGGCGCAGCCCTTCAGCCAACGAGGGCGTCCGAGCGACCCTCAGAAGAGGGTGCCGTCGCTTGCGACGAGGATGGGCGGCGCAGCGTCGATGCGCATCTGTTGCGCGATCTGGCGCCCGGCTGCCCAGGTTCCGCCTTCCATCACCCTGACGAGCGGGAGCTCTTCCGGAGTCTTTCCGAGCTTCTCTCGCAGCGATTGTGCGAGCTCGTCGAGGAGGGCGACCGTGAGCCCGCGCCACTCGACGATCAGCTCGTCGCCCGCCTGGTGCGTTCGCCCGAGCACGCCGTCGTGCTTCGGAACGATCACCTCCTCGTCGACGAAGAGGCCGCCGTTGCGATACTCCGCGAGGCCGGTCAGCTCGGCGGTGCCGACGACCTGGATCCCGGCCTGCTCGATGGGCTCGATCAGCGAGTAGGTCAGCCACTGCGAGAGCTTGTGGAACGGGACCAGACCGTTCGTGATCGTCGGCCCGCCGACCTTCGAGTGCCGCCAGACGTCGCCGAGGTTCACTCCGAGGAGCTGGATACGGCTCGGCCAGATCGGGCCGAGGCCTTCGAGCACCGCGAACAGGATGCGCCGCGCCGGAAGCTTCCCGTCTTCGACGTGCGCGAGCACCGCATCGAAGAGGCGCCCGAGCCGAGGCCCGCCGCGCTCGTCGGTGCCGAACAGGCGCGGGGTCGCGCGCATGGCGGACCCGAGCCGACCGAGCAGCTCGGCTCGACCTTCGAGCCCGACGATCGGGTTGTGCGCCGAGACCTGGAACGCGGCGCCGAGCGTGGTCGAGTCGAGGCGGTCGAGGCCGTCCGCATCGGCGCGATAGGGCTCGTGCGCGTTGCCCGAGAAGAGGCCCGACACGAACATGTGATAGCTGGCGACCGCGAGCCCTTCGCTGCGCGAGAAGGTCTGCCCAGTCCCCGGCTCACGATACGACCAGCTGGGCCCGGCGCCTGCGTCGAGCAAGACGCTCGTGATGGCGAGCGCAAACCTCGCCCGCGCTCGCTCGTCTGCCGGCAGATCACGGATGCGCGCTTCGAAGTCGGCCACGCGGTCCACGCCGCCCGCACGAAGCTGGTTCCAGCGCGAGTGGTAGCGGATCTCCAGGGTCGGATACGCCTGTTGCGTGACGGCGAGCGTGCGCGCCAGGACGCGCTCGAGTCGATCCATCCGCACCTCGAAGTGATCGAGCTGCCCTGCGAGGCCGAGGTCGAGCAGCTCGCGGCATCGTCCGCGGATGGTCGAGGGCGATCGGAGGAACGCGATCGGTCCCTGCGCATCGGCCATGCTGTCTCGAAGCTCGGTCACGCGGCTCGCATGCATCGTACGAGGAAAGTCGCGCGCCTAGTACTCCCCTCGGAAAGAAGGACGGAAACGAAACGAGCGCCGCGATCTCTCGCGACGCTCGGTCTCGGACCTCGAAGGTCGGCTCAGCTCAGGGCGTGGACGTGGTCGGGAGACCGTTCACGACGCTCTCCGCGCCGCGCGTCTTCGTCTTCACAGTGTTGCCGAACTTCTGCCAGATGGCGAAGCCGACGACGGCGATGAGGCAGAGGATGATGATGTACTCGACCGTCGAGAGGCCCTGGGTGTCGGCAAGCAGGCTGCGGATGCGGCGGGTCTTCATCATGGTGGTCTTCCTTTTCTGGGAGCGCGGTTGGTTGGAGCACAGCGGCTCGCGGGAGCCGCGCAGCCTTCGATGCCGGCCCATTGCGAGGCGCGTGCCATGGTCGGAGCCACTGTTTTTATTGGAAATTTCGACTGCGGAGCCGGGGGTGGAACGGGAGACCCCAGCGCGGCGAGACACCCTGTCCAGGGGGACACGAAACTATTGGCTTTTTTGATTGGGGCCTCTGGTCCCCGATCGCGAACCCCTCAGTTCCGGTCGATGGTGATCGGCGCGCTGACCGTGCGGTGGTCGGGGTCTTCTTGATCGAAGCCCACGGCCGCGAGCCCTTCGATCCGGCCGAAGACGGACCAGTGCAGCGCGAGCGGGATCCGCACCTCGGTCCCCGACCCCATCGGGGCGAGGACGAGTCGGACCATCCCGGGTCGTCGAGGCTCGACGCGAGTGACGCCGCTGGCGCTCGCGAGCTGAGAGAGGAGGCGCCCATCGTCGACCTCGATGCCGACGGGGAGCTCGATCAGAACGACAGGCGTGACCACGTCGCGCCGCGCGCGCACGACGAGCTCGAGCGCCGAGACGCCCTCGCTCGCCCCAGGGTCCCCTTCGAGGACGAGCTCGACGGGCCCGTCGGTGTGCGGCGTGAACGGCAGCACGTAGACCGCCTCGCCTCGGACGAGCGCGATCGCGTCGCCGGTCGTGGTGACCTCGATGCCGACGGATCCCGACGGATGATCGAGGGGGACGACCGCCACGCCGTGGTCGAAGGACGCATCGACCGTGCGCCCGCCGACGCTGACGCGCGCGGTGGTCGGCTCGCCGCTCCCGAGCACGCCGTAGCCGGCGCTCGCGAGGAGCCAGAAGAGCGGCTCGCCCCCGCGCGCAGTGATGAGGTTGTCGCGCGCGACGGCGCCCTGCACGAGCGAGCGCGCGAGCTCGTCCTGCTCGAGCTGGTGCGCCGCGATCGCGAGCGCCAGCGACGCGGAGATCTGCTCCATGAGGCCCGGGCGTGATGGGGAGGCGGGGACGAGCCGGCCGCCGCCGGAGCTCTCGAGGTGGCGCGTCGCGGCCTCGAACATCGCTCGGCCGTACGCATCGCGCGGGTCGGCGAGGAGCAGCGCGGCTGCGGCTCGCGCGAGGAGCGTGGGCTCTTCGGGATAGTGCCGTAGCGCTCGGCGAAGGTGGGCGCGGTGCTGCGCGGTGAAGCGCGCGACGGGGTCGAGCTCCCCTTCGCTCGCGTCCGCGAGGTCGGCGATCCCGGAAGGGGCGAGCGCGGCGAGGATGGCCGCCTCGGCGCGGAGCACGCCGGCGTCCGCGTCGGCGTCGGCGAACTGCCCGCCGTACTGAAGCGCCGCGACGGCGCGTTCGCGCGCGCTGGCGACGCCTTCGTCCTCCGCGTCGGCGGCCGACCATGCGACGAGCGCACACGCCGTCGACAGGGACGGCTCGTCGCCGTCGACGTGGCCATCGCTGCTCTGCGCACGCAGCAGGTTCGCGCGAAGGGTCTCGTCGAGCTCACGGCCTGCGAGCGTCGCAGACCACGCGATGAGGGCGGGGTCACGCTCCCGCACCTCTGCGAGATCCGGATCGCGATGGAGCGCCGACGGCGCGATCACCACGACGCGCCCGGTGGCGCTCCGCGCGCCGGACGAGAGATCGACGTGCGTCTGGTAGCGGTGACCGAGCGTGACGCCGGCGATGCGGGCGCGGATCGGATGGAGGCCCGAGTCGATCGCGATCTCGTAGCGCATCGTCCTGAGCGCCGTGCCGTCTTCGCGGAACGTGAGGATCGCGTGCGCGTGGCCCGTACCGGTGGCGGCGAGCGTGATGCGCGTCGTCTCTGCGGTCTCGGGCGCGACGCGAAGACCGTCCGTGCCTTCGCCTCCGAGCGGCCCTTCGCCGTCCACCGACACCGAGAGCGTGCGGGGGACCTCGCTCGTGTTCGTCACGGCGAGCTCGATCTCGACGGGCTCGCCAGCGTGGAGACGCGTGGGGACGCGCGCGTGGACGATCAGCGGCGAGCCGCGCACCGCCGTGGCCTCTGCGATCGCAGGGATGCCCTCCGCGGTGTACGCGAGCACGACCAGACCCCACGTGCGCGGCTCTTCGTCGAACTCGAGCGGGATGGGCCGACCGTCGAGCGGCGCGATCACGCCGC
>JBBSAT010000109.1:0-21924 GCA_038252025.1 Polyangiales bacterium | reverse complement strand
GCGACCAGAGCACCGGCGACCAGAGCACCGGCGACCAGAGCACCGGTGCGCGTCGCGACCCCGTCGCTACTGCAGGCCGAGGCGCCGCGAGGTCGTCTCGCCTGCGCGGATCTCGACCTCGTACGTCTCGCTGATGTGCGCGTCCGGGTTCGTGAGCCGCAGCGTGTGGCGCCCGGCGGGGAGCGCGACGTGGATGAGCGGGGTCTCGCCGAGCTCCCGTCCGTTGAGCGAGACACGCGTCCACGGCGAGGTGATGAGCGACAGAAAGCCCTGGCCTGCCGTGGCCACGGTGCTCGGCGGTGGATCGACGGGAGCCGTCGGCGCGACGGGCGCTTCGGTGCTCGGCGCCGTGTCCGGTCGGTGACGCGTGGAATGCCGATCCGGCCGTGAGTCCGAGGCCGTCGTCGTCGTAGGCGCTCCCACGACCGGCACGGCTGGCGGCTCGGCGGGCTGCACCACGACGGGCCCGGCGGGCTCCGTCCCGAGGACGGGCGGCACGGCATCGCCTCCGACGACGACCACGCCCACTCCGGGCCCGACCTCGGCAGCAGGTCCTTCGCCCGTCATCTCGGGGATCACCTCGAGCGCCACGACGGCGAGGAGAGCGACCGCGCCGAGCGCCACGAGCCACATCGCGAGCGAGCGACTCTTGTCTTCCTTCGGAGGCGCGGCGTTGCCGAACGGCGAAGCGCTCGGCGCCGGCGGCGGGAGCGTCTCCGACATCCGCTCACCGGACGAGGTCAGCGGCGCGGGCATCACCACCGAGCTCACCGCTGGGCTCGGGTATCCGGGGTTCGACGGATAGGGCGTCGGGGGAGGCGCGACGTACGGGTTCGACGGAGTCGGCGTGTGATAGGCGCCGCCCGCCATGTGAACCGCCGAGATCGGCTGCGGAGCCGGGATCGACACGCCGCTCGGCGTCATGTACGGCGCCGGCGTCATCGGAGGTGGAGTCACCGAGAGCGGCTGCGAAGCAGACATCGGGATCGACATGCCGCTCGAGATGCGGCCGCCGTGCGACGGAGTCATCGAGCCCATCTCGCCGCTCGTGAGCGAGTCACCCTCGACCATGCGCTGGATGCTGCTCGGGTCGCGCGCGACGGCGGCCAGGCACTCCGCGACCTTCGCGCGGTGCACCCGGATCACGTCCTCGAAGCGATCCTGCATGAGCTTCTGGACGTCGCGTCGCTCGGGGCGGTCCTGGAGAGTCGCGAGATATTGCTCGAGGTCGGCCTCGAACTCCGCGGCTGTCTGATAGCGAAGGTTCACGTCGCGCTGGAGCGCCTTGAGGACGATCGCGTCGAGCTCCGGCGGGATCCCGGGGACCACTGCGGAGGGCGGCTTGACCACCGCGGTGAGCGTCTCCTGCAGCGTCGCGAGCTCGTTCACGCTCTTGAAGAGACGCCGCGAGGTCAGCATCTCCCACATCACGACGCCCATCGCCCAGAGGTCGGCGCGCGCGTCGAGCGGCGTCGCGAGCGCCTGCTCGGGCGCGATGTAGGCGTACTTTCCCTTCACGACACCGGTGCGGGTCTCGGTGACGTTCGACTCCGCCTTCGCGATGCCGAAGTCGAGGACCTTCACGACGCCCGTGTAGGTGACGAAGAGGTTCTGCGGGGAGATGTCCCGGTGGACGATGTTGAGGCGCTGGCCGTCGTAGCTCCTCAGCTCGTGCGCGTAGCCGAGCCCGTCGAGCGCGTCCGCCACCATGCGCGCCACGAGGGCTGGAGGAAGGGTCTCGTTCTTCGAGCCGACGATGCGGAGCAGGCGCTCGAGGCCCTGTCCGTCGAGGTACTCCATCGCGAGGAAGTGCTGGCCGTTGGCCTCGCCGACCTCGACCGTCTGCACGCAGTGCGGGTGATCGAGCTGTGCCGCGAGGCGCGCCTCGTCGAGGAACATGTCGACGAACCCAGGCTCGGCCTCGAGGTGCGCGTGCATCCGCTTGAGGACGGCGAGCTTCCGGAAATTGCCCTTCCCCGAGGAGACGGCGAGGTTCACCTCGGCCATCCCGCCGTGGCCGAGCTTTCCGATGATCACGTACTTGCCGAACTGCGTCGGCGGCATCGGCGCGACGGTGTACGCCTTCGTCTCGTCGACGACGCGGTTCTCCACGGACAGGGCTTTTCCGGTGACGCTCATGCGGGGCTCGCCCGGCCGGGCGAAACGAAAGTGTCGTGTGCTCGCGCGGACGAGTCAAACATCGCCTTCCGACCTGGATGACTCCGTCGAGCTTGGAATTCAGGTCTCCGTCGACCCCTATGTTCCGCGCGCCGTGCTTGGACTCCGCGATCGCAGGCGGTGATCGATTGCGCTCGAGGGAGTCGGGTCGATACCCTCAGCCTCCCTTCGGAGGCTTCCATGCGTGAATCTCGGCGAGTCTTGTTCCTGGCGGCCTCTCTCGCGCTCGCGGGCGGCTGCGGCGACGGCGCGTCGGTGGGCATGGACGCGGGCGGCGCGAACGACGCCGCCCAGACCGACGCCAGAGGAGACGATGCGGCTGGTTTGGACGCGGGCGCCGGAGACGACGCGGGCGGCGTGGACGCGGCTGCTCTCGATGCCGCGACCGACCCGGACGCCGCGACGGTGGACGCCGCCAGAGACGACACGGGCGGCCCGGTCGGGTTCACGCTGACGAGCACGGCGTACAGCGAGGGCGGCGTCATCCCCGACGTGCACACGTGCTCTGGAGCCAACACGTCGCCGCCGCTCTCCTGGGTCGGCGCGCCTGCCGGCACGATGAGCTACGCCGTGTTCTTCATGGACGCGACGACGTCGTTCCGGCACTCGGCCATCTACGACATTCCCGTCGCGAACACGGGTCTGCCCGCGGCGGTCGAGGCGACGGCCATGCCGGCTGACGTCCCCGGCGCACGGCAGCCACGCGGCTACCCCGGGACCTACGGCTACGCCGGCCCGTGCCCGCCCTCCACGCACACGTACCGCTTCACGCTCTACGCGATCGACGTCCCGACGCTCCCAGGGCTCACCGCGACCTCGACGCTCGCGGCGGTGCAGGCGGCGTTCATGACGCACTCGCTCGGCGAGGCCACGCTGACGGGAACCTTCACGCCCTGAGCCGCCACCGCTCCGGGAGAGGGTCTCAGCCGCGGAGCTTCGCGAGGTCCGCCGCCATCGCAGCGCCGAGCGCCACGAGAAACGCGCCTTCGGTCCGCTGCCAGCGCTTCGCGACGAGGTTGAGCGGGTAGACGAGAAAATCGGAGGCGGCGCCGTAGACCGCCGTCTCGGTGCCGAGCGGGTCGGTCGCGATGACCCACTCGAGGCCCTGGGTCTCGACGAGGTGCTGGCCGAAGGCGATCCCGATCGCCTGAATGAGCGGGTTCGGGTCGCCGTTGGTCTCGCGCAGCTCTGCGCAGCCTGCGACCCACGCGCGATCGAGCGCTGCGAGCGATGGCGCCGTGAGCGCGGCCGCATCGACGTGCTCTCCGGCGAGGTGCACCGCGCGCCGCAGGTTCGCGGCGATCCAGCGCAGCTCGGCCTCGTTGGGAGGCGTCCGGCGCGGCTTGGTCTGATCGGGAGTGGACAAGCCCGGAGAGACTACTCCTTCCGCGGCGAAGATCGCTCCCGGTTTCTCGCGTCCGCTCAACCCCTGTGGGGCCCGCGCGCCGCGGCCTCGCGGAGCCGGTCCTTCTTGCTCTTGCGCGTGCCCTTCACGCCGCCTGTGCCGGCGCTCTCCGGCGGCGTCTCGACCGGCTCGAAGCCGGCGATCCGCTCGCGCACCACGTCGAGCTGGTGGCGCTTCTCGATCAGGGAGAAGTGCGCGTGCGTCTCGGCCGTGACGAAGCTGACCGCGATCCCGCTCTCGCCGGCGCGGCCCGTTCGGCCGATGCGATGGACGTAGTCCGCCGCCGATCGCGGCAGGTCGTAGTTGACCACCGCCGGCAGCCCCGTGATGTCGAGCCCGCGCGCAGCGAGATCGGTCGCGACGAGGACGCGCACCTGGCTCGCGCGAAACTCGTCGAGCGCGCGCGTGCGGGCGCCCTGGCTGAGCTTTCCGTGCAGCGCCGTGGCCGAGATGCCCACGCCTCGGAGCTTCTGCGCGACGTGCTCGGTCGCATACGTGGTCGCCACGAAGACGAGCACGCGGGTCCAGCCGCTTTTCTCGAGCAGGTGCCTGAGGAGCTGCGTGCGCGCAGGGGGATCGACCTCGATCGCGCGCTGCTCGATCGCGGGCCGCTCGGCCGCCAGCTCGGCCACGTCCACGCGGATGGGATCGCGGAGCACGGACTCCGCCAGCTTCGCGACGGCAGGAGCGAAGGTCGCCGAGAAGAGCAGCGTCTGCCGATCTCTCGGGACGAGCTCGAGGATGCGCCCGAGCTCGTCCGCGAAGCCTTCGTCGAGCAGCCGGTCGGCCTCGTCGAGGACGAGCGTGGAGACGTGGCCGAGCGACAGCGCGTTCTTCGAGACCAGGTCGAGGAGGCGCCCCGGCGTGGCCACGACGATGTCGGCGCCGCCTCGGAGCGCCATCATCTGCGGATTGATCGACACGCCACCGAGCACGACGACGGTCTTCGGACGCTGCGCGAGGTGGCTGCCGTAGGCGTCGATCGAGGCGCGGATCTGCGCAGCGAGCTCACGCGTCGGAGCGAGGATGAGCGCCTGCGTCCGTCGAGGCGCCGCGAGATCCTGGTGGGAGAGCACCTCGAGGATCGGGAGCGCGAAGGCCGCTGTCTTTCCCGCGCCGGTGCTCGCCTTCGCCCAGACGTCGCGATCCTTCAGGACCTCCGGGATGACCGCTGTCTGGACGGCCGTCGGTTCGACGTATCCGCGCTCGGCGACGGCGCGGAGGAGCGGCTCGGAGAGACCCAGCGAGGAGAACGACACGAGGCGGCGACTCTACACTGGTCGCGCTGCTTCGGCGGCCCGCCCGAAGCGCTCGTCCTCGAGGGCGTCGCCCTGCACGTTCGTGGGTCGCCGCCGTGCCTCGGGCGGCCGCATGTGCTCTACCTCCGCCGCCATGTCGACCGAGCGTTCACGAGATCGAGGCAGTCTCTTCGAGAACAGCCAGAAGCGGAAGCCGAGCCAGCCGGACATGCAGGGCGACTGCAGCCTCGCCGGTGCGCCGTACGAGCTCCGGGCCTGGCGTCGCGAGGAGCAGCTGGCGCTGAGCGTGGCGCCGCCTCGCGGCGATCAGAACACGTACCCGCCGGACGCCCTGCGCGGCGCGCTCGATCCGGTCCCTCCGCCCTCGCGCAGCAAGCGTGGCGCGTCCAAGGACGAGGGCGCCGTCGCCGCGTGGAGCGGGGACATCACGGGCGAGGACGCGAGCTACACGGTGCGCGCGTTCGAGAAGCAGGGGAAGAGCGGCACCTATCTGACCCTGACCTTCGAGCGCATCGAGAAGAAGGCCGCCGAGCCTCTCGAGGCCGCCGACGCCGAGGCCGCCGACGCCGAGGCCGCCGAGCACCTGCTCTAGCGTCTCTGTCCGGAAGGGCGCTCCTGCGTTCATCTCGTATCCCGGTCGAGGGGCTCTCGAACCGGTGTCGACTGAGGAGCGCCGAAGCGCTCGTCCGCTCCGTGGCACGCTGCATCGCGCGCGACGATCCGCTCGCCGACGGAGCGGCGTCGGGAGCGGCCGAGGCGCTGGCCCGAGCGATGCAGCGTCGCTTCCGACATGGCGCTGCTCACGGCAATGGCGCGCTTCACCGTGCGCAAGCTGGGTGATCTGGTCACGGCGCTCTTCGGCTGGTCCGTCGTGGCGCTGTTCGGCCAGCTGCCGCGTGCGCAGGAGGTCGCCCTCTCCGTGGCGCTCCTGGCCTCGCTCTTCTGGCCGCCCGCGCTCCTGGCCAGCTTCCTTCCAGGGAGCTTCGGACCGCTGGTCGGTCCGCCTTCGGAGGACGTGCTCTTTCGCGGGACGGCGATCGCGCTCGCCCTCCTGATCCCGTTCGCCGTGGTGGCGATCACGAGCGCAGCGTCGCCGAACGACGAAGCCCCCGACCGCCTCGCTCGGGCGGCGCTCTCCGCGCCGTCTCTGACCCTCGGCTACGTCGTCGCGTGCGCGGCGACGCTCGTGACGGTCCCGCTGCTGAAGCTGAGGACCGCATCCCGCGGCTGGTCCGACACGCACGTCTTCGTGCGTCCACGGCCGGGCGGCTACCACGCAGCGCTCGATGCGGTCGTCGACGCGTGCAGCGCTGCCGGGCAGGAGGTGCGCGAGGAGCCGCCTTCCTGGCTCACCGCGATCGGCACGCGGGCTCTGCGACGGTTTGCTCCGCCGCGCCTCGCTTCCCTCGCCGTCGACCCGCCGACGATGCTGTGCTCCGCCCGGCTCGAAGCGATCCTCTACAGTTCGGATCTCCTCCTGCGCGGCGAGCCCAAGCTCGTCGGGAGGGTGCGCGTGCAGCTCGCTTCGAGCGACCTCGAGCGCCACGCGTCTCTCGTCGCGGACCCGGCGTCGCAGGAGATCGCATCGCAGCTCGCGCGCATGTGGGACGTGCTCGCGCGGCATCGGGCGTCAGAGGAGATCGGACGATCAGGGCGCGCTCGCATCGCCGAGATCCAGCGCGATCTCGAGAGAGCGGAGATCCCTTTCGCGGACTGGTTGAGCCTCGATCGCAGCGCGCGTCGCCTCGAGCAAGCCCTCGAGCCCTCCGCGCCTTTTCCCGGTCGCTCGGTGTCGTTCGAGCGGGCTCGCGCCAGAGAGCCGGACGCCTCGCGGACGTCCACCGCCGAGCTCCTGAGGTCGGCTGTCGAAGAGGCGAGGACGCTCGTCCAGCTCGAGGTCGCGCTCGCCAAACGGGACGCTCGCGCCGAGCTCGCCCACGCGAAGGCAGCGGTCACCGCGCTCTCCGTCGCCGCGGCCTCGGATCTCCTCGCGCTCGCGATGCTCTTCGACATGGTCGTGCTCGCGACCGGCGCGCAGTGGGGCGTCGCCCTCGCGCTGGCTGGCGCGCTGCTGATCGTCGCGGGCGCCTCGGCCTTCGTCGGCGCGAGGGCGCTTCCGAGCAAGCCGCTCGACGAGACGCGGCAGCGCCTCGAGAAGGACCTCCAGCAGCTGAAGGAGCGCGTCGCATGACGGAGCTCGATCTCGAGGCACGGGCCGACGTGGCTCGCACGAGTCTCTTCGTCACCCTGGAAGAGCTCGACCGGCGACGACACGAGGCGCTCGACGTCAGGCATCAGCTCCGCGCTCACCTCGGCGCGGTGCTCGCGACCACCGCGCTCGGCCTCGTCGTCGCGACGGTCGCGGTCGCGTTCGTCGTTCGACGCGCGGTCAGCACCAGAGCACGTCGCCGCTCGGAGCGGTGGCAGATGCTTCAGCGCGCGTGGCGCCACCCCGAGCGCGTGGCTCGGGAACGACCGTCGGTGTCGTTCTGGTGGCCCATCGGCCGCTCGGTTCTTCTCGGGCTCGCCTCCCGCGCCGTACGCGGCTGAAGCCGACAGGGCGCCGCGCACGCGCGAGGCGTTCCGATCTACGCTTCGCCCGATGCTGGGAACCTGCCGCCACGAGTTCATGGCCGAGGTCGGCAACGAGTCGGTGTTCGCGATCGACGCGCCCGCGATCGTCTTCGGGCGCGGCGCTCTCGCGGAGCTCGGTGACCACGCGCGCGCGCTCGGCATGCGCCGCGTCGCGCTCTTCACGGACCGGGCCGTCGCGCGCCTCCCGTCCGTCGAGACCGCGCGGACCGCGCTCGCCGAGGCCGGGATCGACGCGGTCGTCTACGACGCCGTCGCGATCGAGCCGACGGACGCGTCGTTCCTCGCTGCAGCGTCGTTCGCCGCCGACGGTCGATTCGACGGCTACGTCTCCGTGGGCGGGGGCTCCGTCATCGACACGTGCAAGGCCGCAGCGCTCTATGCGACCCATCCCGCAGAGTTTCTCGCGTACGTGAACGCGCCGATCGGCGAGGGCCGCGCCGTCCCGGGACCACTGCCGCCGCACATCGCTTGCCCGACCACCTGCGGGACCGGCGCCGAGTGCACGGGGATCGCCGTGTTCGACCTGCTCGCGACGAAGGCCAAGACGGGGATCGCTTCGCGGCGCCTCCGCCCGACCCTCGCGCTGGTCGATCCCGACGCCACCCGCACGCTCCCGCGCGAGGTCGTGGCCGCGAGCGGCTTCGACGTCCTCTCGCACGCGATCGAGTCGTACACCGCGCGCCCGTTCGTCGCGCGGAAGGCGAGCTTGCCGGCGACCGTGCGTCCCATGAGCCAGGGCCGAAACCCGTGGAGCGATCTCGGGAGCCTCGAAGCGCTTCGCCTCGGCGGTCGCGCGCTCGTGCGCGCCGTGAACGATCCGGCCGACGAGGAAGCGCGCCACGATCTCGCCTGGGCCGCGACGCTCGCGGGAGTCGCGTTCGGCAACGCCGGTGTGCACCTGCCGCACGGGATGAGCTACGCGGTCGCCGGCCTCGTGAGGGACTACCGCGCGCCCGGCTATCCGAGCGACCACGCGATGATCCCGCACGGCGTGAGCGTCGTGCTCAGCGCGCCGAGCGTGTTCCGCTTCACAGCGAGCGCATGCCCCGAGCGTCACCTCGCCGCGGCCGCCGCGCTCGGGGCCGACGTCCGTGGAGCGGGCGACGGCGACGCGGGCGAAGTCCTCGCGACGCACCTTCTCTCCTTGATGCGCGCCACGGGCCTTCCTGACGGTCTCTCGGGCGTCGGCTATTCGGCCGGAGACATCACGTCGCTGGTGGATCGCGCGATCCTCCAGAAGCGCCTCGTGGACAACGCGCCGCGCCCCACCGGCCGGGACGAGCTGTTTGCCCTCTTCGAGGGCGCGCTGAGCTACGGGACGAGCGGCCGATGAGAGAGAAGCCGAAGAGCCGCGCGCACTATCCGTACTTCTCGTCGGTCGAGACGCGCTGGATGGACAACGACCTCTACGGGCACGTGAACAACGTCGTCTACTACTCGTTCTTCGACACCGTCATCAACCGACACCTCATCGCCGAAGGCAGGCTCGACATCCAGACGGGCAGCGTGATCGGCGTCGCCGTGGAGACCGCCTGCGCGTTCCACGGCTCGGTCCAGTTCCCGGACACGCTGGAGGCTGGGCTGCGCGTCGCGCACCTCGGCACGTCGAGCGTGCGCTACGAGATCGGGATCTTCCTCCCCGGGGAGGACACGGCGCGCGCCGACGGGCGGTTCACGCACGTGTTCGTCGATCGCATCAGCCGACGTCCCACTCCGATGCCCGAGACCGTGCGCGCCGCGCTCTCGCGCATTCACACCCTGGACCCGACCTCGTGAGGCGCCTCGCGATCTGGCTCGCGCTCGCGCTCCTCGGCTGCGCGCCCGCTGCGGCCGCGTCGGACGCCGGGCCCGACGCCACGCTCGACGCGCCTCTGCCGGACGGCGGCCGGACCTACGTGCCCGATCCTTTCGCGCCGACCCCCGACACGATCGCCTACTGCCAGGGTCACGACGACGCGACGATCGAAGCGCGGATCACCGCGCTCCTCGCGGAGCTCAGCCTCGACGAGAAGCTCGCGATGATGCACGGCGCCAGCGTCGGCGTGATCGACGACACCTGGCTCGTCGAGGGCAACGCTCGCACCGGGATCCCGGGCTTCCACATGCTCGACGGCCCCCGCGGCGTCAGCTCGTTCACGCACCTCCGTGCGACGGCGTTTCCGGTCGCGATGATGCGCGGCGCCACCTGGGATCCCGAGCTCGAGGAGCGTGTCGGACAGGCGATCGCCGTGGAGATCCGCTCGGCCGGCGCCGACGTGGTCCTCGCGCCGACGATGAACGTCCTCCGCCATCCGCGCTGGGGCCGAGCCCAGGAGACCTACTCGGAGGACACCGTCCACATGGGCGCCCTCGCGCTCGCCTTCGTGCGCGGCGTCCAGAGCGAAGGCGTGCTCGCGAGCGCGAAGCACTTCGCGGGGAACAGCATCGAGGACACGCGGCACTCGGTGAACGTCGTCATGGACGAGCGGACGCTGCGCGAGATCTACCTGCCGCACTTCCGCCGCGTCGTGGTCGAGGGGCACGTCGCGTCGGTGATGAGCGCCTACAACCAGGTCGACGGGCTCTTCTGCGACGAGCAGCCGCACTTGCTGACGGACATCCTGCGCGGTGAGTGGGGCTTTGCCGGCTTCGTCGAGTCCGACTGGCTCCTCGGCACCCACGCCGACGTGGCGTCCGTGCGCGCCGGTCTCGACATCGAGATGCCCGCTCTGAGCCACTTCCGCGCGCTCCCCGGCGCCGTCGCGCGAGGTGACCTCGACGAGCACGAGCTCGACGTCTCCGTGCGCCGCATCCTCCGCGCCGAGCTCTGCTTCGACCTCGACGCGCTCCCGCCACGTCCACGCGGGACCATCATCGACGATCCGAGCCAGCGCGAGACGCTCGAGCACCTCGCGCTCGCGGAAGAGGTCGCGCGCCGCGGCATCGTGCTCCTCCGCAATGAGGCCGCGGCGCTCCCGATCGCGGGCGCCACCACCGGCTCCATCGTCGTGCTCGGACGGAACGCCGACGAAGAGAACATCGGCGACCGAGGCTCGAGCGGCGTCGAGCCCACGGACGTGATCACTGCGCTCGAAGACCTCACCGCGCGCGCGCTCGCGCCGACGACCGTCACGCTCGTTCCAGGCACGACGCTCGACGCTGCGGCGGAGGCGACCGTGCGAGCGTCGGACGTCGCGATCATCGTCACCGGCCTCGACGAGAACGACGAGGGCGAGGGAGACATCGCGGCGGGCGATCGCGCCTCGCTCGAGATCCCGGCCGAGGACGTCGCGCTCATCCACGCCGTCGCGGCGATCCACGATCGCGTGATCGTCGTCCTCGAGGGCGGTGGCCCGCTCCTGACACGGAGCTGGGAGAACGAGGTCGAGGCGATCCTCGTCGCGTTCTATCCGGGCACGCGCGGCGGTGACGCGATCGCGGAGCTCGTCTTCGGTGACTACGCGCCCTCGGGTCGCCTGCCGTTCAGCATGCCGGTGCAGGAGGCCGACCTACCGCCCTTCGACAACGTCTCGCCCACCGTGACCTACGGCTTCTTCCACGGCTATCGGCACCTCGCGCACGAGGGCATCTCACCCGCCTATCCGTTCGGCTTCGGGCTCACGTACACGACGTTCGCGTACTCGAACCTCGTGCTCTCGACCGACACGCTCGCCGCCGGAGGCTCTCTCACCGCGACGGTCACCGTCACGAACGCAGGCGCCCGCACGGCGATCGAGACCGTTCAGCTCTACGTCGCCACGGTCGGCTCTCGCGTCGAGCGTGCTCCCGAAGACCTGCGCGGCTTTGCGCAGGTCGAGCTCGACGCCGGGGCGAGCGCAGACGTCACGATCTCGCTCCAGGCCGAGGACCTCGCGTTCTGGGACGAGGCGCGCGCGTCGTGGGAGCTCGAGGCGATCGACTACGAGCTGCGCGTCGGTGCGCACGCGGGCGATCCGCAGCTCACGACCGTCGTGCACGTCTTGCCGTGAACCGGGAGCGTGTCGGCGTGCCGATGCGCTCGAGAGCCGGTAGGCTTGTTCGGTGATCTGGCTGCTCGTCGTCCTCGGGTCTGCGCTGGTCTTGGGCACGTACTACGTGCTCTTCCAGCGCCCGCGACTGCGATCGACGCGGCCACCCGTCGACGTCCCCGGCGTGCGCTCCGCGTTGACGTTCGAGCGCGCCTCCCTCGAGATGGGCGACGAGGGCGACGCGATCCCCGACGCTGTGCTGCTCGACGCGATCAGCGAGGCGCTCGAGCGCGTCGGCGCGGAGGCCGGCACCTGGCGGTGGGACAAGGACGAGTGCGTCGAGCTCGAAGGGATCATCGGCGTCGATCCCTTCTTCATCACGCTCGGTGGCGTGGGTGGTCCGCGCTTTCTGCTCCACGTCTACGCGCGAACGCTCGGCGGCCCGCGCTACGTCGCCCCGCCGCGCTCGGAGAGCATGCGGACCGTGCTCTCCGCGATCGACTCCGCGGTGCGGCGCCTGCCTGGCATCGCCGCGATTCGCTGGCAGCGTCGCGAGGACAGCTACAACGGCGCGCGCACGTACTTCGACGCGCCGTTCGACGATGCGTGATCGAAGCCGGAGTGCTCACGTAGCGGGCCGCGAACGGAAGCGCTCGCTTCGAGCGAACCGCGGAGCGAGCCGATTTGATCCATGATCCCTCGATGAGGTCTGCGCGCGCGGTCGTGCTGGTGACCGGCGCGACCGACGGCATCGGGCGGGAGACTGCGCGCGAGCTCGTTCGCCGAGGCGCCGACGTGATCGTGCACGGACGTCGTGAGAAGCGCGCCGACGAGGTGCGGCGCGAGCTCGAAGCGCTCACCGCGCGGCCGATCCCGGCGCCGGTCGTCGGCGATCTCGGCTCGCTCGCGGCCGTCCGGAAGCTCGCCGCGGAAGTGAACGCCCGTGCGGAACCGCCGACCGTGCTCCTCCACAACGCCGGCATCTTCCAGAGGAAGCTCGAGCTCACCGAGGACGGCTTCGAGAAGACGATGGCGGTGAACCACCTCGCGCCGTTTCTGCTCACGCATCTCCTGCTCGCCGATCCGCGCTGCGCCCTGATCCGCATCGTGTTCGTCAGCTCGATGGCGCACGCGCGCGGCTCCGTCGATCCCACGGACGTCGGTCTCGTTCACCGAGCGTTCGACGGATACGGTCACTATGGCGCTTCGAAGCTCGCGAACGTGCTCACGGCCCGCGCCCTCGCGCCGCGCCTCGCCGCTCGCGGGATCACCGTCAACGCCCTCCATCCGGGCGTGGTCTCGACCAAGCTCCTCACCGCGGGCTTCGGCATGCGCGGCTCCGACACGCTCGAAGAGGCCGCGGCGACCTCGGTGCTCCTCGCGATCGACGAGAGCGTGGCGAAGACCACGGGCGCGTACTTCGTTCGCGGTCGCGAAGCCCAGACGAGCCAGGCCGCGAACGACGCGGACCTGATCGAGTCGTTTTATCTCGCCAGCGCCCGCGCCGTGGGCGTCGCACCGATACCGCGCTGAGCGTCAGCTGCGCGTATAGCCCACGTACTCGAACGCGAAGGCGTGACGCGCGTCGATCTCGTGGCGCTCGCGATGCACCACCCGCCACACGGCCGGATCGATCACTGGAAAGCGAGCATCGCCCTCGACGTTCGCTTCGACGTGCGTGAGCTCGAGGTCGGTCGCGATGGGCATGAAGAGCTCGTAGATCGCGCCTCCCCCGATGATCCAGATCTCGGGCGCATCGCCCGCCGCCCGGATCGCACCTTCGGCATCGTGCACGACGATGCAGCCCTCGATCGTGCGCGCCGAGCGCGTCAGAACGATGTTCGTACGCTTCGGGAGCGGCTTGCCGACGGAGTCGTAGGTCTTCCGGCCCATGACGATCGGCTTTCCGAGCGTGAGCGCCTTGAAGCGCGCGAGATCATCGGGGAGCCGCCAGGGCAGCTGCCCTTCCGTTCCGATCACGCGATCGCGATCGAGCGCTGCGATCATGACGATCTTTCGTGTCATCTCAGACCGCCACCTTCGCCTTGATCGCCGGGTGTGGATCGTACCCTTCGATCGTGAAGTGCTCGAAGCGCGCGTCGTCGACGCGCCTGAGCGCCGGATCGATCACCAGCCTCGGTAGCGCGCGCGGCTCGCGAAGGAGCTGCAGATCGGCCTGCTCGAGGTGGTTCGCGTAGAGGTGCACGTCGCCGAAAGTATGGACGAAGTCGCCCACGCCGAGCCCGGCCTCGCGCGCGATGAGGTGCGTGAGGAGCGCATAGCTCGCGATGTTGAACGGCACGCCGAGGAACACGTCCGCACTCCGCTGGTAGAGCTGCGCGCTGAGCTTTCCGTTCGCCACGTAGAGCTGGAAGAGCGCGTGACACGGCTGGAGCGCCATCTGGTCGAGCTCCCCTGCGTTCCACGCGGAGACCACGAGGCGCCGCGAGTCGGGATTGCGCTTCAGCTCCGCGAGCACGGTGGCGATCTGATCGACCTCACCGCCGCCCGGCTTCTTCCAGTGTCGCCACTGCACGCCGTAGACCGGGCCGAGCTCGCCCTCCGCGTTCGCCCACTCGTCCCAGATCGTGACGCCGTTCTCTCGCAGGTAGCGCACGTTCGACTCGCCGCGGAGGAACCACAAGAGCTCGAACGCGACCGACTTCCAGTGGACCTTCTTCGTGGTCAGGAGAGGAAACCCGGCCTCGAGATCGAAGCGGAGCTGAGCGCCGAAGAGGCTGAGCGTGCCCGTCCCCGTGCGGTCGCCCTTCTTCGTCCCCTGCTCACGGACCGCACGCAGCAGCTCGAGATAGGACTTCATCGAGCCTCCGCGGCCTAGTTGGGGAGCGTCTCGGCGAACACGTGGCGCTCGCCCGGCTCACCGATGAGATCGGCCAGCGCGACCTTGTTCTTCTCGTCGATCTCGTAGGGGACGAAGCAAGCGATTGGCTCTTCGACGACGTGCTCGAGCGAGACGGCGATCGCCGCGGTCATCGCCTGGTCCTCTTCGTCCTCTAGCGTCACGTCCGCGACGATCGCGATCGCCGTCAGCTCCTCGCGTCGCTCACGCAGCGTGTTCCGGAGGCTCTCGACGACCGCGTCCGGATCGGGGCCCTCGTCGTCGTCGCCCGACGACACGTGGCCGCCGTCCGAGGTCAGGTGCAGCACCTCTCCGTCGTGCCGGAGCGCGAGCGCGAACGGGTCGAATTCCCCGTCGGCCTCCAGCAGCTCGGCCGCCGCTTCGACCGCGCCGTTCAGCAGCTCGTTGAGCTGGTCGCGCGGGCCGTTCTGGTCCGCGTCCTTCTCGGCCCCGGGGGGCTCCTTCGGCTTCGACATTCCGCGACCATAGCAGCACCCCGAGTCGCGCAAAGCGGGCGTGCGAAACCGGACCGATGAACTAGGAATCGCTCCGCGGGGAGTCGGTCCGCGGCGCCATCTCCGCGCCGATGTCCTGGACGTAGTGCTGCGCGGTCTCGCGCTGCGGCGCGCTCCCAGGCGCGACCTCGAGGTAGTGCTGGAAGATCTCTCTCGCGCGCGGCCGCTGATCGCGGAACTCGGCCAGCAGTACGCCGAGGTCGTAGAGCGCTGCGGCGTGGTTCGGTGCGGCCTCGAGCACACGCTCGTACTCGCGCTGCGCCGCGGCATGCTCACCCCGACCTCGCAGCGCGATGGCGAGCGCGACGCGCGCGTCGAGGTCGTCCTCGTGCGCCTGGAGCACCGCGCGATAGTGGGCCTCGGCGCCCTCGTAGTCGCCCGCGTGGAGCAACACCGAGCCCTGGTTCAGGTGCGCGGGCGAGTAGGTCGCATCCAGCGCGATCGCGCGATCGAACTCGCCGAACGCAGCCTGCGTGTCGCCTCGCGCGAGCTCGAGAAGGCCCATGTCGTTGTGCAGCTCGGCCGTCTCCCCGAGATCGAGCGCCTTGCGGAGCACCAGCTCGGCGACGTCGTATTGCTGCCGCGCGCGGTAGACCCGGCCGACCTCGGCGAGCGCGCGCGCGCTCGACGGCTGGCGGATCAGCACTTCGCGCGCCTGCGTGAGAGCCCCGTCGTAGTCGCCGCGCTCTCTCAGGATCGTCGCGAGCGAGACGCGCGCCGCGATGTCGTCCGGTGCGCTCGCGACGTAGCCCTGGAGCAGCTGCGCGGCCGCGTCGCTCTCGCCGAGCGCGTAGCGCGTCTCGGCCAGCGCGATGAGGACCTGCTCCGAGGTCGGCGCGAGGGCGCGCGCCGCTTCGAATGACGCAGCGGCCTCTCGCAGCTCTCCGGCGCGGCGCTGGAGCACCCCGAGGCAGTAGCTCGCCTCCCAGATGTTCGGGTCGGCCGCGAGCGCGGCTTCGAAGTGCTCGCGCGCTCGGCGCTCTGCCGCGCGCGAAGGACGCTGAAGCTCGTGCAGGCCTGCCTGGTACTCGGTCACCGCCTGCGGATCGAGCGCGACCGGCTCGGCGGTCACGACCGTGGCGATGGTCGTGGCCCCGCCACAGCCCAAGGACAGCAGACCCAGCGAGAGGACGATGGCGAAGAGGGGGACGCGCCGCACGGGCGCAGAATACCAGAGCGTACGGCCCCGTTGCGTCGAATCGCGGGCGGCCCTATGCGAGCGGTGATGCCCGATCCCAGCCACTTCGATCAGCTCGGCGAAGAGCGCCTCCGCGCGATCGTCGCCGACTTCGTCGACCGGGTCGTCGCCGACACGATGATCGGGTTCTTCTTCGCCCGCATCGATCAGGCGCGGCTGCGCGAGATGGAGTACCAGCACGCCGCCGCGCATCTCGGCGGACCGGTCGTCTACGAGGGCCGCCCGCTTCGCGCCGCGCACGGCCCACACCGCATCATGGGTGGCCACTTCGCGCGGCGGAAGGAGCTGCTGCGCCAGGTCCTCGTGGCGCACGGCGTGCCCGAGCCCATCCGCGAGGCTTGGCTCGCGCACGTCGAGTCGCTGCGCGGCGAGGTGACGCCCGACGTCGGCAGCGAGTGCGCCGGGTCCGCGAGCGAGAAGCCCGCGTCCTGAGGCCCGCCGCGCTACAGTCAGCGCGATGCAAGAGCCTGGAAGAGTGCTCGCGGAGCCGACCGCGGGCGGAAGTGCTCGCATCGAGCACGAACGGGAGCGGGCGGCGCAGCGAGCCGATGGCCGACCACGAGCTGGTTCGTGGATCCTCGCGTTCGCGCTGCTCGCCAGCTGCAGTCACGTCCCTCCGGCGGGCCATCTCCCGGCGCGGGACGTCTGCCTCGAGCAGGCCGCGGGCATCGTCTGCGCTGGCGACGAGCTCCACGAGTGCGACGGCTCGGGCCACTCGAGCCGCGTCACCGACTGTGCTCCGTCGGGCCTCGTCTGTGTCCCTGCGCGGGGCTGCATGACGTGTCCGCCCGAGCAGTTCCAGTGCGACGGCGAGACGGTGCGCCTCTGCAACGCGGCCGGGACGGAGCTCACCGTCGGCCCGACGTGTGACCCGCTCATGGGCCAGCACTGCTCCCGCGAGAGCTGTCAGGACCTCTGCGCGCGCGCTGTCGAGACGCACTCCTACATCGGCTGCGAGTACTTCCCGACGGTGCTGCCGAACGCACAGCTGGATCCGTCCTTCACCTTCGCGGTCGTCATCGCGAACCCGCAGCTGGTCGACGCGCAGGTCACGATCACGCGCGGGGTCGACGTCCTCGCGCAGTTCGTCGTCGCGCCGGGCGGTCTCGAGGTGCGCGAGCTCCCGTGGGTCGATCTCCTCCGCGGAGATGCGGCGTTCCCGGCGTCCGTCATCGTCCCGAGCGGCGCCTACCGGCTCACCTCGGACGTTCCGGTGACGGTCACGCAGTTCAACCCGCTCCGATACCAGGGGAGCAGCAGGTGCACGGGCCGCGAGTGCTACTCGTTCACGAACGACGCGTCGCTCCTGCTCCCCGCGCACGTGCTCACCGGCAGCTACCTCGCGATGAGCCGTCCGACGCACATGCTCGTTCGAGACGCGGAAGCCAGCGCGAGCCCCGGCTACCTGGCGATCGTGAACGTGGAGAACCATCAGATCTCGGTCAGCGTGCGCCCGCGCGCGCACACCCGACCCTCCCTCGACGGGACGGTCCCGGCGCTCGCGCCCGGTGAGCTACACGACTTCGACCTCGGCGCCGGCGATGTCCTCCTCATCGAGTCCTCCGTGCCCACGGGCGACTGCCCGGGTGAGATGTCGAGCGAGGACGTCGGCGGCCATCACATCGAGTACTGCAACCCAGGCCCCGACTGGGATCTCACCGGCAGCGAGATCAAGTCCAACTCACGCATCGCGGTGTTCTCGGGCCACGACTGCACGTTCGTCCCATACGACCGCTGGGCGTGCGATCACCTCGAGGAGCAGATCTTCCCCGTCGAGTCCCTCGGTCGCGAGCTCTTCGTCCCCATCACGGAGCCGGTCCGGATGAACGAGCCGAACCTGCTTCGCCTCGTGTCGGCGCAGGATGGAGCGCACCTGCGCTTCGACCCGCCGCTCGACGACGGGACCGAGGGGGTCGATCTCGATCGCGGCGCCTGGTTCGAGGCCGAGATCCGGCAGGACCTCTGGGTGCACGCGGACAGCGCCGTGCTCGGCGCCATCTTCCTCGTCGGGCAGGACTACGGTGGGCTCGGCTCCTCGGGGAGCTTCGCGGTGGGGGATCCCGCGATGTCGCTCGTCGTCCCGACCGAGCAGTACCGTCAGAGCTACACGTTCCTCGCTCCCGACACGTACCTGCGCAGCTACATCGACGTCGCCATCCCGCCGAACGCGCAGATCTACCTGGACGATCTTCCGATCACGCCCGACCTCGAGGACTCGGTGAACGGCATGCGCGTCGCGCGCCTTCGCATCTCGACGGGCGTGCACGGCATCCGCGCCGAGCGGCCCTTCGGGCTCTACGTCTACGGCTTCGGCACGTACACGAGCTACCTCGTGCCCGGCGGGATGGACTTCGTCCCCATCACACCGCCGTTCTGAGCCCTCAGTAGCGGGGCGCCTTCGGATCGATCCTCGAGGACCAGGCGTCGATGCCGCCCGTGACGTTGTGAACCTCACGGAACCCGAGCCGAATGCAGTGCTCTGCGGCGGCGCGGCTCCGGATCCCGTGATGACAGTAGAGAACGATCGGCATCGAGCGATCGACCTCGTCCAGAAGATCCGCGTCGTCCGCGGAGAAGCGCGTCGCGCCCTCGAGCCTGACGATCTCGCGCTCCGCCTCGGTGCGCACGTCGAGCAGCAGCATCGGCTTCTTCGCGTCGATCATGTCCTTGAGGGCCTCCACCGAGAGCGAGCGCACCTTCGGCGGCGCGCTCGGGTTCTCGATCTTGAAGCCCACGGCTTCCTTGCCGCGCACGAAGTCGATCGTCACGCCGTCTGCGCGCCGCGCCGTCGCGGCATCCATCGCGAGGAGCACGCGGCCGAGATCGAGGATCAGATCCTTCGGCTGCGCCGGCGCGAGGTCGAGCACCGGATCGAACCCGCGATCGATCTCGAGCCGTACCTTCGCCGGCGTCCCTTCCGCGTACTCGACGAGCGCGTCCATCGCCGCCTCGGTGAGCATGACCTCCGGCGTACGGACCGGAATCGGCCCCGCCACGCCCAGCACCCCCGCGAGCTCCCCCTGCGCGTGCATGTCGCTCACGATGTCGGCCCCGCCCACGAGCTTCTGGTTCACGTAGAGCTGCGGGAACGTCGGCCACGCCGAGTAGCTCTTCATCCCCTCGCGCAGCTTCTCGTCCTGAAGCACGTCGACCGTCACGTACGTCTCGACGAGGTCGTCGAGCGCATCGACCACCTTGGCGCTGAACCCACAGCCCGGCTCCCGCCGGTTGCCCTTCATGAACAGAACGATCGGTCCGGAGGCGAGGACAGACTCGATACGGGTGCGGAGCTCGTCGGTCACGTCGGTCATGGACACGCGAGGTAACCGATGCCCGACAGGACCGCCACCTCGCCTCGCGGCGGTCTCCAGAATCGGCCACCACTGAACGCTTGAGCCGTGCTATCTCCGCGCCCAATGGCGAAGCGGCCCGTTTCCTCGACACGAACCTCTCGGTCCGAAGCGCTGGACACGATCGAGATCGTCGGCGCTCGCGAGCACAACCTGAAGGTCGATCACCTCGTCCTCCCGAAGGGCGCGCTCGTCGTCCTCACCGGACCGAGCGGCTCCGGCAAGAGCTCGCTCGCCTTCGACACGCTCTACGCCGAGGGCCAGCGCCGCTACGTCGAGAGCCTCTCGAGCTACGCGCGCCAGTTCCTCGGTCGCCTCGAGCGGCCGGCGGTCGAGCGCCTCCGGGGCCTCTCGCCGACGATCGCCATCGAGCAGAAGAGCGCGAGCGGCAACCCTCGCTCGACCGTCGGCACGATCACCGAGATCTACGACTACCTGCGCGTCCTCTACGCGCGCGCCGGCACGCAGCACTGTCACGTGTGCGGCAAGGTCGTCGCCGGCCGTAGCGTCGACGAGGTCGTGCGCGACGTGCTCCGGCTGCCCGACGGAACGCGCGCCGTCGTCCTCGCGCCGATCGCGGCCAATCGAAAGGGCGAGTTCAAGGAAGAGCTCGCTGGCTTCACGCAGCGCGGCTTCGTCCGCGCCCGCATCGACGGCGTGATCCACCGCCTCGATGAGCTTCCTGCGATCGACAAGAAGAAGAAGCACGACGTCGACCTCGTGATCGATCGAATCACGATCTCTGGCAGCGAGCGCGGCCGCATCGCCGAGGCGATCGAGCTCGCGCTGCGCGAAGGGAAGGGCGAGGCGATCGTCGAGCCCGAGGTCGGCTCCGGGCAGAGGCCCGCATCGCTCCGCTTCAGCGAGTCGCGGCAGTGCTGCGGCGTCAGCTATCCGGTCCTCTCCCCGCAGAGCTTCTCGTTCAACAGCCCGCTCGGCATGTGCCCGCACTGCCACGGGCTCGGCTCGCGGCTCGAGATCGATCCGAAGCTCGTCGTGCCCGATCCGTCGCTCTCGATCCGCGGCGGCGCCATCCGGCCCTGGGCGACCAGCGCGGAGAAGGGCGAGGGCTGGACCTTCCGGATCATCGACGCGATGAGCAAGGCGACCGGCGTCGACCTCGACGTCCCGTGGAAGAAGCTCAAGGAGAAGCAGCGCCACCAGGTGCTCTTCGGCCTCGAAGGGAAGAAGATCCGCGTCCAGTGGGGCAAGGAGGGCTCCGAGAACCACGGCAGCTGGGGCATCAAGTTCTCGGGCGTCATCCCGCAGCTCATGCGCCGCTATCAGGAGACGACCTCCGAGCGCATGCGCGAGCACTACCAGCAGTACCTGCGCGACCTGCCGTGCGAGGACTGCGCAGGCAAGCGCCTCCGTCCGGAGAGCCTCTCGGTGCGGGTCGGCGGCAAGTCCATCGCGGACATCTCCTCGATGTCGATCGGCGATGCCGCCGAGCTCTTCCGGAAGCTCGTGCTCGGCAAGAGCGAGACGATCATCGCCGAGGGCGTGCTGCGCGAGATCAAGAGCCGCCTCGGCTTCTTGCTCAACGTGGGTCTTCCCTACCTGACGATCGATCGCGGCGGGCCGACGCTCTCGGGCGGCGAGGCCCAGCGCATCCGGCTCGCGAGCCAGCTCGGAAGCGAGCTCTCCGGCGTCATGTACGTGCTCGACGAGCCCTCGATCGGCCTGCACGCGCGCGACAACGAGCGCCTGATCCGGACGCTCGAGGGCCTCAGAGACCTCGGCAACTCGGTGCTCGTCGTCGAGCACGACGAGGAGACCATTCGCGCAGCCGATCACGTCGTCGACTTCGGGCCGGGGGCAGGCGCCATGGGTGGTCACGTCGTCTTCAGCGGCACGCCGGCTCAGCTCGCGAAGGACAAGAAGAGCCTCACCGGCGCGTTCATCTCCGGCCGGAGGAAGATCGCCGTGCCGAGCACGCGACGAAAGCCGCGCGGCCAGCTCGTCGTCCGCGGCGCTCGGGAGAACAACCTCAAGAGCATCGACGTCTCGTTCCCCATCGGCTGCCTCACCGCGGTCAGCGGCGTCTCCGGCGCGGGGAAGAGCTCGCTCGTGAACGCGATCCTCCTGCCCGCGCTCTCCCGCGCCCTTCACGACGCGAGCGATCCGATCGGCGACCACGACGGGATCGACGGCCTCTCTCAGATCGACAAGGTCATCGCGATCAACCAGCAGCCCATCGGCCGCACGCCGCGCAGTAACCCCGGCACGTACACGAAGGCCTTCGACGAGATCCGCGAGATCTTCGCGATGCTCCCCGAAGCCAAGTCACGCGGCTTCACCGCGGCGCGCTTCTCTTTCAACGTGAAGGGCGGCCGCTGCGAGTCCTGCCAGGGCGATGGCGTCGTGAAGGTCGAGATGCACTTCCTCTCGGACGTCTACGTCCCGTGCGAGGTCTGCGGCGGCAAGCGCTACAACGAGACCACGCTCGAGGTCCGCTACCGCGGCAAGAACGTCCACGAGATCCTCGAGTCCTCCATCGCCGAGTGCGCGCAGCTGTTCAGCGTCCACACCGGCCTCGCGCGCATCCTCCGCACGATGGAGGAGGTCGGCCTCGGCTACATGAAGATCGGCCAGCCCGCGACGACGCTCTCGGGCG
>JBBSAT010000108.1:0-22079 GCA_038252025.1 Polyangiales bacterium | reverse complement strand
CTCGTCCCGGGACGCAGCGTGCACGTGAGCCCCGCGAGACACTCCGGCTGGGAGGCGCACGCCTCGTGGATGTCCCGGACGCCCGCCTCGCGGCAGCGCCCGCCGAAGCCTTCGAGGCTGCAGACGAGACCGGACTCGCAGTCCGCCGCGGTGTTGCAGTCTCCGCCTTCCACCTCGACGCTCGAGCTCTCGCAGGTGCGTGACGCACCGCAGTAGAGGCCGTCCGCACAGTCGAGGGTGAGCAAGCAGCCGCTGCCGGCGGGCGTCGAGCGGGTCGGCTGGCACTCCGACGCGGTGCACGCGAGCCCGAGCCGGCACTCCACCGTGCTCACGCAGGGCTGACCGACGCCGCGATCGTGGGCCGAAGGCGTGTACGCCGAGCACGAGCAGCCCGTGAGCAGGACCGTGACGAGCGTGCGCACGAGGAGCGAGCGGTTGCGAGAGAGCATGGAGACCCCCGAAAAGAAAGGAAGATTTCCCCATGGTACCGAGCCTGCCGAAGTTCCGCGAGCGTCGTGCGCGCGCAGCGTCGTGCGCTCAGGCGTCGTGCGGGCGAACGATGGAGCAGCCCCAGCCGTCGTATCGGCCGCCGTGCTCCTCGGCGAGCCCGTAGAGCCGCGCGACGATGTCGTGCACGTGGGCGAGGACGGCGGGGTCCTCGCGCACCGCGTTCGCCGTCCACTCCGAGGGCTGGTCTTCGCGGCGCCTCACCTCGACCTCGAAGCCCATGGTCCGGACGGTCTCCGCCCACGCCGTGGCGGCGGGCTCGTCGTCGAAGACGACGTGGTGATCGATCGGGCGTGCGACGTCGGAGCGGTCGCCCTGCTCCTTGAGGTTGTCGACGACGCGCCGGTCCTTGATCCACTGCCACTCGAGCGGGCCCGGGTAGAGCACGTCGAGGTAGTGTCTCCAGCCCGGGTCGTGCTGCTTTCGCGAGAGCGCGCGTCGTCTGGGGAACGCGGCGAGCACTTCGGCCATCCCTTCGTCGAGGCCCTCGGGCTTGCGCGCGTAGAAGAAGAGGTCGCGCACGCCGCGGTAGGTCATGCGGCCGACGAAGAGCGCGCCGCAGCGCGCCTCGAGCGAGCGGACCAGGCTGTCCTCGATCTTGCCGAGCGCCTCGGCCTCCGTGTTCGCGGAGAGGCCGTCGGGGCGCGGCTCGGCGAGCGGCAAGCGAACGCTGAGGAGCCAGGGGCGAGCTGCGAGCGGCGCGCTCGAGACCAGCGCGAGGTCGAGCATCGTCGAGCACGGACGCCCGTCGACCACGAAGAAATAGAAGTCCCAGTGATCGGCCATCCGAGTCGAGAGGAGCGTCGCACGGGGCGCTGGCAGGCGCGAGGGGATGGGGGACGGGGGACCGGGAGGAAAGGAGGGTCGAGGAGCGGAGAGGTCTACCCCGGCCTTCGGTCTCTCCGAGCATCCGCTCCCGCGCCACGTGCGCCGAATCGCCCCTGAGGCCGGGTGGCGCTCTTTCGCCTCGCGTGGATCGAGAGCGATCCTTTCCCGTCCGCCGGCGGCACCAGCGAGTCCGCGCCACTGCCGATGAGATCACGCCGCCTCGCCTCGACGAGCGCCTCGCGCGCGAGCTCGTGCTGCGCCGGGTCCCAGTACAAGAGGAGCGCCTTCTGTCGCCGCTTGTCGCGCATCGTCTTCGCCGTGTAGACGGGCTCGCGCGTGAACGGGTCGTCTCCCGTGTAGTACATCGCGGTCGCCATCGACATCGGCGTCGGGATGAAGTCCTGCACCTGACGCGGTCGAATCCCGCGCTTCTTCAGGTAGATCGCGAGGTCGATCATCGCCTTCGTCGTCGAGCCGGGATGACCGGAGATGTAATAAGGAACGAGGTGCTGCTCCTTGCCGGCTTCTTCGCTCGCGCAGCGGAAGGACTCGGCGAAGCGCTCGTAGCTCTCGGCGCCAGGCTTCTTCATCTTGTCGAGCGTGTCCGGATCGACGTGCTCCGGCGCCACCGAGAGCTGGCCGCCCGTGTGGTGCTGAGCGAGCACCTTGATGAAGTCCGGGCTCCGCTCCGCGAGGTCGTATCGAACGCCGCTCGCGATGAAGACCTTCTTCACGCCCGCTTCCTTGCGGACGCTCGAGAGCAAGCTGACCAGCGGGCCGTGATCGGTGACGAGGTTCTCGCAGATGCCGGGGTGCACGCACGAGAGCCGCCGGCAGCTGTTCTCGATCTTCTCGTCTTTGCACTTCATCGCGTACATGTTGGCGGTCGGGCCGCCCACGTCCGTGATGGTGCCGCGGAAGTCGTCCATGCGGCGCAACGCCCGCACCTCACGGAGCACGCTCTCGGCCGATCGCGACTGGATCACGCGGCCCTCGTGCTCGGTGATCGAGCAGAACGTGCAACCACCGAAGCAGCCTCGCATCGTGACGATCGAGTGCTTCACCGTCTCGTACGCAGGGATGCGCCCCTCCTTGCCCATGAGCGCGTACGAGGGATGCGGCAGCCGCGAGAACGGCATGTCGTAGAGCGTGTCCATCAGCGCCGTGTCGAGCGGGATGGCCGGCGGGTTGAACATCACGGCCTGCGCGCCGTGCGGCTGGAGCAGCGGGCGCCCGTTGCCGGGGTTCGTCTCGTACTGAAAGGCGCGCGACATCTCGCGAAAGGCCTCGCGCCCCGCGTCGGTCTGCGCGCTCACATCCTCGAACGAAGGGAGCCAGAGCGTCTTCCCGTCCTTCACGAACCGGCTCTTCTCGAGCGACTCCCAGCTTCCCTTGCCGAGCACGTACGCCGTACCGCGCACGTCGCGAACCTCGTCGATGCGCGCGCCGTCGCGCAGTCGATCCGCGACCTCCCAGACGGGCCGCTCGCCCATCCCGAAGATCAGCAGGTCCGCCTTGCTGTCGAGCAGGATCGAGCGACGCACCGACTCGCTCCAGTAGTCGTAGTGCGCGATGCGCCGGAGCGAGGCCTCGATGCCGCCGATCACGATCGGCACGCCTGGCATCGCGCCGCGGACGAGGTTCGCGTACACGATCGTCGCGCGGTTCGGGCGCGCGCCCGTCTTTCCGCCCGGCGAGTACTGATCGTCCGACCGCACCTTCTTCTGGGCGGTGAGCTTGTTCAGCATCGAGTCGAGGTTGCCTGCGGTGATGCCGACGAAGAGCTTCGGGCGTCCCATGCGGAGCACGTCGTCGGGGGTGTCCCAGCGCGGCTGGCTGACGATCCCGACGCGATAGCCGCGTCCTTCCAGGAACCGCCCGATCAGCGCCGCTCCGAACGCAGGGTGATCGACGTACGCGTCTCCGTTCACGAGGAGAACGTCGAGCTGATCCCAGCCGCGCGCGTTCATCTCCTCGCGGGTCGTCGGCAAGAACGCGCTCGCACGTCCGTGCGGTGCGGAAGCCTTCTTCGTCAGCGGGATGAACGAGCCCATGGCGGGCGCAGCGTAGCCCACGCAGGCGACAGGCGCCGAAGCACCGCGCTGTCGTCACGCTCCCGGCGCCTTTCGCGTAGCATCGAGCCTCCGCCTCGGCGGAGCCGTCATGCGAATCACCTTGTCGAGCAAACGGTACGGTGGTGGGCTCGACGCTGAGGCGAGACGGAGACCGCTCGCATGAGGACCTCGCTCCGGGTCGGGCTCGCGCTCACCCTCGCTGTGACCGCGTGCGACGCGCAGGCGTCTCCTCCGGACGCAGGCAGCGCGGTGGATGCGGACGGCGACGACGCAGCGCGGGCCGACGCGGGTGAGCTCGCGGATGCCGGGCCGCACTACGGCCCGCCCGTCCAGGTCGGGACCTTGCCCGCGAGCGGTCTCCCCGAGACGAGCGGGATCGTCGCGAGCCGCGCACAGCCAGGTGTCTTCTGGGTGGAGAACGACTCCGGAAATCCAGCCGACATCGCCGCGATCGACGCCACGGGCGCCCGCCTCGCGACGATCCACCTCGCCGGCGCGACGAACATCGACTGGGAAGACATCTCGATCGATGGGCGCGCCGGGCTCGAGGAGATCTACGTCGCGGACGCGGGCGACAACCTCGCGCGCACGAGCGATGGCGCGATGGGCCGCGCGAGCGTTCGGATCTATCGGATCGCCGAGCCCGACGCGTCGGCGGGCGATGCCACGGTGACCCCCGAGCGCTTCGACTTCACGTACCCGGATCGCCCCTACGACTGCGAGGGCGTGTTCGTCGATCATCGCACCGGCGATGTGTATTTCGTGACGAAGGAGCCCTCACCCGCGGAGGTGTTCGTGGCGCGCGCGCCGCTCGACGCGAGCGCGAGCACGACGCTGACGCACGTCGGGACGATCGATCTCTCTCTCGCGACCGCCGCCGACATGAGCACCGACGGCGCGCGCATCGTCGTGCGCGGCTACGCGGTCGTGCGCGTGTTCCCGCTCGCTCCAGGCGGCGACGTCGCGGCGGCCCTGGTCGGTCCCTTCCTCTCGGCGATGAGCGGGTCCGTGGCGGAGGCCATCGCCTTCGAGCACGACGGCTATGGGATGTACACGGTCGCCGAGGGCGACGCGGCGCGGCTCTTCTATCTGCCGGCCGAGTGAGGTGCCGTCGCTGGGCTCTCGTCCCGGCGCGGTCGCTGTCGCTGCTTTTCGCGTGCGGCGAGCGCGGACGAAGAAACTTGCGCGCGCCGGACCCATGCGAAGGACACTGGCCTGACGTGACGAGCCCGAGCGACCCAAACCTGACCAAGCCGTTCGAGCCCGCGACGAACGACGTCGTGGAGCTCACGGTCGGGTCGGTCGTCGACCGGCGCTACCTGCTCAAGCGCGAGATCGCGCGCGGCGGCATGGCCATCGTCTTCGAGGCAGAGCACCTGGTGCTCGGGCGGCGCGTGGCGCTCAAGGGGCTGTCGGCGGCGGTGGGCGACCTCTCGTGGGGCCGTGCGCGTCTGATGCGCGAGGCGCGGGCGCTCGACATGGTCAGCGGTCCCGGGATCGTACGGATCTTCGACGCTGGCTACGACAGCACCGCGCCCCATCTGGTGATGGAGCTGCTCGACGGCCGCTCGCTCGATAGCCTCCTCGCGGTGCGCGGTCGCCTCGATGCGTCGACGGCGTGCGCCGTGGTCCAGCAGCTCTGCGCGTCGCTTCGACGTGTCCATGCGCGAAACGTCACGCACCGCGACATCAAGCTCGCGAACGTGATCATCGCCCCTGACGAGCGCGGCGTGGAGTCGACTCACTTGATCGACTTCGGGATCGCGAGCTTCGGCACCACGCCCGTGGGGCTCCCGAAGCTCACGCGGCCCGGCGAGCAGCTCGGAACGTTCGAGTACATGGCCCCGGAGCAGCTCTTCGCAGAGCCGGTGACGCCGCAGACCGACATCTACGCCCTCGGGGTCGTGCTCTACGAGCTGATCAGCGGGGAGGTTCCGTTCCCGGGTGGTCACGAAGGCGTGTTCAGGGCCCACCTCGAGGGAAAGGTCCGCCTCTCGCTCGGCGGGCACCTCGGCGAGCAAGGTCGACGCTTCGATCGCTTGCTGGATCGCGCGCTCGCTCGCGAGCCGGCGGACCGCTTCCCGAGCGTCGACGATCTCGCCGACGCCATCGCGACGGAGGTCGGCTTCACGAGCCTGCCCCTCGGTCTCTTGCGCTCGCGACGGGGCGACTCGAGCCCCGGCTTGCAGGACGTCCGCGTTCACTTGCGTGCACCGTACGTCGCGCCCGTCCGGATCGTGCGGGCGTCGGGCGCGCCGGTGGACGGGCGCACCGTCGACGTCTCCGAGGGCGGGCTGCTGGTGCTGACCTCAGGCTACCTCGAGCACGGCGAGCGCGTGAACGTGCGCTTCTCCCTGCCGACGTCCGGGCGGGTCGTGACGCTGGAGGCGCGCGCGCGCTGGGGCCGTGCCGGGCGGCAGAGCGCGGCGGTCGGTCTCCAGTTCGACTCCGCCCCCGAGGCCCACCTCGCGGACATCCGCAGCTACGTGGACCTGATGCGGGAGCCCTGAGCTACGCGCGCCTCGCGTCCGATCGTCACGCGGGCTCGGTCAGGAGGGCTTGCGCTTCGGGTCCTTGGTCGGCTCGGCCACGACGTCTTCGATGCGCAGCGCCTTCAGGTGCTCGGTGACCTTGTCCCACGTCGCTTGCTGGACGGACTTGCGCGGCAGGACGGTCCCCATCTCCACCTTCACGCCGTCCGAGCGGAGCACGCCCTTCTCGACCTCCGAGAGGTCGACGTACTCGTCGCCGTGCGCGAGACTTGCGGCCGTCTCCGCCATCGCCACCGACGCGACCTCGCTCGTGGAGAGGAGACCGAGAATGCTGTTTCGCGTCACGTAGCTGCTGCGGCTCTTGTTCATCATGGGGCGCTCCGTTCGTGTATGGCTCCCGCGCTACGCAAGACGGCGACCGTGCTCGAACGGCAGCAAAGTGCGCGCTCGCCGCCTTTTCGCCACGTCGCCGCGCGCCAGCGATGTTCCTGCACGCCACGATCGGGGCGCCCGCGCACAGGGCGGTGGCGAGCGCTCCGGATCGGCCCCGGCGGCCACGAGCTCGGCGATTACGGCTCTCCATCTCCGCCCGGCCGTAGCGGATCGGTCGTGATCGACCACCACTCGGTCGGTCGTCCGTGCGAGCGGCCCGCCGGAAGTCTCTTCCGACGGGCCCTTCGATCAGTGCCCGAAGCGATGCCGTCAAGGCGTGACCAACAATGGTCGCGCCGTGTCCTTTCCCAGCGTGAAGCGCTGGGAATTTCTCTCAGTCGAAGGGATCTGACCGAGGTATTTGGTCAGACCTTCAGTGCGTCGCCGCGCCGATGTCACCCATCGACCAGAGGATCATCGTCGCCTGCGCTGCGTCCACGCCGCCCGACGTGAGCATCTCGATGTTCGCGGCGGTCGCGATGCTGGCGCGAAAGTCCGAGTACGCCTGGACGCGCGCGGCCGCGGTGGCCGAGGTCCCCAGCGTCGTCCACGCCGTCTCGAGCGTCGCCGTGGCGATCGCGACGTTCGTCGCGAGGAGATCGACGAGCGCCGGCAAGAGGCCCGCCCGGGCGCTCAGCTCGCTCTCGACGACGTCGCGGTAGGCCGCCCACTCGTCCGCCATCGCGAGCTGCGTCGAGCTGCCGCTCCCCATCGCGACGATGTTCGTACGCAGCGTCGCGCTCGCGTCCGCCACGGCGGTCGACTCGAACGAGGCGCCCACGCCCTCGTCGACTGCCGAGGTCACCGCGAACGTGCCGAGCTGGCGGATCTCCGCGCGACCCGCGCTCATGCGACTGCCGATCCCGGCGCCGAGCGCCGCCTCCATGGAGAGCGTCGCGGCCGCCATCGCGCTACGCGAGTAGCCCGCGTCGACCACGGCTTCGATGGAAGCGTCGAGATACGCGGCGTACGCGGCGTCGACGTCCGCAGCGCTCGAGGCCATGTCGAGCCGGCTCGCGAGCGTCGCCTCTTCGATGGCGATCCCCGCGAGCGCTGTCTGCACGTCGCCAGAGCCCGCGATGCTCGGATCGAGCGCCTGGACGAACGTGGCCCGAGCGCTCGCCATTGCGCTCGCAGCGGCGGTGACGGTCGTCGTCTGATCGGGGCTCGCGGCGAGCAGCGCCGATGCGCTCGGCGACAGGAACAGAGAGCTCGACGCGCTCTGTTCGAGCGAGACGTCCTCCATCGCCTCCAGCGCGAGGTCGATGTTCGTCGCGATGTGCGAGCGCGCGTCGATCGGCGCCAGCACGATGTGCGTCGCGGTGGAGTCGACCGCCCCGAGCGAGGCGCGGCCGAGCGACGTCGTCCGCTCGGTGCCGTCCTGAACGCGCACGACGAGCCGCGTCGCGGATTCGTCGAGCGTCACGCGGAGCGAGTAGCGGCCCTCCGCCGACGTCGTCGCGGTATCGGACGCGGGAGTCAGGGTGCCATCGGGGGCGACTCCGTACGCGCGCACGGCGACGTCGGAGCTCGCACCTTCCTCGCTGGTCACGCGCCCGGTCGCGAGCGCGCCGGTCACGGCGGGATCGGGCGGTGCGGCGCAGCCGAACGAAGAGAGGGCAGCGAGCAGGGGCAACGAAAGTAAGCGTCTAAATGAGCTAGGCATCTGGGACCTCCGGGGGGCGCCCATGAGCAGCGACCATGCCGTGACGTGAAACGTCGCTCGCGGCGCTCTTCGCTGCGGCGCGAAGGGGCGAGCCTCCTCTCGGACCACGACGACGCGCTGCGACGGTCGAGTACCCGAATGCCTCAGGTGAGCGATGGCGCCCTAGATCGCGGCGCGCTTGCCGAGCGCCCGCCGGACAATCCGCTCCAGGCGGACGGACCCGCGTGCCAGCGCGTGATCGATCGGATACGCACAGGGCCTGCCCGCTCGGGCGGGGGCAACTCGCGAGCGAGACGTGTTAGCAACGCCGGATGACGAACAAGACGATCGTGGTCTGTGGGCATGGGCCGGGCATCTCCGACGCGGTCGCTCGGAGGTTCGGCGCGAGCGGGCTCTCGGTCGCGCTCGTGGCGCGCAACGGCGAGCGGCTTGCTGCCGCGGCGACGGCGCTCGGCAAGGACGGCATCACGGCGGAGGCGTTCCCGTGTGATCTGTCCGACGAGGCAGCGGTCCGTGCGATGGTGAAGGCCGCGCGCGCGAGCCTCGGGCCGATCTCGGTGCTGCACTGGAACGCGTACGCGAGCGGCGGCGCCGATCTGCTGACGGCGAACCTCGACGAGGTTCGCAGGGCGCAAGACGTCAGCGCGCTGAACCTGCTCGCCGCCGTCCAGGAGGCGCTACCGGATCTGACCGCGCAGAAGGGCTCGGTGCTCGTCACGGGCGGAGGCCTCTCGACCTACGATGCGAAGGTCGACGAGATGGCGGTCTCCTGGGGCGCGATGGGCGTCGCGCTCGGCAAGGCCACGCAGCACAAGCTCGCGGGACTGCTCGCCGCGAAGCTCGCACCGGCGGGCGTCTACGTCGGCGAGGTCGTGGTGATGGGAAGCGTGAAGGGCACTGCCTTCGACAGCGGCCACGCCACCCTCGAGCCCAAGGACATCGCCGGCAAGTTCTGGGAGATCCACGAGGCGCGCGCGCCGCGCAGCGTGACCTTCCCCGGCTAGGCTTCGGCTTCCGGCTCGCGACGTCGCGTCGACGCTATCGCCCGACCGGCTGTTGCTTGCGCCACTGGGCGGGGCTCAGCCCTGTCTTCGCGCGGAACAGGAGCGTGAGGGCGCGCTCCGAGATGCCGACGCGCGCTGCGATGACCGCGACCTTCTGATCGCCCGATCGGAGGAGCGCCTGCGCGCGAAGGAACCTGGCCGCGACGACCTCACGGTGAAACGAGGTGCCGTGATGCGTCAGCACCCGCTGTAGAGAGCGCGGCGACATGCCGAGCGTGCGACTCACCTCGCCGACGGTGGCGTCGTGCCGGGCCTCGAGCAGCTCGCGCGTGATGCGAAGCTCGCGCGACACGCCGCGCACGCGCTCCGCGATCGCCTCGACCTCGTCGCACACCGCCATGCCCGCTTCACCCGCGACGGAGCGGAACGCGTCCGCCGGCTCGTAGTGGAGCCGATAAGGGAGCGTCCACCGCGCGACGGGTAAGAGCCCCGTCAGCAGAAAGCCGATCGGCCCTTCGCGGATCACGTTCGCCTGCATCCGCAGGTGATTCACCAGCTCGCCTCGACGCGCGACGAGCCAGGAGAACAGCTGCGCCAGTGCGGCCGGGTCGACGCTCTCCACGCCGCGCGTGTCGAGCACCATGTCGAACGAGCTCGCCATCTGGTGCGGGTACTGATCGAAGATCCGGAGGATCGCGCGGGTCTCCGCTTCGGTCTGCTCGCCCCACAGGAACACGCCGCAGAGCGTCGGCGACGCACACCAGACGAACGACGATCCCGTGATGGTGAAGCGTCCCGGGGCTCCTCGCAGGAAAGGCTCGTACGCGGTCTCGATCATGCGGTGACGCGCTCCAGGGCGCCTCGCGCGATGCTACCCCAGATCGGACGACGGCCGTTCGCGACCCGGTGTCCGTCTCCCGCGCTCGCGCGCTCACGGTCGTCCGCTTGCGACACGGTCGATCTGAGATACGTGTGCGCGCATGCCGAAGCTGAACGTCTGCGGGGAGTGCCGGCGACACGTGTACGTGGAAGAGGCGGCATGCCCCTTCTGCGGATCGAGCGCGGCTCGTTCGTTCGCCATCGCGCCGCGTTCGGAGCGGCTGGCTCGCGCCGCTGGCTATGCGGCGCGCGCGGCGCTGCTCGCAGGGGCCGTGTCGGGATGCGCTCAGACGACCGAGCATGTCGAGGACGCCGACGTGCGCGACGCGAACGCAGTGGACGCGCGCCGCGCGGACGACGCCGGTGTGGACGCGAGCCTCGCAGACGCGAGCGGGCCCGCGGACGCGAGCGTGCCGAACGACGGTCACCCCGACGACACCGACGTACCGACACCACTCTACGGCGGGCCGTTCCCGGATCCACGCACGCGCGCGGTGGTCTGACGCCTCACGAAGAGAAGAAGGCGGCCATCGCTCGCGCGCCCGCGTCGTCGAAGTCTCCGCCGAACGTGTAGGCGAGGGCCTCCTCGAGGTTCTCTCGTCGATGCATGAGGTGATCGGTCGAAGCGAACGTCTGGAACGTCGGCGCTCGCGCCGCCGTGACGACCGACCGCGCGTCATCCTCGCTCGTGATCCAGTCGAGCTCGCCGCGCATCACCAGCAGCGAACCTCGGTAGCGTCCGCACGCGGCGGCCACCTCGGCGTGCTGGAGCTGCTGGAAGAAGCGGGCGACGCGGCCGTGGACGCGCGCGCCCTCGAACTCGCCGCGCGCCGAGCGGAGCCGCGGCTCACGCGTGAGCACGTCTTCCGGTAGCTCGCGGTGAACGAGCACGGCTTCGCTGAGCCGACGACGCGTCGCGAGGTAGGCGTCGAGCGCTCTCTCCTCCATGCCGGCGTGCCTCCGCTGACGGCGCGTCGCGGCCATCATCGCGTCGTGCCACGGCACGCTCGTAGCGCCCCAGACGGCAGCGCGCGTCGGCTCGAGCTCGTGTGCGAGGAGCTGTACCAGGGTGCCGCCGAGGCTGCGTCCGAAGAGGAACCAGCGATCACGATCGACGAGCGGGTGTGCGCGGAGGTGGTCGTGCGCAGCGCGACACCATGCGAGCTCGGTGTCGAGATCGACATCGACGCATGGCGGGCCGCCGCTGTCGCCGAGGCCGCTGCGATCCACGCGCAGCGTCGCGAAGCCGAGACGCGTCAGCGCCTGCACCAGCTTGAGCGTCGGATGCCACAGCTCCTGCGCATGCTCTTCCGAGAGCCAGTTGGCGCTCGGCTGCAGCCAGATCGTGGGGAAGGGGCCAGCGCCCTCGGGAAAGGTCCAGATCGATCGCAGCGCGTGGTCGAAGACGTCCACCTCCGCGAGCTCGACGCGGCCGCTCGGCATCGGCTCGGTCGGCAGCGCTTCGAGCGGCTGCTCGAGACGCCCGGCGTCGAGCTCGATCACGCACGTGTGCCCGACGTGCAGGCGGCGGACGAGATCGCGGACGCCCTGAAGATCGACCACGGGCTGCCCATCGATCGCGAGGAGCCGCTGGCCCACCTGGACGCGCCCGGCGAGCGGGCTCCGCGGCGGCAGGTCCATCACGACGAGCCCCCGCCCCGACTCCGGGAGCGCGAGATCCAGGCCGAGGTGTGGTCGTCGCGCGAGGCGCACCCCCGATCCTACCGCACGCACCCGTCAGCGATTCGCGTGATCGCCGCGCCGTGCGCGCCGCGCGCTTGGTTCACCTTCCCTTTCGTGCGGGTGTCGAGTCTACTCGTGACGATGGCGACCACCGGACGACACGAAGCAGCGTCCTCTCCGGTGGAGCGCGAGGTCAAAGGTGCCGTGGTGCACCTGTGTGACGCGACCGGGAGCGTGCGCGTGGAGCTGCCTGCGCCGAACGTCGTGGTCGCGACGGTCGAGGGCAGGCAGTCGGTGGGCCTCGCGCGGGCGATGTCGACCGAGATCGACGCCGTCATCGCGCGCGAGGGCGCGGTGAACAACTTCTGCGACGGATGGGCCCAGACGAGCCACGACTCCGCCATCCGGCACCACTGGCAGGACTGGGCCAAGAAGCGGCACCCGCAGCTGCTGTCGAACCAGCTGCTGTTCCGCACGCAGAACACGTTCGCCACGATGGCCGTCACCGTCGCCAACATGATGCTCGGCGGCTCGATGACGATTCACTCGACGCGAGCCGCGTTCGAGGCAGCAGTGAACGCAGCGCGCGACCGACGCTGAGCTCGAGCCAGAGACCTCTCCCGAGCTCGGCCCGTCGCGACGTTCTCCGATCGCTGGACGTCCGACGTCGGGATATCCTCGCGCGCGTATGGCGAGCAAGTTCGACGAGCTCGAGCGTGGTGGAGCGGTGCTCTACGGCGACTCGTACGGCATCTGGGTCATGATCCTCTTCGGCAAGCCGACGAAGGCCGACATGCTGCTCGCGCGCCCCGCTCTCGCCGGGATGAGCGCACGGAGCCCGGCAGGCTTTCCGACGCTGACGTGGGTGCTGCGCGAGGCTGGCCTCAGCATGGAAGACGACGCTCGCACGGCGGCTGCCGAAGTGACGAACGAGTTCAGCAAGAAGATCGTCGCACAGGCCACGCTCATCGAGATCAGCGGCTTCCAAGGCGCGACCGTGCGCGCGATCGTCGCCGGCCTGGACATGATGAGCCGCAGCGCCAGCTCGAAGAAGGTGTTCGGCGAGCTCACGCCCGCGATCGATTGGTGCGCGCGCCGCGCCACGGACCAGACTATCCTCGGGAGCGCCGAGAGCGTCATCCGCGCGCTCGAGGCGACGCGCGCCACGCTCGTGCGCGACACGAGATGAGCGTGGCGATCGCACACCGCACCGGGCCATCGAGATCGGTCAGAGGTCGATCAGGATCGAGATCGTGCGCTCGCCGGGGGCTGTGCGTGCCGCGCTCAGGCCGGTGGAGCGACACGTACGGGCTGGCCTTTCCTGTGGATCGCGCTCGGGCTCGCGCTCGCCTGTCGACGCGCTCGCCGCGCGCGTCACATCGGGATGTCGGTCACCGTGAGCCGGCCTAGAGTGCGGGCCACGTGCAATTCTTCGCGTTCGAGCATTCCCCCGCTCTGACTGTCGCCTTCGCCCTCGCGGCGGGGATGCTCGGTCAGTCGGTCGCCCACCATCTTCGCCTGCCCGGCATCGTGTCGCTGTTGGTGCTCGGGGCGGCCCTGGGACCGGACGGCGCCAACCTGGTTCGGCCGGACATGCTGGGGCGCGGCTTACCCGCCCTCGTGGGCTTCGCGGTCGCGGTGATCCTCTTCGAGGGCGGGATGAGCCTGGACCTGCGGCGTCTGCGCCGCTCGCAGCGGGCCATCCGGCGGCTGGTCACCGTCGGCGCCCTGGTGAGCTTGGTCGTCGGCACTCTGCTGGTGAAGCTCACGATGAGCTGGGATTGGCAGCGCTCGCTCCTGTTCGGCACCCTGGTGATCGTCACCGGTCCCACCGTGGTCACTCCGCTCTTGCGACGGCTCAAGGTCAAGAAGCCCGTCTCCACGGTGCTCGAGGCCGAGGGCGTGCTCATCGATGCCGTAGGCGCGATCACGGCCGCGGTGGCGCTCGATCTGGTGCTCTCGCCGTCGGATCAAGAGATGATGCTGGCGGTGCCGACCATCGTGGGTCGGCTGGTCTTCGGCGTGGTCGTGGGCATGGTCGGAGGCGGCGTCATCGCAGGCCTGCTTCGCTTCCGAGGGGTGGTGCCCGAAGGACTGGAGACCGTGCTGACGCTGGCCCTCGCAGTGCTGGTGTTCGAGGCCTCCAACGCGACGGTGCACGAGAGCGGCATCGCCGCAGTGACCGTGGCGGGGATGGTGGTCGGCAACTCCCAGACCCACATCGCCCGCGAGCTTCGCGAGTTCAAGGAGCAGCTCACGTCCCTCTTCATCGGCATGCTCTTCGTGCTCCTGGTCGCAGACGTGCGTCTGGCGGACATCGTGGCGCTTGGGTGGCCCGGCGTGGGGGTCGCGGCGGGGACCATCGCGATCGTGCGCCCCGCGAGCGTGGGCCTGAGCACGTTGGGCACCGAGCTCACTGCGAACGAGCGAGTCTTCGTGGCGTGGCTGGGGCCGCGCGGCATCGTCGCGGCGGCCGTGGCATCTCTCTTCGCCTACGCGCTGCGCGATGCCGGCATCGAGGGCGGCCGCGAGCTCTCGTCGCTGGTCTTCCTGGTGATCGCAGTGACCGTGGGATGGTCGGCGCTCACCGGGGGCCTCGCCGCGCGCGCGCTCAACCTGCGCCGCAAGAGCGGCGACGGCTGGGTGATCTTCGGCGGCAACGCCCTGGCGCGCGAGCTCGCGATTCTCCTCGGCCGACACGACGCGGAGGTGCTGGTCCTCGACAGCGATCCCAACCACATCAAGGCGTTGGAAGACGCGGGCGTCAGGGCGCTTCAGGGCAACGCGTTGGAGGAGAGCACGCACCTGCGCGCGCAGCTCGACACGCGAACGGGCGCAATCGCCGTGACGGTCAACGAGGAGGTGAACTACCTCTTCGGCGAGAAGGCGCGCTTGCACCACCGTGAGCTTCGCTTCCCGATCAGCGTCGCGCAGTGGGAGCACGGGGTCACACCCGACATGGTCCAGGACTTCGGAGGTGAGGTGCTGTTCGGCGCGGCCGTCGACGTTTCCGCGTGGAGCACCCGCATCCACGACGAGACCTGCGACATCGTCTGGCACCGCTTCGTCGGCAACCGCAAGAGCCCACCGCTCTGCGCGGGGAACGAGAAGGTCTCCTTCGTGCCCTTGGTCGTGGAGCGCAACGAGCAGGTCGCGCCGATCACCGGGCGGACGCGCTTTCGCCGAGGCGCGCAGGTCGCGGTACTGATCGATCGAGCGCGGGCCGAAGCCGCGAGAGACGATCTCGCCCGACGCGGCTGGGTCCCCGTCACCGAGTAGCCGGAGGCGGCGTACGCACGCTTCTGCGAGCGCGTGTACGGCCCGGCCGCCGGATCCAGCTCTCTCGCTCCTTCATCGCGTCGGCGAGCTCGTGGCGAGAGCTCACGACATACGGAGCGGCGCCGTACGGGTTGCGCGCCGTCGCGCCCCAATTCAGAGGTCCGATCCAGTCCACGCGCGGCCCGGACCGCGCAGCATCCGCCAGGAGACACCCATGACGGGATACCGCAAGACCCCCGAGGCCATCGCCAAGCTGACGCCCGAGCAGTATCGAGTCACCCAGGAGAGCGCCACCGAGCGAGCCGGCACGGGCGCGCTGCTCCACAACCACGAGCCCGGCATCTACGTCGACATCGTCTCCGGCGAGCCGTTGTTCGCCTCGTCGGCGAAGTTCGAGTCCGGCTGCGGATGGCCCAGCTTCACCAAGCCGATCGAGCCTGCCAACGTCAACGAGGTCCGGGACATCAGCCACGGCATGACGCGCATCGAAGTGCGCTCGACTCATGGGGACAGTCACCTCGGCCACGTGTTCGACGATGGTCCGGCCGATCGTGGCGGGCTCCGCTACTGCATCAACTCGGCGTCGCTGCGCTTCGTCCCTCGTAGCGAGATGAAGGCGGCCGGCTACGGTGACTATCTCGACCAGGTGGAGGACGTGTGATGGGTACGGAACGCGCAATTCTCGCCGGCGGCTGCTTCTGGGGTGTGCAGGACCTGCTGCGAAAGATGGACGGCGTCGTCTCCACGCGCGTCGGCTACAGCGGCGGCGAGGTGCCCAACGCGACCTACCGCAACCACGGCAACCATGCCGAAGCGGTGGAGATCGTGTTCGATCCCGAACGCGTCAGCTACCGCGACCTGCTCGAGCTCTTCTTCCAGATCCACGATCCGTCGACGCGCGACCGGCAAGGCAACGATCGCGGCGCGTCGTACCGCTCGGCGATCTTCTACACGTCGCCCGAGCAGAAGCGCATCGCCGAGGACACTCTCGCGGACGTCGACGCGTCCGGCCTCTGGCCGGGCAAAGCGGTCACCGAAGTGGCTCCCGCGGGCGACTTCTGGGAAGCCGAGCCCGAACACCAGGACTACCTGCAGCGCTATCCGACCGGGTACACCTGCCACTTCGTCCGGCCCAACTGGAAGCTGCCGCGCCGCAGCGCGGCCTCCTGACACGAGCCGAGGTCCGGTCGACACGCCGACCGGCGTTCCCCGCTGCGGCGCGGCGCCTTCGTCGCGCCGTGAGCAGCGCGAGCGCGGCGCAGGTGATCACGAACGCGCCCGGCGTCGGACCGCGGCCTGCGGCGGCGCAGTGACAGCCGCCGCCACCGCCGAAGCTCGTGGTGGGGTCGGTCGTGACGTCGCCGTCGAGCGACGACCCTCCGCCGTCGCGCGGCGTCGATGCGTCGAGCGACGTGCTTCCGTCGTCCGACGAGTCGCCGTCGGCGGCGGCGTCTGGTCGCATCGGGCCACCGTCCGACGAAATGGAAGCGTCGAGAGAAGCGGCGCCGTCGACGCACGCAGGATCCGGAACGACCTCGCACGTGTGCGTCGCGGAGTTGCAGATCGCGAGGCGGCAGAGCACGCCGAGACCGGGACACTCGCCGTCGTCCGTGCAGCAACCCGACACGATGCCGCACGAGAGCGCGGTCGAATCGCACGTGTCGCAGAGCCCGGTGCAGTCGACGTGGGGGACACACGTGCCCGACTCGCACGCCTCGAACGTGCACGGATCGCCGTCCGAGTCGCACGCCGGAACGAGCTCGGTGGAGGAGCGCGCGACGTTGCGGCACACGCCCGCGCCGCAGAGGCCCGTGCACGGGTTGCCGTCGTCGTCCTCGCAGGGGAGATCGATCGGGGGGAACGTGCACGTGAACGCGTCGCACGCACAGGGGCCGCCGCCGATCGATCCGTCGCATTCCTCACCCGTCTCGACGACTCCGTTTCCGCAGCTGCCGCCGGGCACGACGATGTCGAGCTCGCCGATGGCGATCACGTCGCGGCCGCCGGCCTCCTCGCCCACCGTGAGCTGGATGCAACCGAGCGCGCCGGGAACGAGGCCCACGCCGCGCAAGTCGAACGTGTCGTCGTGCCCCGTCCAGCCGATCGCGGGGTCGGCCGGACCGCGCGCGGGCGCGCTGGTGCCGAGGGCCGCGCCTGTGACGCAGTCGACGAGGCCCACCGTGAGCGTGTCATCCGTCGGAGGCAGCAGGTGTCGTGACGCCCAGACGGCGCGAACGGAGAGCCCACGGACGGTCGCGGTGTCGGCGTTCAGGATGCGTAGCCGCAGTCCGCCGGGATGGAGAGGCGACGACACGGTCGCGCCGCTCTGCAGGCCGACGGCGTTGCCGGTGAGAACCGGCGAGGAGATCGCGTAGATGCCCGCGAGCAGCGTGATGCCCACCGCCGCGGTGCCGCGTGCGCACACGCGCGGCCCCGTGCAGACACCCCCGTAGCCGATCGCCGTGTCGGGCGGCGCGTTGCCGACGGGGATCCAGGTGTCCGAGTCCAGCTGCGCGGTGGTGGGCGCGGGCGCGAAGCCGGAGCCGCCGAAACCGGCGAACCTGAGGACCGTCGTCGACGCGCGCGAGACCGCCACCTGCGCGGCGGCGCGTGGCGCTCCGGCGAGGAGCGCGACCAGCCCGAGCGCGATCGAGACACCGGCATGGCTGGCACGTCTGCCCGGAGTCCGGGCTGTCTCAGTCTGCGAGTGCAGGCTCGTCATGCGGGCTCCATCTGCGCGGCGTGCGCTCCGGCAGGATGACACCCTGGCCCGCGCGTTCCCAGCCCCTCGGATGCGCGCCGAGACGTCGTGCGATCGTCGTGTCCACTAGGCTGCCGCGGGCGGTCCCGACGCCGAGGAATGGACGAGCCCGTCCACTGCCTGACGCACCGAGAGCCATTCCGCACGCTCGATGGTGACGAGCGCGTCGACGACGTGAGGATCGAACTGCGTCCCCGAGCACGCCACGATGTTCGATATCGCCTTTTCATGCTGCATGCCTGTTCGATACGGACGGTCCGACGTCATCGCGTCGTAGGCGTCGATCGGAGAGAAGATGCGAGCGGCGAGAGGGATGGCGTCGCCAGCGAGGCCGGCTGGATAGCCGCGCCCGTTCCAGCTCTCGTGGTGATGAAGCACCACGTCGCGCGCGCTGCGCAGCCGGCGAATGGGCTCGAGAAGCGCAGCGCCGAGCTCGCTGTGTCGTCGCATCAGGACCCACTCCTGGTCGTCGAGGGACCCCGGCTTCTTCAAGATCGCGTCGGGAACGCCGATCTTTCCGATGTCGTGCAGCAATCCTCCGATCTCGATCCAGAACACTTCGCCGTCCTCGAGGCCCATCTTGGTTGCGAGCCGCCTCGCCCACATCGCAACGCGACGCGCGTGGGCCTCCGTCTCCACGTCCCGAAGCGCCAGCGCGCGCGCCATGCTCTGCGCAAGCTCGCGCGTCAGACCGACGTCGCCATCGTCGTTTCGCGAGGCGAGGGCCAGCACACGTACGAGGGTCGAGATCAGTCGCTCGGCGCTGACAGGCTTTGGCAGGATCGCTCTCGGCAGACTGCCCTCGAGCATCAGCGTGATCTCGTTGAGATCGCTGTGTCCCGTGACGACGACGATAGGTACCTGGTGCGCTGCGGCTGCGGCTGACGCCACGAAGCGCTTTCCGTCGGTCACGCTGATCGAGAGATCGCAGACGATCGCATCGAGCGGAAGCAGCTCCATCAGCTCGCGCGCGCGACTCGGATCCCCGACGGGTACCGTGTTGAAGCCGTGGGCACGCAGCACCCGGTCCAGCGCGCGTAGGGTGGCCGGATCGTCGTCGACGACGAGGATGGTGGACTCTTCGTTCATCGGCGAGCTCTTCCGGGATTCGTGGCTGAACATGCCCACGCTACCATGAGTGCAGAGACACGAGACCGACCCAGGCCCGCCTCATCGACCGAGGTGGGCTAGCTGCCTCGTGCCGCGCCGACCCCAGGTGAGACCCGATGCCCGAACGCCCTCCCACGGATCCCAAGCTCCCTTCCGACTCGAAGCCGGTCCGAGAGGACGGCGTGACCGACGAGCGTCGCAGGCCGGCGCTCCCGCGCGCAAAGGACGTCGGCGCGTCGCTCGGTGGCATGGTCGGCTCGGCCATCGACAGAGCGGTCGACTCCGCCGGGATGGTCGGGCGCAAGCTCGGCTCCGCCATCGGGCTCGGGCAGCTCACCCCATCGTCCGAGCTCCACAAGCGCTCCGCGCCAGGAACCGCCGCCGGAATCGAGTACGACCCGGACAGCGAGACGCCGCCAGCGGCGGGCCAGATCCGCATCACCGAGCTCGACTACTGCCCGAAGCACCATCACGTCTTCGAGCACGACGACGTCGAGGCGGCCCTGGCGCACGTGAAGCCGGAGGGGGTCGTCGTGCGTTGGCTGAACGTCGATGGGCTCCACCCATACGTGATCCGCCGGGTGTGTGAGCAGTTCGGATTCCACAGCCTGGCGGGCGAGGACGTCTTGCACGTTCCACAGCGACCGAAGGCCGAGATCGGCGACGGGTACGTGTTCGTCACCACCCGGATGTTTCGCACGCTGAAGGACAGCGCGGGCAAGGCGATCCCCGAGCAGGTGAGCTTCTTCCTCGCGCCAGGTCTGGTCGTGAGCTTCCAGCAGTTCCCCGGCGACGTGTTCGACCCGATCCGAAAGCGCATCTCCGAGCCCAAGTCCAAGCTGCGCACCAACGACGCCAGCTTCCTGCTCTACGCGTTGATCGACGCGATGGTGGACCACACGTTCCCGATCCTCGAGCGCTACGGGGACCGGCTCGAGGACATCGAAGAGGACCTGCTCGAGAACCCGAGACCGTCGGTGCAGAGGCGCATCCACGCGGTCAAGCGCGAGCTGTCTTCCTTGCGTCGCGTCATCTGGCCGATGCGCGAGGTCGTCTCCGTGCTCCTCGACGAGCACACGCCCGGGATCTCCAAGACGTCCCGCCGCTACTTTCGCGACGTGTACGACCACGTCATCCAGATCGTGGAGATCGTGGAGACCTTCCGCGAGATGGCCTCGGGCCTGACCGATCTCTACATGTCGGCGGTGAGCAACCGCATGAACGAGATCATGAAGGTGCTGACCATCATGGCCAGCGTCTTCATCCCGATCACGTTCCTCGCCGGCGTCTACGGCATGAACTTCGAGCACATCCCGGAGCTGGCCTGGGTGTACAGCTACCCGACCTTCTGGGGCGTCTGCTGCACGGTGGCGCTCGGCCTCCTGTACTACTTCCGGACGCGCGGATGGATCGGAGAGAAGTAAGCGAACGAGCGCCACGCGCCGGGTCGGAGGCCCGCAGCTGAGCTCGGTCGCCGGTGTCAGCCGGCTGCCGGCCTTCGCTCCGCGATCGCTCGCGCCGACTCGGACGCTGGGCCCTCGACGCGCGCGGCCACCTCGAGCCCGCGGGCGCCGAAGCGCCGCTCGATCTCGAGCAGCGTTCGACGCGAGCCGTCCTCGTCGCCGCTCGCGAGCAGCGCGTGCGCGCGCGCCACGAGCCGAGTGCGGGCGTGCCACTCCTCGGGGTAGCCCCACTTCGCGAGCCGCCTCAGCGCCTCCTCCTGACGACCGTCGAGCGCTCGCGTGAGCAGCTCGATCGAGACGAGCATCGACTCGACGATCGGGAGATCGGACGGACGTGCCACGGCCCGAAGCGTCTCCGTCGCGGCCTCGTGGCGGCCGAGGTGGATGGCGACCATCGCGCCGAGGGCGCCCTGCAGCGCGCTGAGGACGCCTGTGAGCCGCAGCCCCGCGAGGCGAGCGAGCGTGCGCTCGGCGGTATCGAGCTCGCCGGCGTTCACGAGGTGCTCGACCGCGTTCAGGACGGTCGTCACCCACGTCACGAGCCATGGGCCCGACTGCGCGGCTGGCCGGCTCCGATCGACGAGCCCCTCGATCTCGAGCGCAGCCCCGGCGCGAGTCGTCTCGGCGGCGAGCCTCGGCAAGAGCGCATGGAGCCGACGCATCGGCGCGTAGCGCATCGCCATCGCCCCGAGCTGCACGGTCGATCCGACGGCGGCCGCGACGAGGATCGCGGTCGTCTCTTCGAGCCCGACGACCTGGATGAGCCCGACCGCCGTCGCGAGCGCGGGCAGACCACCTGCGAGCGCCGCGCGAACGGCGATGCGGACCACCGGCGTCCCCTTCCAGTGCGCGCGCCGGATGGCGGAGATGCTCGGTAGCAAGAGGAGGGTCACCGCCGCGCTCGCGACCGCGCAAGCGAGGGCGAGGGCGATCGAGCGAACGGACGCTTCCTCCATGGCCGTGCGGTTATCCCGCGACGGGCCCAAGGCGTCGAGGCCGCGCCTCACTGAATCTCGTCGCGCGCGGCTGCGTTGGGAAGGGCGGACCCCTCTTCGCGCGTAGAGCGTTCTCGGGTATGACCACCACCATGCGAACGCGGGACAACGGGTTCGGGACGGTGCTGCCTGCCCTCGGGGCAGGCCTCGCGGCCCTCGTGCTGGCCTCTCTCTCTCCCGGGTGTGGGCCTTCGCCCACCATGATGGATGACGACGAAGGGGGCGGCGGAACGACGAGCGACGGGAACCACCCGACGACGAGCGGCGGCACCGAGGACGCGTCGACCGAGATCAGCACTCTCATGGCCGACGTCGTGGCGCCTCGCATCTGCGACCAGCTCCGTGGGACGTTCATCGGCCTGCCCGGCGAAGGCGGCCACACCGGGCCCGACTCGGGGCTCGACGCGACGGTCGGCCGCTGGTGGATCCGCGAGTGCACCGCGCACTCGCACGACGGCTTCCTCGACCTCGCGATCAGCGGCACGGGGTGGACCTGGGTCGACCGCGAGTCGATGGGCTTCCGCGTCCAGCAATACCTGCGCTTCGAGTCCAACGCGTCGTTCACCGCCCACATGGAGATCGGCTACGACCGACAGGCGCACATCGTCACCATCTGGATGCGGCCGGACGCGGGCGTGGTCGCGCACGTCGAGCCGCGAGGCCTCATCCAGGCGCACGCGACCGGAGTCTTCTCGGGTGTGCTCGGCGGCCTGCTCTCGATGACCGGCAGCTCTGCCGACGATCGCGCACGCCAGCAGGTGACCGAGGAAGGAAGCCAGCGTCTACACGATCGCTTCGCGTCCGGGATGACCGTGACCTACGCGATGGACACGCAGCAGATGGACTTCATGGTCGGCGCGCTCGAGCGCGGCCAGAGCCCCGCGCGTCCCTTCCCGGCCGAGCCG
>JBBSAT010000107.1:0-22201 GCA_038252025.1 Polyangiales bacterium | reverse complement strand
TCTCCGCGAGCCACGCGGCCACCGTCGGAGAGTTGTCCAAGATGCCGATCCCGTTCTCCGCGACCTCGATCAGCACGTACATCTGAGCGACGAGATCTCGCGCGCGCTTGGCATGATCGCTGCGCTCGTTCGTCGACGCAGGTGCAGCCTCTTCGAGCATCGCGTCGACGTCAGCGTCGTTCATGAGCTCGCCCTGGACCGCCAGGCGTTCGCCTTCCGTGGCCCACGTCGCCATGCGGCGTGCGAGATGCTCAAGCGCTTCCGCCAAGGCGCGGTCCGCGTTCGCGGCGCGAACGTCGACCATCGCTCGATACACCCCCGTGCTCATGCGAGCGGACTCCGAGATGGCGCTCTGCAACTCCATGTTGGAAGGGTACCCCCACTAAGAACGCCACGCACCCGCCCCTTCTTGGGATGGGTGCCTACGCCCCGGTCCGGGCATCCGTGCCAAATCCGGCGCGATCGATGGCGCGCACATGTACAGACGAGGCCGACCCGCAACGCTCGCGCGTCGTCGTGCGTCGAGGTCTGCACGACGAGGCTCCGAAGAGCGGAAGGCGCCGCGCGTCCTGTGTTCGCGCGCCTCCGGCCGCGGCGAGAGCGACGCCCGGCGCTGCACCGATGGCGCTCGCAGCTTCCCCAAGGGCCCTTCCGTCAGATCGCAGAATCCCTCTGAAAAACAGGCTTGGGCGAAGAGGGGATCGAACCCCCGACCAACGCCGTGTAAAGGCGTCGCTCTACCGCTGAGCTATTCGCCCTCGAGCGTGGCCGTTCCTAGCACGGGGCGTGCGTCCTCTCTCGCCCTGATCGCAGAGGAGCAGGCGTTGCCGTTATCATCGCCGCCATGACGCAGTACGTTCGCTTCTCGGTCGGTCTCTTGCTCGCGCTCGCCGTCGGCTGTGGCGACCCCGCCCCCGACGTAGACGCCGGCGCGGAAGACGGCGGCGGCAGCGACACCGGCCCGAGCGACGCCGGCGCCGACGCGGGCCCTCCGTTTCCCGCCGAGTGCGAGAACGTCAGCCCGATGGAGTGCCTGCTGCCCTGGCCCTCGAGCCGCTACATCGTCGAGGACGCGACCACGACGAGCGGCTACCGGGTGGACCTCCCCGCCGGTGCGATGCCCGCCAACAGCCGCGGCGCGCGCGTGACCCCCGACATCTTCAATCGCTTCGACGGCTTCAGCCCGGCGTCCTCGATGATCACTGCCTTCGAGGGCGGCGACGTCGACGGAGCCAACCTGCCGGACGAGCGACACATCGCGGACTCGCTGCTGCCCGGCTCGCCCACCGTGCTGCTGCGCGTGGAGGGCACGACCGCGACGCGCGTCGAGCACTTCTCGGAAGTGGATCAGGGCACCGGCGGCACGTCGGGAAGGCGCGCGTTCTACGTGCGCGGGGCCAGCCGGCTTCAGCCGGCGAGCCACTACATCGTCGCGATCCGCGACCTCACCCACGTCGGCGGCGGCGCGGTCGAGCCCTCCGACTACTTCCGGGCGCTCCGCGACGGCACGCCGCTCGCCGACGCGAGCGACATCGAGACCCGTCGTGCGGCGTTCGAGGAGATCTTCACCACGCTCACTGCCGCGGGCGTCGATCGCGCGACGCTCGTCGCCGCGTGGGACTTCCGGACGGCGAGCGACGAGAGCATCTACTCCGACATGCTGACCGTGCGCGACGAAGGCCTCGCCGCGCTGACGGCGGCGGGCACCTCCTGCGCCGTGACGAACGTGGAAGAAGCGCCCGAGGCCAACATCTTCCGCCGCGTGCACGGCACGGTCCGCGTTCCGCTCTTCCTCGGCGGAGTCGATCCCGGCGACGACGCGCAAGCGGTGCTCCATCGCGACGCGTCGGGCCACGTGACGCAGAACCCGACCACGCCCTTCGCGGACGTGCCGTTTGTGCTGAACATCCCGGCGAGCGTCGCCGCGGACCTCACGTCCGGCGGAAGCCCCGGGCGCCTCCTCGCCTACGGCCACGGGCTCTTCGGGGATCGCTACGAGACCAACTCCGGCTGGTTCCGCGACACCATCGACGAGCTGCACATCGTCTCGGTCGCGGTGGACTGGTGGGGCATGTCCACCGACGATCAGGCGCGCGCGATCGGGACGGTCACGGAGCTCGGGCGCTTCCCGACCACCACCGAACGGATGAACCAGGGCCTCCTGAACTTCATGGCCATCACCCGCAGCCTGATCGTCGCGGGCCCCTGCCAGGATCTGCCGGAGCTCCAGGTCGAGGGACACCTCAGCTTCGATCCTGCGGAGCACTACTACTACGGCAACAGCCAGGGCGGCATCATGGGCAGCGCGCTCGCCGGCCTCTCGACCGACATCACCCACTTCGCGGTCGGCGTCGCCGGTATGACGTACTCGGTGATGATCCCGCGCTCCGTCGACGGCGTCGTGTTCAACACCTTCATGCTGACGAGCTACCGCGGCAACCAGCTCCTCACCTCGCTCATCTGGGTGATGAGCCAGTCGCAGTGGGACCTCTCGGAGCCGGCCACCTACGTGCCGCACATCCGGAGCCACCCGCTCCCGTGCGCGCTGCCGGAGTGCACGGACGGGCTCACGCCGCTCCACCAGGTGCTCTTTCAGATCGGTCGCGACGATGGACAGGTCCCGAACCTCACGGCGGGCATCTCCGCGCGCACGATGCTGGACGAGGCGGGCGAGCCGCTGCCGCTCCTCGACGACGCGACCCACCCCTCGTTCATCCACCCGTACGGGCTGACGAGCGTCGCCGGGCCGGTGCCGAGCGCCCTCGTCGTCTACGACATCCCCGGCACCACGCTCATCCCGATCGGCGCGCGGTCGCCCGACGACGACACGCCCGCCCACGAGGGCGTCCGCCGCTCGGCCGCCGGGCACCGACAGCTCGACGCGTTCTTCCACACCGACGGCATGGTCACGCAGACCTGCGACGGCGCCTGCGATCCGGACTGAAGGCGTGAAGGCGAAGTGCCGGACCGACCATTGTTGGTCACGCCTTGAGCGTCAGGCCTTCTTGGCGAAGCGCGCGCGCAGCTTCGGCAGGAGCCAGGCGTCCACCGAGAAGCGCCCTCCCCCGCCGATCAGCAGGACGATCCCGGCCAGCAGATAGAGGAGCGGAAGCTCCTTGTCGCCGAAGGGATCGGCCGCGTGCACGACGAAGAAGGCCACCCCCATCGTCGTGATGAACGGGAGCGCACTCAGCCGGACGAGCACGCCCGGGATGAGGAGGGCCGAACAGACCACCTCCCCGAAGATGGCGAGGACGAGGCTGGTCGAGTGTCCGACGCCGAGCGGGTCCGGAAAGGTCGCCGCGCGCTCCCCGAACGTGAGGAGCTTCGGGATGCCGTGCCTCAGCATCAGTGCCGCGATGCCGATGCGGAGGGCGGCGAGCGCGACGCTCGAGAGGAGCTGCTCCCGGTCGGCCTTCATCAGAGGTTGCGCCGATACTCGCCGCCGACCTCGTAGAGCGCGTGCGTGATCTGACCGAGCGAGCAGTGCTCGACGGCGTCGAGCAGCGCGGCGAACCCGTTACGGTCGGTCAGGCAGGCGTCCGCGAGCCGCTTCAGCGCGCCGGGCGCCTCGGCCGCATGGGCCGCCTGGAACGCGCGAAGGCGCGCGATGCACGCGTCCTTCTCCTCGGTGCTGGCGCGAGAGAGCTCGATCTCGCGCGGCGCAGCCGACTCCGACGCGGTCTTCGCGAGGAAGGTGTTGACGCCCACGATGGGCAGCTCCCCCGAGTGCTTCATCCGCTCGTACTTCATCGAGTCGTCCTGGATCTGACCGCGCTGGTACTGCCGCTCCATCGCGCCGAGCACGCCGCCTCGATCCGTGAGGCGATCGAACTCCTTCAGCACGGCAGCCTCGACGAGATCCGTGAGCTCCTCGACCACGAAGCTCCCCTGCGTCGCGTTCTCGCAGAAGACCATACCGAACTCGCGGTTGATGATCTGCTGGATGGCGAGCGCGCGGCGGACGCTCTCCTCGGTCGGTGTCGTGATCGCCTCGTCGTACGCGTTGGTGTGGAGGCTCTGCGCGTTGTCGAACGTCGCGAGGAGCGCCTGCAGCGTCGTGCGGATGTCGTTGAACTGGATCTCCTGCGCGTGCAGCGATCGGCCGCTCGTCTGGATGTGATACTTCAGCATCTGTGAGCGCGGGTCGGCGCCGAAGAGGCGCTTCATCGCCACGGCCCAGACGCGGCGCGCCACGCGGCCGATGACCGTGTACTCGGAGTCCATCCCGTTCGAGAAGAAGAACGAGAGGTTCGGCGCGAACGCGTTCACGTCCATCCCGCGCGAGCGGTAGTACTCCACGTAGGTGAACCCGTTCGCGAGCGTGAACGCGAGCTGGTGGATCGGGTTCGCTCCGGCTTCGGCGATGTGATAGCCGCTGATCGAGACCGAATAGAAGTTCTTCACATCGTGATCGATGAAGAACTGCTGCACGTCGCCCATCATCCGGAGAGCGAACTCGGTCGAGAAGATGCAGGTGTTCTGCCCCTGGTCCTCCTTGAGGATGTCGGCCTGCACGGTCCCGCGGATCTGCTTCAGGGTCTTGCCGCGGATGCTCGCGAGCTCGGCATCCGTGAGGAGCGCTCGGACGGCCGTCCACGACGACCCACGCAGCGAGTCCGGTGAGAGCTCGTCCTGCTCGCTGATGACCAGGCGCTTCTCCTTGCGGATAAATCGCCTGCTCTGCTGCCGGATGGCCGTCTGCACGAAGAAGGCGAGCACCGTCGGCGCTGGCCCGTTGATGGTCATCGACACGCTCGTCGCCGGATCGCAGAGGTCGAAGCCGGCGTAGAGCTGCTCGGCCTCCTCCACGGTCGCGATCGAGACGCCGCTCTCGCCGATCTTCCCGTAGATGTCCGGCCGCTCGTCGGGATCCTCACCGTAGAGGGTGATGGAGTCGAAGGCGGTCGAGAGGCGAGCCGCAGGCTGGCCCGCCGCGAGCAGATGGAAGCGCTTGTTGGTGCGCTCGCTCGGGCCTTCGCCCGCGAACATCCGCGTCGGATCCTCGCCGGTGCGCTTGTAGGGGAACGTCCCCGCGGTGTACGGGAATCGGCCGGGGAGGTTCTCCTTGAAGGACCAGTAGAGCCGGTCGGCCCAGCCCATGAAGCGCGGAAGCGCGACCTTCGGGACACGGAGCTCCGAGAGCGTCTCGCGGTAGTTCTCGACGACGACGGACTTGCCGCGCACCTCGTACGCGTTGGTGTCGCCGGTGTACGCGCGCTGCATCTCGGGCCAGGCAGCGAGCGAGCGCACCACCGCCGGATCGAGCTTCTCGAGCCGCGCGTCGTGCTCGTGCATCAGGTCTCGCGCACGCTCGGGAGCGGCCGCCGTCGCCGCCTCGCCGTACGGCGCGATCGCCAGCGAGGCCCCGCCGAGGATCGTGACCGTGCGCTCGAGCGCGTCGATCTCGGCGATCTGCTCGGCCGCTGCGCGCGCCTCGACGTCGTACGTCCGACATGCGTTCGCGATCTCGCTGAGGTACCGCTCGCGACCGGGCGGGACGATGTGCTGCTTGGTGTCCGTCGTCCGCACGGCAGACGCATCGAAGTGCGACACCCAGCCGAGCCCGTGCTTGCGCGAGACCTCCTGCGCGAGGTGGGCGTAGAGCGCGTTGACGCCGCTGTCGTTGAAGTGCGCCGCGCTCGTCCCGAAGATCATCAGCTCTTCGAGCTTCTGTCCCGCGAGCTTCCGCGAGCGCTGCACCTGACGGCGCACGTCGCGAAGCGCGTCCTCGCTGCCGCGCCGCGTGAACTTGTTGATGGCGACGAAGTCCGCGTGATCGAGCATCTCGATCTTCTCGAGCTGGCTCGGCGCGCCGTACTCCGCCGTCATGACGTAGACCGTCGTGCTCGCGAGCTCGAGGATCGCGCTGTCGCCCTGGCCGGTGCCCGCCGTCTCGACGAGCACGAGATCGAAACCCGCGTTCGAGAGGCACGCGATCGCGTTCTTCGCTGCGGCGCTGACCTCGCTTCCGGATCCGCGCGTCGCCATCGAGCGCATGAACGCGCGCGGGCTCTTGAGCGTGTTCATCCGGATGCGATCGCCTAGCAGCGCGCCTCCCGTTTTCTTCTTCGTCGGGTCGATGCAGAGGATGGCGACCTTCTTGTCCGGGAAGTCCCACAAGAAGCGACGCACGAGCTCGTCGGTGAGCGAGCTCTTCCCCGCGCCGCCGGTCCCGGTGAGCCCGACCACGGCGACGTCGCGACGCTCGGGCGCCGGCTCGAGCCCGTTCTCGATGCGCGAGAGCTTGCGCGCGAGGCTCATCCACCCGGCGCCCTCGATCGGCGCGTCGACGGGGAAGTCGCACCCTCGGACGACGATGTCGATCATCCCCTCGAGCCCGAGGGTCCGGCCGTCCTCGGGGGAGAAGACGCGGTCGATGCCGCGGCTGTGGAGCAGCTCGATCTCGCGCGGGACGATGACGCCGCCGCCGCCGCCGAAGATCCGGGTGTGCTTCGCGCCGAGCTCGTCGAGCCGCTCGCGGAGGTATGTGAAGTACTCGACGTGGCCGCCCTGATAGCTCGTGAGCGCGATGCCCTGCGCGTCCTCCTGGACGGCCGCGTTCGCGACCTCGGCGACGCTGCGGTTGTGACCGAGGTGGATGACCTCGCAGCCGCTCGCCTGGAGCAACCTTCGCATCACGTTGATGGAGGCGTCGTGCCCGTCGAAGAGAGCGGCGGCGCTGATGATCCGGACGGGATTCTTCGGATGGTACGGAGAGCTCATCGCCGCTCACCTTCCCACGTTTTCGTGGCCCCAGCGCCTCGTCCGTGAGCCCACGCAATGAAGTCCGATCCGGGGCGCACGAACTCCCCTACTCTCGCGCGCCGAAGGGGTGTCGATGCAGAGGCTCAAGACGATCGGGACCATCCTCATCACCCTCGTCGTCGCCGCGGCCCTCACCGCGGCCGCCATGATCCAGTGGAGCCGCGCATCGCTCGAGCACGTCTACGAGGTGGAGGGCGTCGAGCTCGCGCTCCCCACCGATCCGGAAGCGATCGAGGACGGCCACCGGATGTACCGGGCGTACGGCTGCGCGGAGTGCCACGAGGAGGACGGGGGAGGCGGTGAGCTCCCGACCGAAGGACTGAGCTACGTCGCGGCGCCGAACATCACGACCCTCGCTGCCTGGCCGGTCGCCTCGTTCGAGCGCGCGATCCGGCACGGCATCTCGCCCGATGGACGCGCGTACGTGATGATGCCCGCGAACGAGTACTGGGGGCTGGACGACGAGAGCACGGCGCGGATCATCGCGTTCGTCCGGACGCTCCCGCCGGTGGGACGATCCAGCCCTCCCCCCGAGGTCTTCGCGCTCGGCCACATCATGCACGCGCTCGATGCGCTCACTCTCTTGCCCGCGGAGCGGATCGATCACCGGCGACGCCGGCGGCCGATGGGCGAGCGCGGCAGTCTGGAGTTCGGCCAGTTCCTCGCGCACACGTGCGCCGGATGCCACGGCGGTGGCCTCTCCGGCGGCAACGCCCCGGGCAGCGATCCCGAGGTCGTCGGCGTTCCACCGAACCTCACGCCCGATCGGACGGGGCTCGCGACCTGGAGCGAAGAGGACTTCCGCGCCGCCATGCGCGACGGACGCACCCCGGACGGGAGAACGCTCGACACGGCGTTCATGCCGTGGGAGGGCGCGTACCAGTACTTGACCGACGACGAGCTGCGCTCGCTCTGGCTCTATCTCCAGAGCGTCCCTGCCCTGCCGGAAGGGAGCCGTTGATGCCGAACCATCGAGGATCGAGCCCGTCGAAGAGGCGGCGCAGCGTGTTCGAGCGGTTCGCGCGTCGGCTCACGGAGTGGACCGGGAGCACCGCGGCCTTCACGGGCGCGCTGGCGATCATCGTGATCTGGGGGGCGACGGGCTGGTTCTTCGACTACGGCGACACCTGGCAGCTCGTGATCAATACGGGAACGACCATCGTCACCTTCTTGATGGTGTTCCTCATCCAGCGCTCCCAGAACAAGGACTCTCTCGCGCTCCACCTCAAGCTCAACGAGCTGATCGCGGCGAAGTACGGCGCGAGCAACCGTCTGCTGAACATCGAGGACATCAGCGAGGAGGAGCTGCACGCACTGCACCGCCACTACGCGCGCCTCGCTTCGCTCGCGCGGAAGGAATCCAATCTCCTCGAGTCGCACTCGGTGGAGGAGGCGACGGTTCGGCACGAGCGGACGAAGGCGAGCCAGGCCGCCGAATAGTCCTCGCCGGACCTCAGCCGATCGTGCGCACGATCAGCTCTTCGAGCTCCGAGATCGGGAAGGGCTTCTCCAGCTGCGGGTTCGGCGTGGTCTCCAGGAACCTGGCGACGTCGGTCGTGAACGCGCCGCCCGTCATGAAGATGAAGCGCCGCCCGATCTCGGGACGCTCCCGGATCGCACCTTCGAAGACCTCGATGCCGGTGCCGTCTGGCATCACCATGTCGCAGAGCACGACGTCGAAGGGGCGCTGATCCTTCGCGAGACGGGCGAGCGCGTCGAGGACGCGGGATGCGATCTCGACCTCGTACTGCTCCGAGAGCAGGCGTGCGAGCGTCAGCGCGAGAGCGTCCTGGTCTTCGACGATGAGCAGCCGTGGGCGCTCCTTCGGTGGTGCCGCGAGCGTTGCCAAGGCCGCGCTGTCCGCCGCAGACGAGGGCCTATCGTCCGGAACGCGCAGCAGCGTGACCCGCACCGTCGTGCCGTGGCTGAGCTCGCTCTCGATCGTGATGCTGCCCCCGAACGACGTCACGATCCCGTGGCAGACGGAGAGGCCGAGGCCCGTCCCGCCACCGACGGGCTTCGTCGTGAAGAACGGATCGAAGACCCGCCCGACGTGCTCGGCCGCGATCCCTTTTCCATCGTCGCGCACCTCGATGACCACCGAGCCCGGCGCGAGGGTCTCGCGAACCTCGATCGTGCCGTTCCCTCCCTCCGGGAGCGCGTGGGCTGCGTTGACGAGGAGGTTCACGAAGACCTGCTCGAGGCGCCGCGGATCGCCGAGCACACGCGGCAGCGCGCCCGACGCCACGCGGACCCGCACGGCGCGACCGCGGGCGGCGATCAGGTGCTCCACGATGCGCATCGCGGACGCGATCACGGGATCCAGATCGACGGGCCCTGGCTCGGCCTCTCGCTCGCCGTCCCGACTGAAGGCCTTGAGGTCCCGGACGATGCCCGTGACGCGAACGCTCCCGCGAGCGACGTCCTGGAGCAGGCTCATCACCTCCTCGCGGTCGGCGCCCGGCGGCAGCACGCCAGCGAGCTTGCGCTCGAGCGCCTCCCTGCTGAGCGAGATGAACGCGAGCGGGTTGTTGATCTCGTGCGCCATTCCCGCTGCGAGACGGCCCACGGCGGCGAGGCGCGCCGTTCGCTCGAGCGCGGCCGAGAGCTGCGCGCGCTCCGTCACGTCTCGTGCGAACGCCAGAACGGAGGGGACGCCCTCGTACTCGGTGACGATGGACGCGATCTCGGCGACGACCGTCGTGCCGTCGGGGCGTGTCGCGCGGTACGTGCTCGGCGCGAGGGCGGCGCCGTGACCGATCACGGCCATCCGCTCGCGCATCCGCGCGATGCCGTCGGGGGGCAAGAACTCGCCGAGCGATCGGCCCACCAGGGCCTCTCGCGGTAGACCGAGGAGCTCCCCGGCCGCGCGGTTGGCGTACACGATGTCGGCGCGGCGGGAGATGACGATTCCGTCCGGCGCGGCCTCCACGAGGTCTTGGAAGCGCTTCTCGGACGCCTGGAGCTGGGCGACGGCGGTGGTGCGCGCGCGCATGTCTGTGAAAAGGACGACCGCGGCCCGGATGGCGCCGACCTGGGTCATGCAGACCCCCGCCGCCACCGGCACCTCTTCGCCGCTGGGTTGCAGCACGCGAAATTCGAGGCGCGCGTCCGGATCCTCGCCTCTCGAGCGAGCCGTGTGGATCTCACGGACGCGCTCGCGGTCCGCCGGCGCCACGAGGTCGAAGAACGACGTCCGCGTGAGGATCGACGCCTTCTCTTCGCCGAGGAGACCGCAGGTCACCTCGTTCACGTAGATGAGACGCGGGCCGTCCTCGCCGATCGCCGCGATGGCGATGCCGATACCCGCCGCCGCCGCCGCGTCGAGAAGAGCAGGCCCGATCGCATCGACGATCTTGGACTCCACGCGAGGGACCGCTCAGGCCTCGGACCCGCTCGCGTCCACCAGGCCCGCGTCCACGAGCCGCTCCACGGCCGCGATCGCGTCCTTGCGCGTCTTGCCGCAGGTCTCGAGGGCGTCGACGAGCTGGCCGAGCGTCACGGGACCGCCGTGGATCTCCGCGAGATACAGGCCGTCATCCGGTTGGATGTGGAACTCGGTCGCCCAGGTCGCACGAGCGGCGTCGAAGGACGCACGACCTTCCTCGGTCCGCGACGCGATGATCGTCGAGAGGTAGGAGGCGGCGGCGGACGTGCCGGTCGACGACAGCGAGAAGCGTTGGGAGCGCGGCCAACGGCGCCGCGCGGGGGGATCGTCAAACATGCGGGCGCAGATTACCACGTCGCGCGGCGGTCCATCGAGCGAGTCGTGGCTCTTCCCGGCGCTCCGTGGCCTCCGCGCACGGTCAGACCAGGTGCACGAAGGCATCCCCGCGCGCGCCGCCCTGCGCCAGGATGCCCTCGCCGCGCAAGCGGATGGCCACGCCAGGCTTCAGCGTGGGGAGCTTCACGCGCAGGTTCCGTTCGACGCCGACCAGCCCGATGCCGTCGCAGCGCGGGCACTCGGCGCGCTCTTGGCCGAACAGGAAGCGCGCACCCACCACCAGGCTCCCGACGCCTTCGCACACGGGGCAGCTTCGCGTGGCCCAGAGGCTGAGGGGGATCCATCGGTGACGGCGCACGCGGCTCGCCCCTACCCGCAGCGATCCCACGAGGTGGCCGCCGACCAGCACGCAAGCGATCCGGACCGGCGTCAGCGGGATGTCGTCGCGGCGCTTGCACTCCCGCGAGAGCACCTCGTACGCGCTGCGAACCTCGCGAAATCGTGCCCCCGCGAACGCGTCCCCGGGGTTGCGATCGGGGTGCACCGCGAGCGCCAGGCGCCGGTACGCGCTCCGGAGCTCGGCGAGGGTGGCGTCCGGCTCGACGTCGAGGAGCTCGTGCGGGCTGAGCGTTCGCATCCCCCAGAGACAGCAGCCCTCGGGTCGGGTTCCCCCGCGCGTGCGGTCTTCCGAGATTCAGCGCGGAGCGCTGGCGCTCAGGCCGTGCCCTCGGCCGGATCCAGGGGCGCGATCCGCCCATTGTCCCGCATGATCGGGAGCCGGAGCGTGAACGTGGCGCCCTTTCCTGGCGCGCTCTCGACCCTGAGATCTCCCCCGCCCGAGACGACGATCCCCCTCACGGTCGCCAGGCCGAGGCCACTGTTCTGTCCCCGGGGCTTGGTCGAGAAGTAGGGATCGAACACACGCGCGCGCGTCCGCTCGTCCATGCCCTCGCCGTCGTCCGAGACCTCCAGCGCGAGGTAGGACCAGCGCGGGTCGATCGCCCCGCCGTCCGCGCGCGTTCGTATCGTGATGTGCCCGCCAGAACGGGTCGCCTCGCGCGCGTTGACGACCAGGTTCAGCAGCACCTGTTCGATCTGGGTCCGGTCGAGCGGGACGATGGCGCCCGGCTGCCCCAGCTGCAGCTCGAGGACTCGCTCGCTGCCCGCGAGCCCGCGCAGCGCCGGCAGGAATTTCTCGACCGCCTCGTCGAGCACGCGCGGCCCGCCCGAGCTCTCCGCACGGCCCGCGACGGCGAGGAGCTGCCTCGAGAGCCGCATGGCGCTGTCCGCGGCCTCGTGGATCGTGCGCGCAGCCTCGCTGCGAACCTCGTCCGTGACGCCGGGGCGCTGCACGAGATCGCCGGCCATCGAGATCGCGCTGAGGAGGCTCCCCAGATCGTGGGCGACGGCCCTCGCGATCCGGCGGATGGCCTCGCTCCGGAGGGCTTGTTCGAGGGCGACCTCGCGGACACGAAGCGCGTCGACGGCGCGCGCGTACTCTTCGAAGAGCGTGAGCGAGCCGACCACCTCCGCGACGGTCTGCGCGAAATTCGCGTCGCGGTCGCTCCACTTTCGCGGCGTGCCGCGGTGCTCGTGGCAGACGACGCCCGCCACCCGCCCGTCGCGATAGAACGGAACGTCGAGCGTCGACGTGATTCCGAGCGGAGCGAAGTACTCGACCACGATGTCCCGCGTGAGCGGGTCGTTCGCGACGTCCTCGGCGGCGACGATCCGGCGGGTCGACAGCGCACGCTCGTAGATGCCGAGCTCGCGGATGGGCATCGTCGGCAGGGTCTTCTCGAGCTGCGGCGCATCGAGGTCTCGCAGGCAGACGCAGCGAAGCTTGCCGTGCTCGAAGTCCAGCACCCAGACGCCCACACGCGCCACGTCGAGCATGGCGCCGGAGATCGTGATCGCCTGCCGGTAGGCACGGAGGACGCCGCCCTCGTCGTCCGCGCGAAGCCGCGCCAGACGCAAGCGCGCTTGCTCGAGGTCCCGCCACTCCGCGGTCAGAAGCTCGTCTGCGCCCGCCATCGCGCCAGTCTAGTCCCGTATCTCCAGAGGCGCGGTGAACTCGAGACGATTTCCGAAGGGATCGTCTGCGTGGAAGCGGATCGCGCGCGGGTCCTCTTCCGAGAAGCGAGGGGTGATCCCGCGCGCTTCGAGCGCACTGGCGAGCTGCCTCACGTCCTCTGCGCTCCGCATGCGAAACGCCGGATGCGCTTTGCGCGCCGGAGCGAACGGCTCCTCGACGCCGACGTGGAGCTGGGAGGCGCCGCACAGGAACCACGCCCCCCCGCGCGCGGCCAGCGCGGCTGGCTTCGGCAGCTCGAGCATGCCGAGCACGCCGACGTAGAAGGCCCGCGCGCGCTCTTCCCCTCCGAGCGGGATGGTGATCTGCACGTGGTCGAGGCCTTCGATGGCAGGGATCTCCGAGCGCATCGATCGAATGCTACGCCGCGCCGTCGCATCGGCCAGCGGCTATCCTCGGCGCATGGCAGAGACCCCCTCGCTCGTGCGAGAGCCGACGACGAGCACGCGCGCGCTGCTCGCCGTCCCCGAGATCGCGGCGTTCACGTCCCTCGTCGCAGGGCGCGACGGGCTCGACCGCGTGCTGACGCACACACGGATCCAGAAGTCCGGGCTCGCGCTCGCGGGCCACATGCACGGCATCGTCCCGAGCCGCGTCCAGATCCTCGGCGAGACCGAGCTGAGCTACCTCGGTACGCTCGCGCCAGACGCACAGGCAGCACGCGCTGCTTCGCTCTTCGAGAACGCGCTCTCCCTCGTCGTGATCACGCGCGGCGTCGAGGTCCCCGCCTTCCTCACGCTCGCCGCCGAGCGCTCCTCGACGCCGCTCGCCCTCGCATCGCACCGTTCCTCGGGGGCCATCGCCGCGGTCCACGAAGCGCTCGATCAGCTGCTCGCGCCCCGGACGCGCGTGCACGGCGTTCTCGTCGAGGTCCACGGGCTCGGGATCCTCCTCACGGGTCCGAGCGGCATCGGCAAGAGCGAGTGCGCGCTCTTCGTCGTCGAGCGAGGGCACAACTTCATCGCGGACGACGCCGTCGATCTCGTGCGCACGACGCGCGACGGCATCGTCGGCAGCGCGCCGCTCCCGCTGAGGCATCACCTCGAGATCCGCGGCCTCGGCGTGCTCAACATGCGCGATCTGTTCGGCGCCACCGCCGTCCGCGACTCGGTTCGGATCGATCTGGTGCTCGACCTCACCCACTACACCGACGGCGACGAAGAGGACCGCCTCGGGCTCGACGACCACACGCGCGACGTGCTCGGCGTGCCCGTCCCTCTTCTGCAGGTGCCGGTCCGGGCGGGGCGCGACATGGGCGTCCTCATCGAGGTCGCGGCGCGAAACCAGCTCCTCAAGCGAAACGGCCTGCACGGCGCCCGCGCCTTCGTCGAGCGTCTCCAAGGGGAGAAGGCCTGACGGCGACATCCGTTCCTGCGGAGGGCCCGCTCCGCGCTACCATGCGCCGAGGCAAGGGGCATGGGCGACAAGCTCCACATCGTGGTCGTGACCGGCATGAGCGGCGCCGGACGAACCAGCGCGCTCCGCGTGCTGGAGGATCTCGGCTTCTTCTGCGTCGACAATCTACCGCCGAAGCTCGCGCCCGCGCTGGTGGCGGAGGTCTCAGGCGAGCTGGAGAAGATCGGCCTTGGGATGGACGTCCGCACCGGCTCGTTCCTCGAGGGCGCGGGCCAGGTCTTCGACACGCTCCTCGCGAGCGGCCACGACGTCGAGGTCCTCTTCCTCGACTGCGCCGACGACGCGCTCGTCCGCCGCTACAGCGAGACGCGGCGGCCTCACCCGCTCGCGCCCGGCGGCGACGTCATGGAAGCGATCAGCCGCGAGCGCGAGCGCCTGGCCACGCTGAGAGTGCGCGCCAAGCGCGTGATCGACACCTCGCGTCTCTCTGTCCACGATCTGAGGCGAACCCTCGTGGACTATCTCGGACGCGACGGAACGCGACCGCAGATGCACGTCCGCTTCGTGTCGTTCGGGTTCAAGTTCGGGCTTCCGGTCGACGCCGATCTCGTGTTCGACGTGCGCTACCTCCCGAACCCTCACTTCGTCCCGGAGCTGAAGCCGCTGACGGGCCTCGACCCTCCCGTCCGCGACTACGTGCTCGCAGCTCCGGAGACGACGGAGCTCCTCGAGGACGTCTCGCGCCTCCTCGAGCGGACGCTCCCGCGCTACGAGCGCGAGGGGAAGGCCTACCTGACGGTCGCGATCGGCTGCACCGGAGGGCGCCACCGTTCGGTCGCCATCGCCGAGGAGCTCGGGCGCAGGTTCGGCGCGAACCGCGAGGTCACCACCTCGCACCGTGACACCGCGCGCTGAGCATGGAAGCGTCCGCGACGTACGAGATCGTCAACGAGCGCGGCCTACACGCGCGGGCCGCCACCAAGCTCGTACAGCTCGCTTCGCGGTTCTCGTGCGAGGTCGTGCTCGAGCACGACGGGCAGAGCGCCAACGCGAAGAGCGTGATGGGTGTGCTGCTGCTCTGCAGCGGGCTCGGCGCGTTCGTCACGGCCCGTGCGACCGGCGACGATGCCGAAGAGGCCATCCGCGCCATCGGCGTGCTGATCGCGAGTCGATTCGGCGAGGAACGATGAGCGAGGTCCTCACCGGGATCTCCGCGTCGCCCGGGATCGCCGTGGGCCCCGCGCTCGTCTTCGATCGCCGGCGGATCCTCGTCTCGCCTTCGTCCGTCGAGGTCGGCGAGCGTGGAGCGGAGCGCACGCGGCTCGACGCGGCGCTGACCGAGTCACGCAGGCTCGTCGCCGAGGCACGCGACGCGATGCCCGAGGGCACGCTCGCCGATCATCGCCTCGTCCTCGACGCGCACGTGTTGATGCACGGCGACGAGCTCCTCGTCGACGGTGCGCGGAACGCGGTGGCCGAGGGCGCGAGCGCCGCCTTCGCGCTGCGCAAGACGGGCGATGCGATCGCGGCGCGCCTCCGGACGGCGCAGGCGCCGTATCTGCGGGAGCGCGCGCGCGACGTGGAGCAGGTCGTCGATCACGTGCTCGGCGTGCTCCTCGGCCGCCGCTCGACGGTCCCGCGCACGGGCCAGCGCTCGATCCTCGTCGCGCACGACCTCTCGCCCGCCGAGATGGCGCAGATCGATCCCGAAGAGACGCTCGGGATCGTCACCGAGCACGGCTCTGCGACGAGCCACACCGCGATCCTCGCGCGCGCGCTCCGGATCCCGGCCGTCGTCGGCGCGGCCGGAGCGACAGCGGCGATCAAGGCGGGCATGCGCATCGTCGTCGACGCCTTGCACGGCCAGATCCTCGTCGATCCGTCCGAGGCCGACGTGAAGCGCGCCACGACGCGCGCGCGCCGCTACAAGACGTTCACGCGCCGCCTACGCGAGCGCCCGCCCGGCCCCGCCGCGACGCGCTGCGGCGCGCGCGTGGAGCTCGCCGCCAACGTCGAGCTCACGAGCGAGGTCGACGAAGCCGTGCTGGCCGGCGCGGACGGTGTCGGGCTCTTCCGAACCGAGTTCCTCTACCTCGGCAAGGAGCCTCCGACGGAGGACGAGCAGCTCGTCGTCTACCGCGAGATGTCCGAGAGGCTCGACGGGAGGAGCGTCTGCCTCCGCACGTTCGACCTCGGCGCCGACAAGCTCCCCGGCTTCGCTCTGCCGCGAGGCCCGAACCCGGCGCTCGGGCTCCGCGGCGTGCGACTCGCGCTCACGCGCCCGGACCTCTTCGATCCGCAGCTCCGCGCCATCCTCCGAGCGAGCGCGCGCGGCGGAGTCAGCGTGATGTTCCCGATGATCGGCACGGTCGCCGATCTCCTGGAGGCGAAGCGAGCGATGGCGGCCGCGGCGGCGTCCCTCGCGGCGTCCGGCGTCGAGACGGGGACGCCGCGCGTCGGCGCGGTGATCGAGCTTCCCTCGGCCGTGGTGCTCATCGAGTCGATCCTCGAGCACGTGGACTACGTCTCGATCGGCACGAACGACCTCGCGCAGTACACGTTCGGCATCGACCGGCAGGACCCCGCCGTGGCGCACCTACGCCGCTCGCTCGAGCCGGCGCTCTTCGTGATGCTGCGCGCCGTCAGCCGCGCGGCGGCACATGCGCAGAAGCCCGCATCGATCTGCGGGGACCTCGCGGCCCATCCGCGGGCGGTCCCGATCCTCGTGGGGCTCGGCTATCGGGCGCTCTCGATCCCGCCGACGGACATCCCGTTCGTGCGCGAGCTTCTCTCCCGCGTGGACCTAGCAGAGTGCGAGGACGTCGCGTCGCGCGCCGCGAGCGCCGACAGCGCGAGCGAGGTCGAGGCGATGGTCGCCGCCCGCCTAGGCGCCCGTCTCGGCGACCTGTGGAGATAGCGCGGCCTCGATTGAGGCCGCCGAGCCGTCTCAGCCGGTATCTGCCGCGGATCGCGGTCGTTCTCACATTCGCATCCTCGCTGGGTTGCGGTGGGGCCGCCGTCCGACCGGAGCGACCCTCCGGCGAGGTGGAAGCCGTGCTGCGCGCAACCGGCGCAGACCTGCTTGGCTGCCGTGGAGAGGACCTTCAGATCCTGGTCGCTGTCGACGAGATCATCCGTGAGTGCGTGGCGCGCGCTCCTCCACCCAGCGATCCCGCGGCCGCTTCAGACCCGCAGGACGTCATCGGTGCTCTCGCAGGCGCCGAGGGCACATGTCTGCGCTCGGAGGCGCATACCGTTCGACTGCCTCCTGGCGAATGGTGGTCTGTGACCGGTTGCGGCCAAACCGAGGTGTTCTCGTGTGGGCGCTTCTGCGAGGGGTTCGATCTCACGTGCTTGCCGACCGAAGACGTCGGACGCATCGACTGCGCGACCTTCCACCGGGGATGAGCATTCTTCGCACGATGCGCTCCCCGCTCGCCGACGAGCGATCGGAGACATTCGGGCTCTAGCTCTATCTCTATCGATCATCGTCAGGCGCCACTCTCGCCTTCGTCGTCCATGCATGTGCCAACACACGGACTCTCTCGAGCGCGAGCTCGCCGAGCTGACTGCCCACCTCGAGGTCGCGACGCATCGTCAGCTCACCATCCTGCGCGAACTCGAGCCGACGCGGCTCTGGCCCGACCACGGCGCAGCCTCCTTCGCGCACTGGCTGAGCCGGCGCGTCGGCCTCGCGCCGGGCGCCGCACGAGAGAAGCTGCGCGTCGCTCGCGCGCTCGGAGCCCTCCCCCTGATCGACCGCGCGTTCTCCGCAGCTCGCCTCTCCTACTCCAAGGTCCGCGCGCTCTCCCGCGTCGCCACACCGGAGAACGAGAGCACGCTCCTCGACATGGCGCTACGGATGACGGCCGCTCACCTCGAGCGCATCTGCCGCGGCCTTCGAAGGCAGGCGATCGAGAGAGCGCGCGCCGAGGGCTCGACGCCTCACGCCGACGCGTTCGTTCATGTGGCGCGTTCGTTCGACAGCGAGGCGCAGAAGTCGCGCCCCTCCGCCGAGGTCGTCGTTCACGTTCGCGAAGAGGTCCTCGCGGACGGCCCCGGCGCGATGGCCGCCGTGCTCGACGACGGTCGTCGCGTTCTCGCGGAGACGCTGCGGCGTGTGGCGTGCGACTGCACCACGCAGGCGGTGGCGATCGACGGCTCCGGTCTTCCGATCGACGTGGGCCGGAGACGGAGGACCGTCACGCCGGCGCTGCGCCGTGCGCTCGCGACACGAGACGGCTGTTGCCGCTTCCCTGGCTGCGCGCACCGCGCCTGGCTCGACGCGCACCACGTGGAGCACTGGCTGCACGGCGGCGAGACGTCGACGAAGAACCTCGTGCTGCTCTGTCCGTTCCATCATCGCTTGGTGCACGAGGGCGGGTTTTCGATCGTGCAGCGCGCCGGTGCGCGGGCGTTCCTCGACCCGAGAGGAGAGACGGTGTCGCCTGTCGTGAAGGCTCCTCGCTTGCCAGAGGACGCGGTGAGCGCGCTTCGCCTTCGGCACGTCTCCGCGGGAACGCGGGTGGACGAAGAGACGCTGATTCCCGCGTGGTGGGGCGAGCCTCCGGACGTGGACATGTGCGTCGCGGCTCTGCGGTCCACGGGCGGGTCCGCCGCGCGGCGAGATCGGCCGGAGGCAGCGTGACCCCTGCGACGCGGCTCATGCGACGCGACGCGCCGCGGCATCGACCTCCGTCGAGCGAGGCACAGCGGGGTCGCGTCGTGTTCTTCCACACCTTCGCGCGGGACGCGCTTACGATCGCGCGCCATGCCCGCGAGCGCCCCGAAGCCCAAGCCGAAGTCCAAAGCCAAGCCCAAGCCCAAGCCGGCCGCGCCCAAGCCCACCGAGCCGACTCTCTCGTTCGGCGACGCTTCCGCCTTCGAGAGCTGGCTCGCGGAGCACCATGCGGTCTCGGGCCCGGTCATGCTGCGCATCGCCAAGGCAGGCGCCGCCCGCTCCATCACGTACGCCGAGGCGCTCGACGTGGCGCTCGCCTGGGGCTGGATCGACAGTCAGAAGCGTGCGCTCGACGCGACCGCCTTCCTGCAGCGCTTCGGTCGCCGGACGCGCACGAGCCCTTGGTCCAAGATCAACTGCGGCAAGGTCGAGGCCCTGCTCGCGTCGGGGCGCATGCGCGCGCCGGGCCTCGTAGAGGTGGACCGCGCGAAGGCCGACGGCCGCTGGGAGCGTGCCTACGACGGCGCGCGCACCGCGACGGTCCCCGAGGATCTCGCCGCGGCGCTCGCGAAGAACCGCGCAGCACGCTCGCGCTTCGAACAGCTCGACGCAGCCAACCGCTACGCGATCCTCTATCGGGTGCACACGGCCAAGAAGCCCGAGACGCGCGCCGACCGGATCGCCAAGCTCGTCGCGATGTGCGCGCGCGGCGAGTCGATCCATCCAGTGAGGCGAGCCCGCACCCGCTGAGGATTGGCGACGCGAGGTGTACGCATGTCGACGGGCCTCAGCGCCACTTCGTGCAGACTGGCTTCACGAGGCACGCCGCGCACTTCGCTGCGTCTCTTCGGCTCGGGCACGCGCGCGAGACGCCCAGGTGGCAGAGCGCGAAGTCGTAGCGAACCGGGTCCTCGGGATCCAATCGCGCGAGCGCGTGCGTGATCTCGAGCGCCGTGCGCAGCGACGCGTCCGGACGGCGCGTGAGGCCGAGGTTCCGGGCGATGCGATGCACGTGCGTGTCGACGGGGATCACCAGGATGCGCGGCGAGACGCCCTTCCAGAGCCCGAGATCGATGCCGTCGTCCCGACGGACCATCCACCGCAGATAGAGGAGCAGCCGCTTCGTCGCGGAGCCCTTCCGTACGTCGGGGACGAGGTGGCTCAGGCCACGCGCGGGCGAAGGGCCGCGCAGCTCGTCGCCGAGCACCGCGAGCGCGTGGACGAGACCGGAGGTCGAGTCGTCGTCGACGTGACGAGCGAACGCGGCGCCGAGCGAGCCGTGTTTCCCTCGCAGCTTCGTCGCACGGGCCAGCATTCGCGCGACGTCGGGCCCGCGGTAGACGCGATGGACGAACCCTTCGAGCCGCCGCGTCAGCTCGCGCTCGCTCGTCCTCGCGAGCATCTCGCTGGGCCGCTCGCCGAGCACGTCGAGCACGCGCCCGATGCTCCGGCGGATCGCGACGACGTTCCCGAACGCGAGCGTCGCCGCCAGCAGCCCGACGATCTCGCGGTCGTCGTCCCGCGCGAAGCCGTGGACGAGCCCGAGCGGATCGTTGGCCAGACGGGACGCGCGATCGGTGGACGCGACGAGCGCGTCGAGGTGCGCCCGAAGCGCAACGTCCTTGGCGAGCGGGAGCACACGCATCGCGCGTGTTATAGCGACCTCTTCGATGCTGCGGTCCCTGCTCTTCTCGCTCGCTCTCCTCACCGCGTCTTGCGGCGGCGCAGGCGGCGATCGGGTCGGCAGCTCGCACGGCGCCCTGCCCGATCGGCCGATCGATCTCACGCTGCACACCGTGGGCGGCGGGACCGTGGAGCTGGCCGACCAGCGCGGAGGCCTCGTGATGCTCTTCGTCCTGGCGACCTACGACGGGCTCAGCCAGGCCGCCGTCAGACCGGTCAGCCGCTTCACGCGCGACGCCGAAGACACGGTCGTGCTCGGCGTCGTCGTCGAGCCGAACGCCGCCCAGTTCGCGGACGTCTACCAGTCCACGTTTCGTCCGCCCTACACCGTCGTCTACGACGACACGGGGACCATCGCGCTCGGGACGAGCGAGCTCGGCGAGCTGCCCGGCGTGCCCACCTTCTACATGATCGACGCGCACGGGCTCGTGGTCGACCGTCGCAGCGGCTTCCTCGGCGAGCACGAGCTCTTCGCGATGCGCGACCGCGCGCGCGAGCGCGGCGGCATCGTGGCGTCCGCCCCGAGCGCCGAGCCGGAACAAGCCCGCGCGCCGCGCGCCGCGCCAGCCGAGTCAGCCGAGCCAGCCGAGCCAGCCGAGCCAGCCGACGAGCCTGCGCCCGACGCCGGTGTCCCCTGAGGGATCACTCCGCGCGCAGGTGAGACTCGAGCAGCGCGTCGAGGTCCGACACGGCGCGCGCGTCCGCGAGCTTCGCTCCGGCCACCACGTAGTCGCCCTCGGTGCGAACGAAGCCGAGCTCGTGCAGCGCCGGAAGGGCCGTCTCGAGCTTCGCGCGCGCGACCGACTCTCTCCGCGTGATCCCACCCGCGGCGAGCTCGCGGCGGCCGAGCTGGAGCGTGCTCTTGATCCAGTCCTTCTTCAGCACGCGCTTGTCCGTCAGGCCGGTCGCCGCGCGCAGCGCGAGCAGATACGACTCGAAGTACGTCCCGATCATGTCCGCGTAGAGCACCAGCCGGCGTCCCGGATCGCCGCCTGCGCGCCGCACGCGATCGGCCTCCCAGAGCACCTCGTCGCTCTCGATCATCTTCGCGAGCGCGTCCGAGAAGATCGCTTCGAACTCCGCGTCCGCGCGGTACATGAACTCGAGCTTGAAGAGCCTCGAGAGCGTGCGAACGCGATCGCGAAGCGAAGAGAGCGGCGCCTCCCAGCCGAGCGCCGCCAAGGAGCTCGCGACGAGCGCGCTCGGCACGAAGAAGTGGAGGACCGTGTTCTTGTGGTACTCGAGCGCGATCCGACGCTCTTCGGGCACCGCGTAGAGGCGCTCGACCTTCGCGTCGCGCAGCGCGTCCTTCTCGTTCGGGACGACGACCAGCTTCGCGTCCAGGAAGAGCCGGATGGCGCTCTCGAGCGCGTCCGGACGCAGCTCTCCGGCGCGATCGAGCAAGGTCTTCGCGACGGGCGCGTCCTGCCTTCGGAACGCGCGCAGCAGCTCGGCGGCGCGCGCCTCGATCTCGCCGCGGCTGACCGCGCGGCGCCTCTGAGACATCAGCGCGCTCGCCGTGAGCGCCGCCGGCGTGACGAGCGTGACGCGGTTGATCTCGTAGGTGACGCGGTGCGCGATCCGCTGCACGAGCGCGCGACGCTGCGGCGGCGTCAGGCCGCCTTCTGCGCGAACGCCATCGTCCGCGTCGAGGCCGGCGGCCTCCTGGCGAAGCGTCCTGAAGCTCATGATCGCGCCGAACTGGATGTAGAGCTGCCCGTACTTCGACCGGAGGATCTTCCGGCTCTCCAGTAGACCGCCCACGCTCTCTTTCTGCTTGTCGCCGCCCTCGAGCTCGGCGACGTACGAGCCTTCCTCGATGATCCGCTCGTAGCCGATGGAGATCGGGACGAACTGGATCTCGCGATCGTCGAGCTTCAGCGCCGCGTCGACGATC